>DASQXE010000078.1:0-2076 GCA_035639875.1 Gaiellaceae bacterium | reverse complement strand
GTCTAAGATCGCCTTGCGGCACGGTTCATCCGCGCCGGTGACGCGGGCGCTCAAGAGATCTCCCTGCAAAAGGGCAACAGTAGTTGTCTGGTTGGGCGATAACATGACCCCTCCCGCGAGAGAGGGTGTCACATCCCCGCGGTTGCAGGTTCAAAGCGGGGGCAGGATGTGGACACATTTCCCCGACCGCGTCGCCTACCGCTTCATCGAGGTTCGCGAGCTCTGATGCCTGCCGCCCCGGCCGCCTTTTCCCCGGAGCTCCTCTGGCGCATCATGTCGTCGAGTGAAGCGCGATCTCCCTTCAGGGACAGTCACCTTTCTCTTCACTGACGTCGAAGGCTCGACAAGACTTCTGCATGAGCTCGGGCCGGAGATGTATGCAGAGGCGCTCGAGAAGCATCGCTTGATCTTGCGTGGGGCCTTCAATGCCCACGGCGGTGTCGAGGTCGACACGCAGGGCGATGCATTCTTCGTCGCCTTCCCGACGGCGCAGGGCGCGCTCGCGGCCGCGCAGGAGGTTAAACGAGGCGCTCGCTCAGGGTCCGGTCCGTGTGCGCATCGGGATCCACACCGGGACGCCGCTGCTGCGCGAGGAGGGCTACGTCGGCATGGACGTGCATCGAGCAGCGCGGATCGCCGCGGCTGGCCACGGCGGACAGGTGCTGCTCTCGAAGGAGACGCGCGAACTCGTCGACGGCGGGCTGACCGACCTGGGCGAGCACCGCTTGAAGGACTTCGAGGCGCCGGCGTGGATCTTCCAGCTCGGCTCAGAGCGCTTCCCGCCCTTGAAGACGATCTCGAACACGAACCTGCCCCGGCCGGCGTCGAGCTTCGTCGGCCGCGAGCGGGAGACGCGCGAGGTGACCGCGCTGCTCCAGGACGGGGCGCGGCTGGTCACCCTCTCGGGCCCGGGCGGTTCGGGGAAGACCAGGCTTGCGATCGAAGCGGCCTCGGACCTCGTACCCGAGTTCAAGGCGGGCGTCTTCTGGGTCGGCCTCGCCCCGCTGCGCGACGCGGCACTCGTCTTCGGCGAGATCTCCGAGACCCTGGGGGCCAAGGACTCGCTCGCCGAGCACATCGGCGATCGCGAGCTGCTGCTTCTACTTGACAACCTGGAGCAGGTGGTCGAGGCGGCGCCCGAGCTCGGCCTCCTGCTGGAGGCCTGCCCCAACCTGAAGCTGCTCGCAACGAGTCGGGAGCTGCTTCGGATCAGGGGCGAGGTCGAGTACGCTGTCCCGCCTCTGACGGACGACGAGGCGGTCGTGCTCTTCTGCGAGCGGGCGCGAGCCGAAGCCGACGAGACGACGGCCGAGCTCTGCCGCCGGCTGGACAACCTCCCGCTCGCGCTCGAGCTGGCGGCGGCCAGAACGAGCGTCCTCTCGCCCAAGCAGATCCTCGAGCGCCTGTCCAAGCGGCTCGACCTGCTGAAGGGAGGCCGCGATGCCGAAGCCCGCCAGCAGACGCTGCGGGCGACGATCGAGTGGTCGCACGATCTCTTGTCGTCGGAAGAGCAGGAGCTCTTCCGACGACTTTCGGTCTTCGCAGGTGGCTGCACGCTCGACGCGGCAGAGGAAGTCGCAGACGCAGACCTCGACCTGCTGCAGTCGCTCATCGACAAGAGCCTCCTCCGCCACTCCGGCGAGCGCTTCTCGATGCTGGAGACGATCCGCGAGTACGCGGCCGAGCGGCTCGACGAGCCCGGCCTCGCGCGTCGGCATGCCGAGTGGTTCCTCGCACTCGCGGAAGAAGCGGAACCCCGTCTCTACGGGCACGCGGAATCACGCGAGCTGCTCGACCAGCTCGAGCTTGAGTATGACAACGTTCGCGCGGCCCTCGACCACATGCACGCCGCGAGTGAGGGCGAGCTCGAACTGCGTTTGGCCGGAGCGCTGTGGGCGTTCTGGAGGGATCGCGCCTACTTAGCAGAAGGGCGGAGTCGCTTGGAACGCGCGCTCGCTGGAGACGAGCGTCCGACGCCAGCGCGGGGCAAAGCGCTGATCGCAGCGTCCTCGTTGGCGAGCAACGGCGGAGACGCCGCAAGCGGGCGAGTCCTGGCGGAAGCGGCACTGTCCCTCC
>DASQXE010000077.1:0-2248 GCA_035639875.1 Gaiellaceae bacterium | reverse complement strand
TCCAGCCATCGAAGCGTGGCATGCCGATCACGGCACGTACCGCGGCATGACAATCACGAAGCTGCGCACGAAGTACGACTACGGCATCCCGACCGAGCTGAAGATCGCGCGCGCCTGGAAGCACGCGTACTGCATCGAGAGTACCGTCGCAGGCGAGACGTATTCGTTCCGCGGCCCTCGCGGGCCGCTCGCTCTCAGCGGCTGCTAGCGCCGAGCCTCGCCCGAGTCTGCGCCTTTCGACGCGTTGACCATGTGCAACGATTGGGCGGATCGTGAGCTTGGGCAGGCCTGCTGAAGACGAGCTCCGCCCCGTCACCGTCCTCTTCGCCGACATCGTCGGCTCGACGGCGTTGGGTGAGCGCTTACCCCCCGAAGAGGTAAAGGCCCTCATCGGCGAGTGCGTCACTCGGATGAGCGGCGCCGTCGAGGAGTTCGGCGGGATGGTGCAGGCCTACATGGGCGACGGGATCTGCGCGTATTTCGGCGTCCCTGCCGCCCACGAGGACGACCCTGAGCGGGCGGCCCGTTCGGGCTTGCGGATCCTCCAGATCGTCGGCGACTACGGCCGGGACGTCGCGGCGGCCTGGGACATACCGGATTTCAACGTTCGCGTCGGCATCAACAGCGGTCCCACAGCCGTGGGGCCGATCGGCGCCGGCGAAGGCGGGACGGTCGCTCTTGGTGACACCACCAACGTCGCGGCACGGTTACAGGCATCGGCAGCGCCCGGCACGATCGTCGTCGGCGATGCGGCGGCGAAGCTCCTCGCGCATCGATTCGCACTGGAGCCCCTCGGGGGCGTGAGCGTCAAAGGGCGGGCGGAGCCGGTGGCTTCCTGGCAGCTGGTCAGCCCGCGCCCGGTCGCGCAGGCGCCTGCGCGTGTCCCTTTGGTCGGCCGCGAGAAGGAGATCACGCGCTTGCACTCGACAATCGACGAGCTCGTAGCCGGGCGCGGGCAGGTGCTCTTGCTCGTGGGCGAGGCCGGGCTCGGCAAGACGCGGCTCCTCAACGAGCTCCAGGCCGTCGCGGGCGAAAGAGTGACTTGGGTCGAGGGCCAGTGCCCCTCCTACGGGGGCGGCTCCGTCTACTGGCCCTTCGTCGAGATGTTGCGCGGGTGGCTCGGTATCGCCGAAGGCGAACCGAGCGTCGCCGCGCGGACGCGGCTTCGAGCGCGCCTGGGAGCTCTCGTCCCGGACGCACTCCCTGCACTCGGCGCCTTCCTCGGCGTCATGTCGGAGCGTGACGAACAGACGGCGGGAGAAGATCTGACTGCACCTCAGGCTTTCCGTCGCTGGATCGAGGCGCTCAGCCGCGAGGCACCTGTCCTCCTCGCAGTCGAGGACCTCCACTGGGCGGACCGGTCGACGCGTCTCCTCGCCGAGGAGCTTCTCTCGCTCACGGACGTCGCACCGGTCCTCTTCGCGGCGACGCTGCGCACAGACCCAGGCTCGGAGGGCGCCGCGTTCCGTCTTCGGGTTCTGTCCGAGTACGGACACCGCGCAACGGAGATCAGCCTCGCTCCCCTCGACCCCGACGAATCGGCGAAGCTCCTGTCGCTTCTCCTACCAGGATTGGATGAGGCGGCGCGCCGCGAGATCGCGAAGCGAGCGGAGGGGAATCCGCTCTACCTCCAGGAGCTCTTGCGCGCGCTCGTCGACGGCGGCGGCCTCGAGCGCGGGAGGACGTGGACGTTGACGGTGAAAGCGTCGCAGCTTCTGCCTCCCGCGCTCGAGAACCTGCTCGTCGCGCGTATCGACCGGCTCCCGGACGGCGCGCGTCGCCTGGCGCAGGCGGGCGCGGTCATCGGGAGGACTTTCTCGTCGCGTGTTGCCGAGCGCGCCGCGCAGCTCCAGCCCGGGAACGAGGCTCTCGGCGGCCTACTCCGCGCCGGGATCGTGCGGGAAGCGCGGCGCTTCCCTGAGCTCGCGTGCTCGTTCACGCACGGGCTCTTCCAGGAGGCGGCGCTCTCGACTCTCACTCCGGGCCGCATGGAGGAGCTTGCCGGCCGAGCCGCGCACGCCTACGAAGAGCTCGTCCCGGGCTTGCCCGAGGACCACCTCGAACTGCTTGCGGACCTGTACGCGAGAAGCGGCGAGCTGACGAAGGCGCTCGCCTACCTCGAACGCGCCGCCGAGCGGGCCGCGTCCCTCGATGCTGTCGACGCGGCTGGAGAGCTCTGGCGGCGGGCGGAAAAGGTCGCCCGCCGAATCGAAGACGCCGAGGCCGAACGGCGCATCAGCGAGCGGCT
>DASQXE010000076.1:0-6128 GCA_035639875.1 Gaiellaceae bacterium | reverse complement strand
TCCGTCCCCGCGCCCGCCGCGGCGGCGCACGGGCCCCGTCTCGACGGTCACGCCGCGAGCGGCCAGGTGCTCCACCGCCTCCTCGATCGGGCCCTCCCAGACGAAGCAGACGTCGCTGTTCCCCGGCTCCACCGGCTTTCTCGCGACGAGGCTGCCCACGTCCACGCCGGGGCCGTGCACGTTCACCTGCTGGTCGCCGAAGCGGTAGGCAAACCGCCCGTTGCCGTACTCCACGAGCTCCGCGCCGACGACATCGCGATAGAACGCGTTCGAGCGCTCCCACTCGGAGACGGCGATGACGACGTGGTCGAGCCGGACGGCAGTCACGCGATGCCGGCGAGCCCGTGCGGCGTGAGGACGCGTGCGCGGTCGGCGCCTATCCCGATCATGCTGACCTCGAGGTCGAGCGCGCGCTCGACGAAGTCCACGTACCGGCGAGCGGCTTCCGGCAGGCCGTCCTCTATCGGCTCGCCCCAGCCGGGCAACGTCTCGTAGACAGGGCGCGCGTGGTGGAAGTCGCTCTGGTGGGCGGGGAACTCGTCCGTCTCGGTCCCGGCCGGGAGGCGGTACCGGACGCAGACGGAGATCTCCGCGAAGGCCGAGAGAACGTCGAGCTTCGTCAGCGCGAGCGAAGTCATGCCGTTCAGGCGCGCCGCGAAGCGGAGAGCGACGAGGTCGAGCCACCCGCAGCGCCGTTCACGCCCCGTGGTCGTGCCGTACTCCTCGCCCAATTCGCGGATCCGGGCCTGGTCGGGCCCTTCGATCTCGGTGGGGAAGGGCCCTTCGCCGACACGCGTCACGTACGCCTTGGCGACGCCCAGGACGCTGTCGATCCGTGTCGGCCCGATGCCGATGCCCGTCGCGGCCGCGCCTGCGACCGGGTTCGACGAGGTGACGAACGGATACGTGCCGTGATCGAGATCGAGGAGGGTTCCCTGCGCGCCCTCGAGCAGGACGCGCCGATCCTCCTTCAGCGCGTGGTCCACGAGCAGGGACGTGTCGGACACGTATGGCCGCAACCGCCGAGCGCACTTCTCCAGGTCGGCCGCAAGACGCTCGCCGTCGAGCGGCTCGACGCCGTAGACGCGGTCGAGCACGCGGTTCTTCTCCGCGAGCGCGGTCTCGACCTTCTGCCGCAGGATCTTCGGGTCGAGGAGGTCCTGGACCCGAATACCGAGCCGCGCCGCTTTGTCCGCGTACGCGGGGCCGATGCCGCGCTTGGTCGTTCCGATCTGCAGCTTGCCGAGGCGCCGCTCGCTCGCCGAGTCGATCGCCACATGCCACGGCATGATCAGGTGCGCGTTGCCGGAGATGCGCAGCCCCGCGGTCGAGATCCCACGGCTCTCGAGCTCGTCGATCTCTCGCACGAGCAGATCCGGATCGACGACGCAGCCGCTGCCGACCACGCAAATCTTGTCCCCGTAGAGGATCCCGGACGGGACGTGATGAAGCTTGAACGTCTCGCCTTCGCGCACGATCGTGTGCCCGGCGTTCGGCCCGCCCTGGTAGCGGCAGACGACGTCCGAGCTCTGCGCGAGCAAGTCGACGATCTTCCCCTTGCCCTCGTCGCCCCACTGCGCCCCGACGATCACGGTCGCGGGCATGGATTGAGCTTAATGCGCGGGGAGGCGTGCGCGCCTGAGTGCGGTCGTAACGACCTCCAGATCACGGGCGACGCACTCGTGCGCGCGAGCCTGCAACGCCTCGTCGTCCCTCGCGACGGTGGCGTCGAGCTCGTGCTCGAGGGCGCGTAGCCGGTCGGCCAAGACGAGCAGGTCGCGGTCGGAAACAACGTGGCGCCCGACACGAAGCACGCGCGCGTCGGGCCGCCGCCGCTCTGGCTCGCGCTGCGCGCGGCGTGGGGGACGAAGCGGTGGAGCCCAGCTCGCCATCAAGCGGCCGCCAGATCCGCGAACTTGGCGTAGCGCCGCAGGAACGAGAGCTTGATCGTGTCGGTCGGCCCATTGCGGTGCTTGGCGACGTGCAGCTCGGCGAGGCCCTGCTGGTCGGATTCGTCGTCGTAGTACTCGTCCCGATAGATGAAGATGACGATGTCCGAGTCCTGCTCGAGGCTACCGCTCTCTCTCAGGTCGGAGAGGATCGGACGCTTGTCGTGGCGCTGTTCGACGGCGCGCGAGAGCTGCGAGAGGGCCAGGATCGGCACGTCGAGGTCGCGCGCGAGCACCTTCAAGGAGCGCGAGATCTGTGAAACCTCCTGCACCCTGTTCTCCGCCGTCGTCCCTGAGGTCATCAGCTGGAGGTAGTCGACGATGATGAGCCCGAGGTCGGGATGCTTCGCCTTCAGACGGCGGGCCTTGGAACGGATCTCCATCATCGTGATCGAGCCGGTGTCGTCCACGTAAATGGGCGCCTTGGCGAGCTTGTCGCAGGCGGCTGTGAGCCGCGGCCAGTCGTCGACGCCGAGCTTCCCGGTGCGCAGGCGTTGCGACTCCACCTTCGCCTCGCTGCACATGAGCCGCTGCGTCACCTCCGACTTCGACATCTCGAGGGTGAATAGCGCGACCGGCGTGCCCTTGCGGACGGCGAGATTGGCCGCGACGCAGAGCCCGAGCGCCGACTTTCCCATGCTCGGCCTCGCGGCCACGATGACGAGGTTCCCTTCCTGGAAGCCGGACGTGATGCGGTCGAGATCGCGGAAGCCGGAGGGAACGCCGGTGACGTCCGCGCCCGACTCGTAAAGCGCCGTGATGCGCTCGAAGCTCTCCTTCAGGAGCTCCTCGATGTGGCTGAACTCGCCGCGAGCGCGCTGTTGCGAGAGGTCGAAGACGATCTGCTCAGCCTGGTCGACGAGCTCCGTCGCCTCGCCTGGGCGCTCCCACCCGAGGCGGGAGATCTCCCCGCCCGCGCGGATGAGGCCGCGCAGGGTGGCGTTCTCGCGGACGATCTGCGCGTAGTGGCCCGCGTTGGCGGTCGCCGGGACCGTGGCCGCGAGCTCCTGCACGCGCACCTTGCCGCCCGCGTCTTCGAGCTCGCCGCGCTCGTCGAGCTCGTCCGCCAGCGTGATGGCATCGACCGGCTCCCCTTTGACGTACAGGCCGAGCGCGGCGCGATAAATCGTCGCATGGCTCTCGCGGTAGAACTCCCGCCCGTCGCTCGAAAGGATCTCGCTCACGACGGCGATCGCACCAGGGGAGAGCATCATCGCGCCGAGGACGGATTCCTCTGCGTCGAGGTTCTGCGGGGGGACGTGCGGC
Organism: Gaiellaceae bacterium; assembly: GCA_035639875.1. Classification (GTDB taxonomy): domain Bacteria; phylum Actinomycetota; class Thermoleophilia; order Gaiellales; family Gaiellaceae; genus JAIBJP01. The sequence goes on along the minus strand of DASQXE010000076.1, from coordinate 2,913 downwards.
TCGGCTGCCGGGTGGAGGGCGCGCGCCGCGTTCGTCGCCATGGGACGAGACCGTAAAGGCCCCGCCGCTTGCCGTTTTTCCACAGACCGAAGGCGCCTTTTTGCAGGCATAAGGGAACTAATGTTCGCAGGCGCATCGGACGGCATCCACCGCCCATCCCCAGCCGTCCACCGCGCCGGCGTTACCTAGCCGCTCGTTTTTGTCGCTCCGAGCGACCTTTTTGTCCGGCTATCCAGATCGCTGTGGAACGCTCTGTGGACGACCGCTACGAAGGCTCGGAGGGCTCGGAGGGCTCGGCAGAGGCGTCAGGCGCAGGCTCGCCTTCGCCGGCTGTTTCGTCCTCGGCTTCCTCGGCCTCGACCTCGGCGACGGCGGCGTCCACTGCGGCGGCTGAGGCGGCCGCGGCCTCCTCCTCGGCCTCCTCGCGCTCCCGCTCCGCCGCTTCCATTGCCTCAAGCTCCTCTTCGGGCGGGAGCTCGCCGCCCTCAGGCACGACAAGAACCCGCACCTCGACCGTTACATCCTGGAAGAGCTCGATTGGGACGTCGTAGCGACCGACGCGCTTGATCGGGTCCGGGAGGCCGATCTTGCGCCGGTCGACGCGGATCTTGTGCTTCTCCCAGAGCTCGTCGGCGATGTTCGTGGGCGTGACCGACCCGAACAGCGTCCCCTGCGGACCCGCGTTGACGTCGAAGCGGAGCTCCATCTTGCCGAGCATTTCAGCGAGCTCCTGTGCCTGCTCGAACGTAGCCGCCTCGTGCCGGGCGCGAGCCGCCTCGCGCCGCTCGAGCTCGGCGACGCGCGCAGGAGTCGCCTGCTCGGCCAGGCGGCGCGGCTCGAGGTAGTTGCGCAAGTACCCGCGCGCGACGGAGACGACCTCGCCGCGCAGCCCGACGTGCTCGACGTCCTGAAGGAGGATGACTTCCATTCGTTACGGGGCCACGTACGGCAGGAGGGCCATCTCGCGCGCGCGCTTCACCGCGACCGCGATCTGCTCCTGGTGGCGCCGGCAAGCACCGGTGATCCGGCGGGAGCGAATCTTCCCCTTCTCGGACACGTAGCGGCGCAGCTGGTTGTAGTTCTTGTAGTCGACTTCCTCGATCTTCTCCTTGCAGAAGTAACAGCTCTTCCGCCGGATGGGACCGGCCGAAGCCGACGGGCGTCTACGGCCGGTTTGCTTCGTCTGTTGTGGCATTCGTGCCAGTTTTCTCCTCCTAGAACGGAATGTCGTCGTCCGCCGCCGAGCCGGTCTTGACGAAGTCGGATTGGTCGGCTGCGACGTCCGAGGGCGGGATGTACTGCGACTGGCCCTCGCTGTCGCTGCGGCTGCCTAGGAACTGCACGGTGTCGGCGATGATCTCGACGGCCTGACGCTTCGTGCCGTCCTGAGCTTCCCATTCGCGCCAGTCGAGCCGGCCGTCGATGCCGACGGGCCGACCCTTGGAGAGGAACTGGGCGCAGCTCTCGCCCTGGTTCCCCCAGACCGTGACGTCGAAGTAGTTCGGCTTATCGCCCCATTCGCCGGTCGAAGCGTCCTTCTGGCGCGTGTTGACGGCCAAGCGGAGCTTGCAGACCGCCGTTCCGCTCGGCGTATGCCGCAGCTCCGGGTCCTTGGTCAAGTTCCCCACGAGCACGACGCGGTTGATGTTTGCCACGGCCTATCTCCTTCCTGAATCGAACACTCGTTCGGATGCTACCCGGCCGATGGGACAGCCTCTCGCTCCGCCCTGGACCTCGCCCGGCCCGCAGGTCGCCGGACGGCCATGTGGCGCATGACGTCGTCGGTGATCTTGAGCACGCGCGTGAGCTCTTGCAGCGCCGCCGGGTCGGCGTCGAAGTGTACGACGTGATAGTTCGCCTCACCCTTGTGCCGAATCTCGTACGCGAGCTTGCGGCGCCCCCACGGCTCGTGTCCGATCCAGCTCCCTCCCCGCTTCTCGATCAATTCGCGGACGCGCGCGAGGATCTCGTTCTCGCGCTCCTCGGGGAGCTCTGAGTCGAGCATGAGCATGACTTCGTATGCGTTCACCGTTCCCGAATCCTCCTTCCCTCGGTCTAACGGCCTCGCCTGCTCGCGCCGTTCGGGAAGGGGCGGCGCCGGGGCGAGGCAGGAAGTCGTCCGAGTATAGCCGCGGTCGCGGGCTTGCCCTCGCCCCACTTGTCGTGGGAGAGTGCCGCTTGTGAATCAGAAGGCCGCACTGGCAGCCGGCGCCCTCGCGGGCGCCGCCGCCGTGCTCCTCCTCCGCCACAGACGGCCGCCCGTTTCTGCAGGGGCTGCGCCGACCGTCGATCCGCGCGCGGAAGAGCTCCGCCAGAAGCTGGCCGAGGCCCGGCGCGCGGACGTCGACGAGCGCGACTTCGAGGCGGCCGGGATGGGCGCCGAGACGATCGTCGTCGAGGAGCCGCGCCGAAGCGAGCCTCCGCCGGCGAACGAGTTCGAGGCGATGCGCAGGCGCGTGCACGAGGAAGCGCGGGCGGCGGCGGAGGAGATGCGCCGCCGCGCCGAGACCCCCGACGCCTCGTAGCCCGGCGGATCGAACACGCCGTCGAGATCGCCGCGCCCCCCGAGCGCGTCTTTCCGTTCCTGGTCGGGAGCGAACCGCGGCTTCGCTGGATGGGCCTGCTGGTCGAGTCGGAGCCGCTGGACGAGACTCACTTCCGTGACGTCTTCCTCCAGCACGGCCAGCGCATCGAGCTCGAGGCTGAGGTCGTGCGACACGAGCCGCCCAGATTGCTACAGGTACGCCTCCGCGGGAGCGGCTTCGAGGCGACGAGCACGCAACGGCTCGAGCCGACCGGCGCCGGCACCCGGCTGACCACAGTTGTGGAGAGCGAGTACACAACTCGTCTTGCGCGCATCGCCGGCCCGCTCGTCGCCCGGCATGCGCAACGGCAGCTAGAGGAAGACTCAGC
>DASQXE010000075.1:0-30477 GCA_035639875.1 Gaiellaceae bacterium | reverse complement strand
GTCCCCGCCGCTTCGCAGCCGTCCCCGCCGAAGAAGTTGTCGACTGCGGCGAACTGGGTGTCGGGCGACGCCTGGGCCACCTGGACGACGCTCGGACCGAGTAGGAAGCCGACCGCTATGACCAGGTCGTTTCCGTCCTGCACAGCGGCCTGGAGGTTCGGAACGTAGTCGTCGGCGGAATTCGAGACGTAGACGCGAGTCTGGACGCCCAGCTCCTTCTCCGCGCGCTTGAGGCCTGCGATCGAGAACTGGTTGAAGCCGCGGTCGTCGACTCCCCCGGTATCGCTGACGAGACCGACCTTGATCTGCTTGCCGCCGCCGGTCGTCGCGGCGGCTCCTCCTGTTGTCGCTCCACCGCCGCCGCCACCTCCGCAGCCTGCGGCGACCGCCGACAGCGCGAGCAGCGTCAGGAGGGCCGCCAGCCACGGCCACCTCTGCTTCACGTTCACGGAACCTCCCTTTTCGCCCTTCCCACCGTTTTGGAAATCGCCGGATGCTAACCCCTCCGGCGGCCCGAAATCTAGGACGGAACGGAAGCCGCTTCGTTAGGAAGAAGCGTCGGCGAGCACGCGCTCGAGATCGCCCTCGCCGATGAGCACACGCCGCGGCTTCGAGCCCTCGTAGCCCGAGATGATGCCCCGGCGCTCCAGCATGTCGATGAGGCGGCCCGCGCGTGTGTAGCCCACGCGCAGCCGCCGCTGGATGAGGGAGACAGACGCGGTCTGCGTCTGCACGACCACTTCGATCGCCCGCTCGAGCAGCGGATCCTCGTCGGGATCGAAGTCCTCCTCGTCGGCGTCGTGCTCGCGCGCGCTCGGCGCCTCGAGAAGGGACTCGTCGAGCTCCTGTCCCCGCTGCGCGCGGCACTGCTCGACGATGAGGGCGATTTCCTCCTCGCTCACATACGCCCCCTGGATGCGCTGCAGCCGCGAGGTCCCGAGCGGCTTGAAGAGCATGTCACCCTGGCCGAGGAGGCTCTCCGCGCCGGAGGTGTCGAGGATGACGCGGCTGTCGGTCTGGCTCGAGACCGCGAAGGCGATCCGCGAGGGCACGTTCGCCTTGATCATCCCCGTGATCACATCGACGGACGGGCGCTGCGTCGCGAGCACGAGGTGGATCCCGACCGCGCGGGACTTCTGCGCGAGCCTGATCACGGCGTCCTCCACCTCCTGCGGCGACACCATCATCATGTCCGCCAGCTCGTCGATGACGATGAGCAGGTGCGGGAGCGGCTGCTCCCCGCGCTCGGCGAGCACTCGGTTCAGCTCCCCGAGGTTCCGGGCGCGCGCGATGCTCATGCGTTCGTAGCGGCGCTCCATCTCCGTCAGGACGTTGGTGAGCACGGCCGAAGCCGCCTTCGGGCTGGACACGACGGGCGTGAGCAGATGCGGAATCGACTCGTAGAGTCCCAGCTCGACGCGCTTCGGGTCGACGAGGATCATCCGCACCTCGTCGGGCGTCGAGCGCAGCAGGATGGAGCACAGCATCGTGTTGATGCACCCCGACTTTCCCGACCCGGTCGTACCTGCAATGAGGATATGGGGCATGCGGGCGAGGTCCGCCCACACAGAGGCACCGGAGATGTCCTTCCCGAGCCAGACCGAGAGCGGGCTGGCGCCGTTCGGCAGCTCGTCGAAGATGTCCCCCAGCGTGACGACGTTCGGCGCCAAATTCGGAACCTCGACTCCGACGGCCTGTTTGCCCGGAATGGGCGCCAGAATCCGAATCTCCGTCGTCGCGAGCGCGTAGGCGAGGTCGTCCTTCAGGGCGGCCACCTTGCCGACCTTCGTCCCGGGCGCGAGCTGGAGCTCGTAGCGAGTGACTCGCGGCCCCACGACCTGGCCGGTGATGTGCGCTTCGACCCCGAAGTTGGCGAGCGCCTGGACGAGAGCCTCGGCGGTGCGCTCGATCGCCTTTTCGGGCTGCCCGCCCTTTTCCGCGCGAGAACGTCGGAGGACGCCGGCGTCCGGCAGGCGGTAGCCCGCGTGCTCGGTCGAGGCCGGATCGAAGAGGTTCGGCTCCGGCAGGTCGGGCTCGAACTCCTCCAGCTGGGCGACGAGCACGGGTGGCGGAGCCGGCGCCTCGGCGACGACGTCCGGGTATGCGGTCTCCCCGTCCACGGGCGGCGCGTTCGGGCGCGTCGGCGGGTCCTCGGCTTGGATACGCACGTTCTCCATCGTGCGGCGTGCGGCCGCAGCCGTCTTTCTGGCCGTGGCGGCAGACTTGCGGACTAGCGCGCCGAGCGACGCGCCGGTGAGCAGGAGAGCGCCCGCCACGACGCCGAAGGCTCCTAGGATCGTCGTCCCCGTGCCGCCGAGGAGCCGGCCGAACAGGAGCTCGAGCGCCTCCCCGGTGGAGCCGCCGTGCTCCTCGCCCAGGATCGTCATCAGCCCGAGCAGAAGGACGACGAGCCCGGTCCGAAACGGCTGCAGCGCCACGAGAGACGAGCGCGCGACCATGAGGCCGCCGAGAAGGAGCACGACGGCGGGGACCCCAACTCGGGCGGAGCCGACCAGGCCGTCCAGCCCCGAGACGATCTTTTCGCCCACCAAGCCTCCGTCCCAGCCGAGCCAAAGCGGCACGGCGAGGAACAGACCGATGAAAGCCAGAGCGAGGCCGCTCAGCTCGGAATGCTGCTGACCCCGCCGCCGGCGAGCGCGCTTCACCTTGCGCACGCGCGCAGGCGTCTTCGGGCGCAGATGCCTAGGACGCTTTCTGGGCGCCATGCTGGGGGTTTCGGCGGGAACCCCCGTCGCTCCTGCCTCGTATCGTTGTCGCAAACGTCATGCGCCGCTGGGCGACAGTCACCGTGGTTGGAGGAGTCGTTCTCGTCGCCGTGCTTGCGGCCGCGGACGCCTTCCGCGGCTCGGGAAAGCAGGGTGTCGTACAAGCGACCACGTCGACGATCCATCCACGTGGGCGACCGACGCCGGGCGGAATGCTCAAGCGTGACCAAATCAGCGGCCAGCTCATCTACAGCAACCCCCTCTGCCAGTTGCGGGTCGTCCTGCTCCCGAGCCTGCAACAGGCGCCGGTCTTACGAGAGACCGGCGGCGCCGAGCGGACCGGCTGCAAGTTTTCGTTCGCCGCGGGCCACTACCTGCCGGGGGACGTCGCGATGACGCGAGACGGGGAGACGATCGCCCGCTGTGCTGGTCAAAAGGTCGTCGTCCGCAACGTCGTTACGAACGCCGTCCTCGCACGCAGCCGCGGATGTCCCGTCGCCTGGCGTCGCTTCCCGGACGGGCGGTCTCAGCTGACCCAGCTTCGGAACGGGCAGATCGTGGCAAATCGTGAGGTCCTCGTCTCACGCGCTCAGCTCCTGGCCGCGGCCCGCAAGCATCCCCAACTGGTGGGCCTCGCGCATTCGATCTCGTTGCGTGTCGCCGTCAAGGAATTCGCCTGGCTCGACGAGCATCGCGTTGTCGCGATCCTCGACGTCTCTGCAGCGCAAATCCAGCGCGAGCGGATGATCGTGCTCCTCGACGACGGCCGGCTCATAGGAATGAACATCGCCTTCGGCGGCCTGATCAATCACCTGGTCGTCAGCGCTGACGGCACGTATGCGGCCGCCGAGCCCGGGACGATCATGCGGATCGACGGACGGTCGTGGGACCTTCCGCGGGATCTCGGCATCCTGCACGTTTTGGCTTTTTCGCCCGACGAGCGCTGGCTTGCGGTTGGCACGCGGGCGAGCATGCTCCTGATCAGCGTGACGGACATCGTGAAGAACGAGCCCGAGCCGCGTGTCAACCGGGTACCCGCAGCGGCCACCGACCTCGTCTGGGAGGCTGGTGGCGTCACTCCGGATATTTCGAAAGCCGGCTGACGAGGAGCTCGAGGAATGCCTCGCCGTCGATGCCGACGCCGACGTGCGCGTTGGGCTCGTTGCCGGTGCGCTTCCAGCGGTCGACCACTGTTCGCCCGCGGCAGAGCTGCGACTGGCAGTCGATCGCGACGTGGCGCTCGACGGTCTCGACAAGGCCAGGCCGAGCGACGTGGGCGACAGCGACCGCATCGTGGATCGGAGCCCCCTCCATCCCATAGATCCGGTGGTGGAAGAGCGAGAAGAAGTCGTACAGCTCCGCCACCATCGTCCCCGTCCTCCCGGCGGCGCGCAGCTGCTCGGCGTGGTCGGCCGTCATCAGGGCCTGATGGGTGACGTCGAGCCCGATCATCGTCAGGTCGAGCCCGCTCGTGAAGACGCGTGCCGCCGCCTCGGGATCGGCCCAGATGTTGAACTCCGCCGCGGGCGTCACGTTCCCCTCGGCGATCGAGCCGCCCATGAGGACGATGCGCTCGAGCCGCTCGCAGACTTCGGGGTAGCGGGCGAGCAGAAGCGCGATATTCGTGAGCGGCCCCGTCGGGACGAGCGTGACGGGGACCTCGGAGGCCGCGATTCGCTTGGCGAGGAACTCCACGGCGTCCTGGTCGAGCGGAGATTTCTGCGCAGCGGGCAGCACGGGCCCGTCGAGGCCGCTCTCTCCGTGCACCTCCGCCGCGACGTGGCGCTCGCGAACGAGCGGACGGTCGGCGCCGGCCGCGACGGGCACATCGTCACGCCCCACGAACTCGAGCACGCGGATGGCATTGGCGGTCGTCTTCTCGAGCGTCTGGTTGCCGGAGACGGTGGTCACGCCGAGCAGCTCGAGCTCAGGGCTCGCCAGGGCGAGGAGAAGCGCGATCGCGTCGTCGTGGCCGGGGTCGCAGTCGATCAGGATCGGGATGCTCACGCGGTGAGGATCTCGTCTATCTCGACCGCGGTCGGAAGCGAAGGCTGGGCGCCGGGCCGCGACGCGGCGAGCGCGCCGGCCGCGCAGGCGCGGCACAGCGCCTCTTCGCGATCGCGTCCTTCGAGGAGCGAGACGACGAGGGCTGCAGTGAAGGCATCTCCCGCGCCGGTTCCGTCGACAGGCTCGACAGCGGGCGGCGCTGCCCGGGCCACCTCTTGGCCGTCGTCGAGCAGGAGCGCGCCTTCGGGCCCCAGGGTGACGGCGAACAGCGCGCCGAGCGGACTGGAGCCGAGCGCATCGAGCTCGTACGAGTTCGTGACGACGAGGTCGGCCCGTTGGAGAATCGCGTCGGATACGGAACGCGCGGGTGCGGCGTTCAAACAAAAGAACCCGTCGAGCTGGGCCGCGGCCGCCTCGATGGGGTCGTCCTCGATCTCGAGCTGGCAGATGAGCGCCTGCGCGTCCCCAACGTCGACTCGGGTTCGATCGAGCTCGTGGTTGGCGCCGGGAACGACGACGATCTGGTTCTCGCCGTCGTCGTCCACGAGGATCAGCGCGATGCCGGTCGGGTTGGGGACGACCTGAAGGCCCGTCAGGTCGACGCCCGCATTCCTGAGTTCGGCGAGTGCCAGCTCCCCGAACTCGTCATCGCCGACCGCACCAGTGAACCGAACATCGGCGCCGAGGCGGGCAGCCGCAACGGCCTGGTTCGCTCCCTTCCCGCCCGGGACGCGGCTCAGCTCGGCGTCGGTTAGCGTCTCCCCCGGCCTCGGCAGGCGGATGACGCGGGCGACGAGATCGAGGTTGATCGAGCCGACGACTGCGATTCGGGGCCCGCTACGCGGCAAGCGCGCGCAGGTCCTCGACCGCTCCGTTCAGGAGGTTCTCCCGCAAATCGAAGAGACCGGCCCAGAGCGAGGAGCGATCGGGTGCGGACGCCAGCCGGGCGGAAGCCGACAGGCCCTCGAGGGCCCGGACGAGGACGGCCAGCTCGAGGTACGCGTGTGCGACGCGTGCCGGTGACGCGGCGACGCCGGCCCGCTTCAGGACTCCCTCCCACTCCACAACCTCGCCGGCGCCCGGCTCCCCGTACCACGAGCGTCCGTTCGCCTCGTCGGCCTGCAGCTCGAGGAGGAAGCGGCCGAGGGGTTTCTCGAGCCCGGTGAGAGCGGTCTCCGCGCGCTCGGCGGCCCGCCGGAGAGCCGCCTGCCGGCGCGGAGCCGTGCACGGCTCGGGCTCGCCGCGCGCCCAACGTTCGAGCAGGCGGCAGAACGCGAGCGCCGCGACCTCGCTCGCCGTAAGGGAGCGGATCAGGCGCGTCGCGGTCGGCTCGGACACGCCGTACGAGCGCATGAGAGCTGCCCAGCTCGTGCCGCTGGATTCACTCATCTCCTCTTAGTACTACACCAACTTTCCGTTGCGCGTACCGTTCCTAGGAGTGAGTTTGTACGGACGTGTAGCCGATCTTCCGCTCACGATCGAGTCGTACGACCTCCAACCGCTGGAGCAGCCCGTCTCGCCCGAGTTCACGCGCCGAACGACGGTCATCCAGCTACGCGGAGGGGGTCACGAGGGGGTCGGCGAAGATGTCACGTACGGCCCGGCCGACCAGGACGCCTTCCAGCAGGAAGCAAAGGATCTTCCGCTCGCGGGCTCCCACTCGATCGACTCCTTCTCCAAGCTCGTCGACCGCCTTGCGCTCTGGCCGGCGGGGCCGGCGCTCGAGCAGTTCCGCCCGTACCGACGATGGGCCCTCGAGAGCGCCGCCCTAGACCTGGCGCTTCGCCAGGCCGGCTCGTCGCTCGACGAAGCGCTGGGGCGCGATCCCAAGCCGGTCACGTTCGTATCCTCGATGCGGCTGGGGGAGCCGGCGACGATTGAGCCGCTCGCGCGCTGGCTCGACCTGTACCCTGCGCTGCGCTTCAAGCTCGACCCCACCTCGACCTGGGACGACGCCTTGGTCAGCGCGCTCGTCGAGACGAGGGCGGTCGACACGCTCGACCTCAAGGGCGTGTACGAGGGAACTCCAGTCGACCAGGACGCCGACGCGACCCTCTATGCCCGGGTCGCAATCGCCTTTCCTCAGGCCTGGATCGAGGATCCCAAGCTGACCGCGGAGACGGACCCAGTCCTTGAGCCCCATCGGGGGCGCATCACGTGGGACGCCCCGATCCATTCGGTCCTTGACATCCGCGGGCTCCCGTTTCCCCCGCGCACGCTCAATTTCAAGCCCTCGCGTTTCGGCAGCCTGCGCGCGCTGTTCGAGGCCTACGAGTACTGCTTCGAGAACGGAATCGGGATCTACGGCGGCGGTCAGTTCGAGCTCGGCCCCGGCCGAGGCCAGATCCAGTACCTCGCCTCGCTGTTCCACCCGGACATGCCGAACGACGTCGCGCCGGGCGGCTATAACGCGTCGAAGCCGCCGCAAGGTCTGCCGACCAGCCCGCTCACGCCCGCGCCGTCAAAGACGGGCTTTCGCTGGGGGGACGAGGTCTAGGACCTAAACCTCGAGGACGACGGGGAGAATCATCGGGCGGCGGCCCGTGCGTTCGGCCACCAGGCGTCCCACAGCGTCGTGGATGTGCTCTTGGAGCAGCTTCAGCTCGGAGATGTCCTGGGCGAGGCAGTGAGCCAGCGTCCGCTCGGCCTCGTCGCGCGCCTCGTCGAGCAACGGGCCCGAACCGGTGAAGCCACGGGCGATCACCTCGGGCGAGGCGATCTCGCGGCCGTTCTGGGAGCCGATCGTGACGACGACGATCAGGACGCCGTCCTCCGAGAGGTGTCGGCGGTCGCGGAGGGCAACGTCCTGCACATCCCCCACTCCTAGGCCGTCCACGAACGTCTGGCCGGTCTCGACAGCGTCGACGAGCCGCGCGCGCCCATTCGCGAGCTCGACGACAGAGCCGTTCTCGGCGAGCACGATGTGATCGGACTCGACGCCCGCGTCTCGGGCGAGACGAGCGTGCGCCGCCAGCATGCGGAACTCTCCGTGCACCGGCATGACGTTGCGGGGCCGGAGCACCGCCAGGATCGTCCGTAGCTCCTCCGCGTTCCCATGCCCGGACACGTGCACCGGCGCGATCTCCTGGTGGAGGACCTCAGCGCCCGAGCGCGCGAGACGGTTGATCGTGTCGTGGACCCGCAGCTCGTTGCCCGGCACCGGCTTCGCCGAGATGATGACCGTGTCTCCGTCCTCCACCTGCACGAACGGGTGGTCGTGGTAGGCCATGCGCGTGAGGGCCGACATCGGCTCCCCCTGGCTCCCGGTGCACAGGATCATCGTCTCGCTCGGATGCAGCTCCGGCAGGTCGTCGGGCTTGACGAGGATGTGTTCGGGGACGTCGATGTAGCCCAGGTTGCGCGCGATGTTGACGTTCTTGCGCAGCGAGCGGCCGACGAGGATCACCTTGCGCCGCGACTCGAGCGCGACGTCGATCGCCTGCTGTACGCGATGGACGTTGGAGGCGAACGAGGCGATGAGGACGCGACCCTCCCGCTGCGGGATGATCTGACGAAAGACCTCGCCGACCGTCTTCTCCGAGAGCGTGACGCCGGGGCGCTCGGCGTTGGTCGAGTCGCCGAGCAGTAGATCGACGCCGCGGTTCCCCAGGTCGGCCAGCTTGCCCAGATCGGTGCGGAAGCCGTCGACCGGCGTGTGGTCGATCTTGTAATCGCCGGTGTGCACGATCCGGCCTCCCGGCGTCTCCAGCACCACAGCAACGGAGTCCGGGATCGAATGGGCCATGCGCACGAACTCGGCCCGGTACGGCCCGATCTGGGTCGGGCCTGACTCGGGCTCGATCTCCAAGAGCTCGGCGCTCTTGAGGAGGCCGTGCTCGTCGAGCTTCGACTGCACGAGGCCCAGGGTGAGGCGGGTCGCCCAGATCTCGGGCACGCGCACCTCGCGCAGGAGGAAGGGGAGGGCGCCCGTGTGGTCCTCGTGCCCGTGGGTGATCACGACTGCGCGGATGTCGCGCTCGCGCTCCCGCAGGTAGCCGAAGTCGGGCAGCACGAGATCGACTCCGAGATGCTCGTCGCGCGGGAACGACAGGCCCGCATCGACGACGACGATCCCGTCGTCGCTCTCGACGACCATCATGTTCTTCCCGACCTCCCCCAGCCCGCCGAGGGGAATCAGCCGTGTCGAGCCGGACATCTGGGCAAGTGTAGTAGGGTCGAACCCATGGTCACGACCATCGGTCGGCGCGCTCCGATGCTCGAGGTGATCGGGCGGACGCCGATCGTCCGCCTGACAAACCTCGTCGGGCCCGATTCGGCCGAGGTCTGGGTCAAGCTCGAGTCCTGCAACCCGACCGGCTCCTACAAGGACCGGATGGCGCTCGCGATGATCGAGGGAGCGGAACGCGACGGTCGTCTCAGCCCCGGACAAACGGTCGTCGAGTACACCGGCGGCAGCACAGGCTCCTCGCTCGGGTTCGTCTGCGCTCTCAAGGGCTATGCGTTGCGGATCGTCACCTCGGACGCCTTTGCGCTCGAAAAGACCCGCACGATGCTGGCCTTCGGTGCCGAGGTCGAGCTGATTCCGAGCCCTGAAGGGATCACGCCCGAGCTCATCCCGCGGATGATGGAACGGGCCGCCGAGATCGTCGAGGAGACCGGCGGCTACGCGACCGATCAGTTCAACAACAAGGACATGATCGAGGGCTACCGCGGCCTGGGCCGCGAGATCCTCGAGCAGCTGGATGCGCCGCCGGACGCGTTCTGCGGTTACATCGGCACCGCCGGCTGCTTCGTCGGCGTGACGAGAGAGCTCAGAGCGTCCGTGCCCGAGCTGCATCGCGTGGCCGTGGAGCCTGCCGAGTCGCCAGCCCTCTCGGAAGGACGAAGCGGCACGCATCGCATCGAGGGCGGCGGCGCCGGCTTCTGGCCGCCGCTCCTCGAGCGCGAGGACATCGACGAGATCATCCCCGTGGCGACCGATGACGCTTTCGCCATGGCGAGGGAAGCCGCCCGCGCGGACGGGATCTTCTCTGGGCCCTCGACGGGAGCAAATCTACGCGCGGCGCTGACCGTCGCGGAGCGGCTCGGAGCGGGCAAGCGCGTCGTGACGACGCAGGTCGATTCGGGCCTGAAGTACCTGGCTGGCTCGCTCTACGCCTGAGCGACCGCGAGGATGCCCGCGCGCTCAAGCGCTGCGCGGATGACCGTCTTCTCGTCCTCGGTCGCCTCGACGAGCGGTAGACGAAGGCCGCCGACCTCGTGGCCGAGCATGTTCAGCGCCGCCTTCACCGGAATCGGGTTCGTCGTCACCGCGAGCGCCTCGACGATCGGCTTCAGCTCGGCATCCATCTCGCGAGCACCCTCGAGATCGCCGTCCTCGAACCGGGTGATCAGCTCCTTGACGCGCGGCCCGGCGATGTTCGTGTAGACGAAGATGCCGCCCTTGCCGCCGAGCTCGAGGAAGGGCATCAGGAGGTCGTCGTTCCCGGCGAGGAGCGCGAGTGCGCTCTCCGAGACGATGCGGCGGGCCTGGTCGAGGTCGGTCGTCGCCTGCTTCACGTATTGGACGTTCGGGATGCGCGCGAGCTCGTTCAGCGTGTCCGGCTCGAGGTTCAGCACGACGCGCTGCGGGATGTTGTAGGCCACGATCGGCTTGTCCGTGACGTCGGCAATGGCCTGGAAATGATCGACGATCCCGCGCACCGGCGGCTTGTTGTAGTAGGGCGTGACCACGAGGAACGCGTCCACGCCGAGCGCGTCCGCGGCCTCGGTCAGGTGAACGGAGTGCGCGGTCGAGTACGTGCCCGTGCCCGCGATGATGCTGGCGCGGTCGCCGACGGCCTCGACGGCCGAGGCGAAGAGCTCCAGCCGCTCGTCGTCGGTGAGCGTCGGGGATTCGCCAGTCGTCCCTGCGACAACGAGCCCGTCTGACCCGTTGTCGACGAGATGGGCGCAGAAGCGCTTGAAGCCTTCGATGTTGACCGAGCCGTCCGCGTTGAACGGCGTGACGACGGCGGTCAGAACCTGACCAAGCACTGCGCGCATCTTACTCCAGGAGATTTTCGAGGCCGAACGTTAGACCGGGCGGGAGACTCGGAAGCTTCTCGAGCGCCAGGAGGACACCCGGGACGAACGCTTCGCGCGACATCGTGTCGTGGCGAATTGTCAGGAGCTGCCCGAGGCCGCCGAAAAGCACCTCCTGGTGGGCCACGAGGCCGGGGAGGCGAACAGAATGGATCGGGACGTCGCCCGGGAGCGCCTGGGCTGTCGCGCGCGCCGTGCCGGAAGGCGCGTCGAGCTTCGTCTCAGGGTGCAGTTCGACGATCTCCGCCCGCGGCATGTGCTTGACCGCCTCGGCGGCGAAGCGCATCATCAGAACCGCACCGACCGCGAAATTCGGCGCGACGAAGCATGGGACCCCATGCTCGCGCCCCAGGGCGTCGAACGCTTCGAGGTCGTCGTCACCGAGGCCGGTCGTACCGACAATCGTCGGAACCCCGGCATCGAGCGCTCCTAAGACATTCCCCCGTACAGCGTCCGGCCGCGTGAAATCGATGCCGGCGTTGACGCCGAGGTAATCGGGCGCATCGCCGCGCTCGACGCCGCTCACTTCATGGCCGGCCTCCTCGAGCTTCGGCCCGAGCACCGAACCCACTCTCCCGCTCGCGCCAAAGAGAAGGACTTTCACGCCGCAGCGGCGGAGACGAGCGCCGGCGCCACCCGCTCGACAGCCGTGAGCACACGGTCCTCACGGGGCCCGATCGCTGCAGCAGAGAGCTTGGTGCGCGCGAGCAGGAGATCGGCGAGCCCGGCCATCGCGCTCACGTCAACGGCCTCGATCTCCGCGATGATGCGGTCGAGCGAGAGCAGCTCGCTGTCGGTGATGAGCGACTTTCCGAGCCGGCTCATCCGGTTCGACGTCAGCTCCATCGCGAGCATGATCCGCCCCTTCAGGTTCTCCTTGGCCCGGTCCACCTCCTCTTCCTTCACGTCCCCGGCGGAGAGCGCGTCGATCTGCTCACCGACGATCTCGAGGCACGGCGCGAGATTCTCCTCGCGCGTACCGACGTAGATTCCGAACTGGCCGGTGTCCGCGTACTGGGACGAGAACGTGTAGACGGAGTATGCGAGCCCGCGCTTCTCGCGGATCTCCTGGAAGAGGCGTGAAGAGGCGGATCCGCCGAGGACGCTGTCGAGGATGGAGGCCGCGAAGCGGCGCTTGTCCGACCGCGATATCCCCGGGGCGGCGAGGCAGACGTGGTATTGCTCGGTGTCCTTGCGTTGGAAGCGCAGGGACGGCCCCGGGGGCGCCATGAACGGAGCTCGCGCGGCGGGCTTGCGCGTGGGCGGCTCGCGGAGCTTGCCGCTCATGCGCTCGATCAGTCCGACAAGGCGGTTGTGGTCGATGCTCCCGGCAGCCGCGACGACCACGTTGGCGGCCCGGTAGCGGCCACGGTGATAGGAGGCCACCGACCGCCGCGTCACCTTCTCGATCACCTCGGCGCTCCCAAGGACCGGACGGCCGAGCGGATGTTCGCCGAAGACGGCCTCCGTGACGAGGTCGTGGATGAGCTCCTGCGGGCTGTCCTCGATCATCGCGATCTCCTCGAGGACAACCTCGCGCTCGGCATCCATGTCCGCGAGCGTGGGCGCGAAGACCATGTCCGTCATCACGTCGACGGCCTCTTCGACGTGCTCGTCGAGCACGCGCGCGTACACGACCGTGTAATCGCGGGCGGTGGCCGCGTTCAGCTCACCTCCGAAGGCGTCGAAGATCTCTGCGATCTCCTGCGCCGAGTACGTCTGGGTGCCCTTGAACAGGAGGTGCTCGAGGAAGTGAGTCACGCCCGCGCGGGCGTCGTCCTCGTCACGTGATCCGGTGCCGATCCAAAGGCCGATGGCCGCCGAACGGACGCCTTCGAGCGGCTCGGTGATCACCCGGGCGCCGCTGTCGAGCGTCGTGAGCAGGTAGTTCTGCACGTTCGCATCGTAGTCGGGCCGGAGCTACGCTTCCCTACGCGCGATGCGCAGGACGGCGCTTTGGGTCGTGGGCGGTGCGGTGCTTACGGCGTTCGCGGCCGCGGTGCTATACGGGCATGCGGCCGTGGCCGGGTCGGCGGCGCCCCGCTGTGCCCTTTCCACGGTCCGCGGCGATTTCGACGGCGACGGGCGCTTGGATCGAGCCGCCGTCTACGTCCAGCGCGCGGGCTGCGATCCCATCGACAACCCGGAGGCTGTCCAGGGCCGGTACAGGTTGACCGTCTCCCTCGCCACCGGTGCGCGCCTCCACGAACGGCTTCCCGAGTGCGATCCGTTCTGCCATACGTTTGCGGCGCCGGATCTCAACCGCCACGGCCGCCATGAGCTCGCGATTCGCTTGGTCGAGGGGGCCTCGACGTCCTTCTTCGCCGTCTACGTCGTCGCGGGGCGGCGCATCGAGCGCACGCAGCTCGCACCCCCCGGCGATCCCGATTTCGCCGCGCCCGGATACTTCCAGTTCCCGATCTGGGGCTCGATCACGCACTGGGACGACGTCGTCTGCCGAACTGCGCGGAACGGAGCGCCCCGTGTCGTTGTCGCGGCCTCTCGGAACATCGGTGCGACCGGACGCTGGCGGGTGCACGAGACGCGCCTCGCGTTCGACGAGGCCATGGCGACGTTCTCGGTCGTCGGGCTGCGCAACTACACGACCGGCTCGATCGGCGGCCTGCCGGCGATTCGCGGCAGCCGCTGCATTCGTCCCGTGGCGGGCGTTTGATCTAGATGCTTCGGTAGGCGCGACCCGGGTCTCCCGACGCCCGCACGAGGAGCTTCACGAGCTTGAGCGGCGGTCGCGCCAGGCCGCGAATGCCGCCTACGTCGGCCACGTCACCGCGGACGATGCGCTCGACGGCGCCCCAGACGATTCCGGTGCTGGCGAGCGTGAACGTCGCCCGCGGGAAGCGATCGAGGGCGACCTTCACTCCCCACGAGGCCCACAGATGCGTTGCGAGGCGGTTAGCCAAGCGCGGCCCGTAGGGCTCGAGATTCGCGGTCTTCCCATGGAGGAGATCGAGGACTGCATCCGCCGCGTAACGGGAGCTGAGGAAGCCTTCGAACATGCCGTCGCCGGAGACCGGGTCGATCAGTCCTGCCGCGTCGCCGACGAGCAGCGCCCGCCGGCGGGCGAGCGCCGACTCCGGCGAGCGAAGCGGCAGGCGGTATCCGCGCACTTCCTGCAAGTCCTCCGCCGCGACGCCGTGCGCGTCGCAAAGTCGCCGCAGATGGTCCCGCAGGGCCGGGCCCTCACTCCCCCACCCTCCCACGCCGAAGTTCGCGTGCTCCCCTTTCGGGAAGACCCAGGCATATCCGCCGGGCACAACGCCGAATTCCAGCACGATCTTGCCGCGGTAGTCGCGCTCGAGCTTCGCGTTGGGGACGTTCCCTTCCAGCGCCACGCCGACGTGGCGGTTGCCGCCCAGGCGTAGGGCCTTCGCGCTCACGCCGTTGACGCCGTCCGCGCCGATCACGACGTCGGCCTCGTAGCGGTCGCTGGCGGCTGAGACAGCGCCCTCCTCCACAGCCGTCGCGCGGACGCCGTCGCGGACATCCGCGCCCGCGGAGGCAGCCTGCTCGGCGAGGAAGAGATCGAGCCGCCGCCGCTGCGTGAGGTAGACGAGCGGAACGCCGTCGCCGCGCCTGATCGTCTTCCCGTAGCGAAGCCGGAGGTCAACCTCCGTCGCCACGTCCTCGACGACCGGGTCGAGTGAGAACGGGAGGAGCCGCGCCGCGCGCTCGGTCACGCCGCCGCCGCACGGCTTGTCGCGCGGGAACCGCGCGCGGTCGAGCAGCAGGACGTCTGCGCCGGCCCGCGCGAGGCGGTATGCGGCCGTCGATCCTGCCGGCCCCGCCCCCACGACGATCGCGTCGTAGCGTCTCACGGCACTATTCTGACCACGTAGATGGGCGCGCGTCCGTGGCTCTTCTGTGCCTTCGTCGTCGCGTTCTTCCTCGCCGTCTTCCGGATCGACGTCGAGGTCGGGCTCGGGGGGCAACTCGTCCTCGGCGTCGCCACCTGGCTCGTGCTCTTCGCGGCGCTGCGGCCGCTCACACCGGAAGGGCGCCTGCGCGTGCTTCTCGTCGTCGCCGCCGCTACGTGCATGGAGGTGCTTGGCTCGATCATCTGGGGCGTCTACACCTACCGCCTGCACAACCTGCCGCTGTTCGTCCCTCCAGGGCACGGGCTCGTGTACCTCACGGGACTGCGGCTGACGCAGACCGCGCTCGTTTCGCGCCACAAAGGGCGGTTTCTCGCCGCCGTGGCTGCCGTCGCCCTCGGTTGGGGCATTGCCGGCCTGACGATCCTCCCCCGCACGGACGCGAGCGGCGCCCTCGGCATCAGCGTGTTCCTGCTTTTCCTCTGGCGCGGACGAGCCCGCGTTCTGTACGCCGCAGTTTTCCTCGTCGTCGGCATGCTGGAGCTTTCCGGCACGGCCGTAGGCGTCTGGGCGTGGAAGGGAACGGTGCCCGGCCTCGAGCTGCCGTCCGGAAACCCGCCGAGCGGCGCAGCGAGCGGCTACGTCCTCTTCGATATCGTCGCGATCGCGCTCACGGCGAAGCTCATGCCGCTGGTCGAGCGGGTTCTTCGCCCGCGCGCACAACAGGCCGAGGCCTGATCGTGCGTCTCGAGCGGCTTTGCAGGATCACGATGCGGTATGCCGATGCGAGCTGGCATCGACCCTACGGCGACCTTGGCGAGACGTCGGAGTGGGCTGGTTACGGCCACGGTGACGGCGAGGTCAGCGGCGAGATCGAGGGCACGGCGATGTGGGCGAATTACCCTCGGCGCCGACAAGACGGTGTCTGGACGCCCAACGCACGCGGCGTCATCACGACGAACGACGGCGAAGAGATCCTGCTCTCGATCCACGGTCAAAGCGTTCACGAGAGCACGGAGACCGGCTATAGGAGAGCGATCTTGGTGCGCATCGAGCTGACGACCGAGGTCGAGCGCTACCGCTGGCTGAACACCTGTTTTCTCGTCGCCGAGGGCGAGATCGACGAAGAGACCGAGGAGTTGTGGCTCGAGACGTACGTCTGCGTGAACGAGGGCGCCCAGGGCGCGCCGGCACTCGGAGCCGAGGCGCCGGAGCGGTTCCGCCAGGCAGGGAGTGGCGGAACCGCCTAGATCCGGTTCTAGCCTTCTCGCCTAGGCCCGCGGTCGCGCCCGCCGCGGCGGCCCCCGCCGCGGCGCTCACCTTCACGGGAACGCTCAGCGCGCTCCCGCGGAGGAGCGGCCTTGGCCCGCTCGATGAGCTCCTCCGGCTCGACGAGCGCGCCGTTCTCGTGCTTGGCGATGAGCTTGAGCCCGATGCGGCCCCGGACCTTGTCCACCTCGAGCACCTTGACGTCGAGAACGTCGCCGCGGGAGATCACGTCCTCGATGTGCGCGACGCGCCCCGGGCCGACGTTCGAGACGTGGAGTAGCCCGTCGGTGCCCTTCTTGAGCTCGACGAAGGCGCCGAAGTCCGTCGTTTTCACGACCTTGCCCGTGTATTCGTCGCCGACCTCCGGCTCCTTCGTCAACGCGTTGATAGCGGTGATGGCGCCCTCGGCCTTCGGGCCGTCGGTGGCGTAGATGAGGATTGTCCCGTCCTCCTCGATGTCGATCTGGACGTCGTGGTCGGTCTCGAGCGCGCGGATCGTCTCGCCGCCCTTCCCGATCACCAGGCCAATCTGCTCCGGATCGATCTTGACCGTCGTGATGCGCGGCGCGTGCTCGGAGAGCTCCGAGCGCGACTCGGGGATCGCCTCGGCCATCTTGTCGAGGATGAACTCCCGGGCGCGGCGGGCCTGCTCGAGCGCGCTCCGCATGATCTCCTGCGTGACGCCGGTGATCTTGATGTCCATCTGGAGCGCTGTCACGCCCTCACGCGAACCGGCCACCTTGAAGTCCATATCCCCGAGATGGTCCTCGGCGCCCTGGATGTCCGTGAGGATGACGTAGTCGTCGCCCTCCTTGACGAGGCCCATGGCGATGCCGCCGACCGGCGCCTTGATCGGCACGCCCGCGTCCATGAGCGCGAGCGTGGAGCCACAGACGGAGCCCATGGAGGACGAGCCGTTCGACTCGAGCGTCTCGGAGACAAGCCGGATCGTGTACGGGAACTCCTCGAGCGGCGGGATCATCGGCTCGAGCGCCCGCTGCGCGAGCGCGCCGTGCCCGATGTCGCGGCGCTTGGGCCCGCGCATGAACCCCGTCTCCCCGACCGAGTAGGGCGGGAAGTTGTAGTGGTGCATGTACCGGCGCTCCTGCTCGAGGGAGAGGTCATCGATGCGCTGTCCCTCCTTGGCCGTTCCGAGTGTCAGGAGCGTCATGATCTGCGTCTGGCCGCGCGTGAAGAGCGCGGAGCCATGCGTGCGCGGCGAGACGCCGACCTCGCACTCGATCGCCCGGATCTCCTCGGTGCCGCGACCGTCCGGACGGCGCTTCTCGACCGCGATCTTGCGGCGGACGAGCTCCTTGTAGATGGCCTCGGCGGCCTTCTTCACGAACTGTCGCGTAAGGGGATCCTTGACCGTCGGCGCCTCACCCTCGACGGTCGCCGGCCCAACCGGGAACGGAACCTCGACCGTCTCGATGATGCGGTCGAACAGGAGGCTCCGCTTGGCCGACCTCAGCTCCTTCGTGTCCTGCTCGGCCTCGGTGAGCGCGCGGAGGTCGTCCTCGAACTGCGCCCGCACCGGGCCGGAAACTGCCTCGAGGCGAAGTCGCTCGAGGAGGAGGTCGAGGCTCGAACGCACCTGCGTCTCGCGGATGATGTCGTCCTCGGACGAATCCATCGTCAGCGGCGGACAGAGCTCGCCGACGATCTCCTCGAGGACCGGGGCCGCCTCGCGGAGGCCGACCTGCGCGATTCGCTCGCGGATGCGGTCGCCGTACTCGTCCTGGAACTCCTTCGTCAGCTCGGGATCGAGCCATTTCGGCTTGCCTGCCTGGCGCCGGAGCTCCTCCTGCGTCCCGCAGAGTCGCCTGATCTCGCCGTGCGCAAGCTCGAGCGCCTCGAGGAGCAGGTCCTCGGGGATCTCGTCGGCGCCCGCCTCGACCATGGTCAGGCCCTCCTTCGTCCCGACGACGACGAGGTCGAGCGTCGACTCCTCCTCGAGTTCCGGAAGCGTCGGGTTGACGACGAGCTCGCCGTCGATGCGCCCGATGCGCACGGCCCCCACCGGGCCGAGGAACGGAAGCGGGGAGATCATCAGCGCCGCGGAGGCGCCGTTCAGGCAGAGGATGTCGTACGGCGTAATGAGGTCGGCCGACAGGGTCGTGCAGATGACCTGCACCTCGTTCGTGAAGCCCTTTGGCCAGAGGGGCCGGATCGGCCGGTCGATCATGCGCGCGGTGAGAATCGCCTTCTCGGTCGGGCGTCCCTCGCGCTTGAAGAAACCGCCGGGGATCTTCCCGGCGGCGTACATCCGCTCTTCGACGTCGACCGTCAGGGGGAAGAAGTCCGCGCCCTCGCGCGCCTCGGTCCGGCCCTGCGCAGTGGCGAGGACCATCGTGTCGCCCGCGCGGACGAGCACGGCGCCGTCGGCCTGCTTGGCCAACTTGCCCGTCTCGAAGGTGATCTCATCGCGGCCGACCTGGGCCGCGACGCGCGCGTTGCCGGAAACCATCATGCTCATGTGTTGCCTCCTCGTTCCTGCCGGGAGGCGGGGGCGGAGGTTTGAAGCAACTCCGAGGCGGAGCTCCCTCAAACTTCCACCAGCGCCTTCCGGCCTTCTCGTCCTAGCGGCGCAGGCCCAGGTCCTTGATCAGCTGGCGGTAGCCCTCCAGGTCTCTTTTCTGCAGATAGTTGAGGAGCCTACGGCGACGGCCGACGAGCTTGAGCAGTCCGCGGCGGGAGTGATGATCCTTGCCGTGCGTCCGCAGATGCTCCGTCAGGCTCTCGATCCGGCGCGAGAGCAACCCAATCTGGACCTGGGGAGACCCCGTGTCCGCGTCGCTCTTCCCGTGGCTCGACACCACCTCTTGCTTGGCCTCTTTCGTGAGCGCCATCCGCCGTAGGCTAGCAAACGTGCTCTTGCGCCCAGGGATCGCCGCGGGCCATCCGGCCACTGCTGATGCGGGTTTCGGCGTTCTGGAGGACGGCGGGACGGCCGCGGATGCGGCGGTGGCTGCCTCACTCGCCTCCTGCGTGGCCGAGACGGTCATGACAGGCATCGCCGGCGGCGGTCACGCGCTCTGGTACGACGGCCAAACGGGTAAAGCCGCTCTCCTCGACTTCTTCGTCACCGTCCCAGGGCTGGGGGAAGCCCGCCGCGAGGTGAAGCTGATCGACATCGGCGTGCCCTTTGGGAACGAGCTCGTGCACTACGCCGTCGGCATCGCCTCTTGCGCCGTTCCGGGCGTGCCGGCAGGGCTCCACGAGCTCTGGAGCCGTCATGGGCGGCTGCCGTGGGAGCGGCTCGTCGAGCCCGCGCTCGCGCTCGCCCGCGACGGCGTCGAGATGCCGCGTGCCCACGCTGCCTGCCTGGACATGCTCTCGCCCGTGATGACGATGCGCGAGGGCGCCCGGATCTACTCGCCCGGTGGCCATCTCCTCACGGCCGGGTGCCGGCTCGAGCAGCCCGGGCTCGCTCGGATGCTCGAGCTCCTGCGCGCCGAGGGCGCCCGCAGCTTCTACGAGGGCTCGCTGTCGGAGGCCCTGCTCGATTTGATGGCCGAGCGCGGCGGCCTCGTCACGCAGCAAGACCTCGAAGCGTACGAGCCGCTCTGGCTCGAGCCGCTTGAGAGCGCGTATGCGGGAAGCCGGATCCTCACGCGAGGCGGGCTGACCGCCTCGCTCGGCGAGGTTCTGGGCCGCTTGCCGCGCTTGCGAGGCGCCTCTCCGGACGAGCGGGTGAGCACGCTGGCCCGCGTGCTCGTCGCGCTTCCCTATAGCGGCCAGGCAGAGGCGCTCGGCGACACGACGAACCTCGTCACGGCCGACGCCGACGGGAGCGCGTGCGTCCTCACGACGAGCCTCGGCCTCGGCTCGGGGGACTACCTTCCCGGCCTCGACGTGCACCTGAACAGCATGCTTGGGGAGGCCGATCTGCTCGTGAATCCGCTCGAGCCCGGCGAGAGGATGGAGAGCATGATGGCCCCCACGCTCGTGCTCGACGACGACGGACCGGTGCTCGCCGCGGGCGCGGCCGGAGGAACGCGCCTACGCCCCGCCCTCGCCCAGGTGCTGGCCGGCGTGCTCGACGAAGGTTTCGCTCCCCAGGACGCCGTCGACCGGCCGCGGCTGCACTCGACGGGCACTCTCGTCCATCTCGAGCCGGGATTCGAGGAGGAAGCCGTGGCCGCGCTCGAGGCGGAGTACGAGGTCCGGCGGTGGGCCGAGCTCCACCACTATTTCGGCGGTGTCAGCCTGATTGCCAGAAGCGATGGGGCGGCGGACCCAAGGCGGAGCGGAGCAGCTCGAGCTCTTCCGTGATTTGGTCGTCGTCCGGGACCCAGCCGACGTAGCCGCAGGTCGGACACCCAGGGTTCGATTCGGCCGTCCCTGCGTGCTCCGGTTTTGCGTACAGGGTCCCGCAGCCGAGGCAGCGTACGGACGAAACTGCGGAAAGCCGGTGCATTGCTAACTAAAGACGCACGAACCGATCAAAACTTGCGCTACCTCACGGAGGCGGGACGGCGCGACGAGCCGCCTCGACGTCGCGCGCGATCTGCCGCACGAGCTCCTGTTCGCTGGCGAACGCCCGCTCTTCGCGCAACCGCTTCCAGAGCTCGAGCCGCAGGTGCTCGCCGTACAGATCGCCTTCGAAGTCGAGCAAGAACGCCTCGATCCGCCGCTCGGTGCCGCCGTAGTGCGGGTTGACGCCGATCGACGCGGCCACCCGGTGGCCCACCGCAGCGCCGGCATAAATGCCATGGGCGGGAACGACGAGACCCGGGTCGACGGCGATGTTGGCTGTCGGAAACCCGAGCGTTCCGCCGCGCTGGTCGCCGGAGACGACGAGTCCCTCGACCTCCGGCGGCCGGCCGAGCAGCGCGGCGGCATCGGCTACGTCGCCGGCGCGCAGGAACTCGCGGACCCGGGTCGAGGAGACGCCTTCCGCGGTCGGGACCAGCCGCACGTCGAACCCGAGACCGCGGAGGAGGTCGACGTCTCCGCGGCGTCCCTTCCCGAATCGAAAATCCGCCGCTGCGACGACGACGCGCGCTCCGAGCGGCTCGAGCACGTCGCGGACGAACTCCTCCGGCTCCCGGCGGGACAGCTCGGGCGTGAACTCGAGCACGAGGAGCTCATCGGGCCCGATCTCCTCGATGAGCTCGATGCGCCGCTCGAGAGTCGAGATGAGCTCGACGTCGTAGCCGAGCACGCGCCGCGGGTGCGGGTCGAAAGTGACGACTGTGGATCGGAGCCCGGCGCCCTTGGCGGCCTCGATCGCCGCCCGGTGACCTCGGTGGACCCCGTCGAAGGTGCCGATGGCAACGGCGCGGTCGGCAGGCTCGAGCTCGGCCGGCGCGCGGGCCACCTTCACGCCGGCTCCTCCTCGGGAAGCTCGATGAGCCTCGGCACAGGCGAAGGCAGGAGCCAGAGGATCCCCGCGAGAGCAGCCGTCGCCGTCAGGAAAAGCGTCGGTCGGACTCCGATCGTGGCTCCGAGTGCACCTCCTACGAGCGAGCCGAGCGGGCGCACGCCGTAGTTGACGAAGCGAAATGCGCCCGTGAAGCGTGAGCGCAGCCGGTGCGGCGTAAGCGCGAGCATCATCGCTCCCACGTTGATGTCGAGGATCATGACGCCCACGCCCGAGAGGAACTCGGCTGAGAAGAGCATGCCTAGGATCACCGGCCGTGGCCCGCCGGCCAACGGGACGAGCAAAAAGGGCGCCGGAAAGAGGATCATCCCGACCATGAACGCCGGGCCGAGCCCGATCCGCCGGCCCAGGCGACCGGCCACGAACGCTCCGACGAGTCCTCCGATTGCCCCCGCGCCGAGGACGAGGCCGAGCGTACCCGGTGGTATGCCGAGGTTGCGGGTCGCATAGAGGATGAAGAGAGCGGCGAAGGCGAAGTTGAAGAAGTTCATCGTCGCGGCCGAGGCCAGCGAGGGGCCGAGGATGGGGCTGCGGACGAGGAAGCGCACGCCCTGCCCGAGTTGGGCGCGAATCCCGCCCACGCTTTCCTCGAGCGGCGGCTCGGCCGCCTTCACGCGCCCCAGAAAAAGCGCCGACGCGAGAAAGGAGGCAGCATCCGCGAGGAGAGCAACCGGCGCCGTGAGGATCTGGACAAGGATCCCGCCGACGCTCGGGCCAGCGACGAACGAAAAGGCACGGCTGCCGTTGAGCCACGCGTTGGCATCGACGTACTCCGCGCGCTCGGTAACCGTCACGAACAGGGTGCTGTGCGAGATGTCGAAACCCGTCGCCAGGCACCCGGTGAGAAACGCGACGCCATAGAGCTGGGCGAAGGTCAGGCTGTCGAGCCAGAAGGCGACCGGGATGCTCGCGATCAGGCCCGCGCGCGCGAGGTCGGCCGCGATCATCACGAGCCGTCGTCTCCCCACTCGTTCGAGCCAGACGCCGGCGGGAAGCGAGAAGATCAGGTGCGGCATGAGCGCGGCGGCGCCGAGGTAGCCCATCTCGACCGGGCTCGCGTCGAGTACGAGCACGGCCGCGAGCGGGAGGGCGATCAGGGTGACCTGGTCACCGAAGAGCGAGATCGTCTCGGCGAGCCAGAAGTTGCGGAAGTTCCGCGCGCGGAGAAGCTTCATGCGGGCGGCAACACGGTCTCGGGCCGGATGACGCCGTCGCGCGCCTGGCCCACCGCCACGAGCCCTCGCTGGTCCCAGAGCACGAAGGGCCCCCTCCCCTTTCCGCTGACCGGCCTGCCGGTGCGAACGAGCTCGGCCTCTTCCTCGTTTAGGCGTCGCTCGGGAAGGTGCACCAGGGCTGCGAGCGGGGGTAGCACACGCTCGTCGTCCGCATCCTCGACACGAAATGGGCCAACGGCCGTTCGTCGCAGCGTGCGGCAATGCCCCCCGAGCGCGTCCGCGATCGCGCGCACGTACGTCCCGCTGGAGACGTGCAGCTCGAGCTCGACGAGCGGCGGCGCATAGCGTCGCACTCGCAACGAATGAATCGTGGAGCTACGCGTCGGCATCTCGACGGCGACTCCACGCCGGTGCAGGCGGTACGCGCGCTCGCCTTCGATCTTCACCGCTGAGGCGCGCGGCACCGCCAGCTCGACCTCCCGTTCGAGCCCCTCGATCGCCTCCAGGCTCGCCACCCCGGTCTCCTCGACGACCTCACCCTCGCCGTCCCCGGTCGTCGTCCTGAGACCGAGGCGAAGCTCGGTCTCGTAACGCTTGTCGAGCCCGACGAGGTAGCGGGCGAGGCGCGTAGAGGGCCCAAGCAGGACGAGCAGGAGCCCGCTCGCGAGCGGATCGAGCGTTCCGGCGTGGCCCGCCTTGACCCCGTAGCGCTCTCGTACGCGCTTGACCACGTCGAACGACGACGGGCCGACAGGTTTGTCGACCAGGACGAGCCCGGTCAAGCCGAGGCGGTTCCGTTTACCTGGGCGAGGTACTCACGGCGGATGAAGTTCGTGATTTCTTCGACCGTGGCCTCGCTCGGGAAGCCGGCCGCCTGCGGGTGCCCCCCTCCCCCGCTCTTGCGGGCGATCTTCGACACGTCGACATCCTCGGCGGTCGTGCGCAGGCTCACGCGCCGGGCGGGACCGTCCCCGGTCGGAGGCTGGCGAATGAGCGCGGCGATCTCGGCGCCTTCGACCGCCCGGAGGTAGTCGATGATGCCCTCGGAGTAGGGCTCCTCCGCGCCGGCCGCCTCGAAGTCGTTCTTCTCAAGATGGGAGACGATCACGCGCCCGCCGTCGTACACGCGGGCGTGCTCGAGGGCCTTCGCGACCAGCTTCAGCTTGGCGAAGGCGACGTTCTCGTATACGCCCTGGAAGACGCGGTGGACATCGGCGCCCGCTTCGACGAGCTCGGCCGCGAGACGAAGAGCTTTGGCGGTCGTGTTCGCGTACTGGAAGCGGCCCGTGTCCGTGACGATGGCGATGTACAGCGCCTCGGCGATCTCGGGCGTGAGCTCGAGGCCGAGCTCGCGGAGGAGCTCGCGCATGATCTCACCGGTGGACGAGGCCCCCGCGTCGATGTAGTTCAGCTGTCCGAAGCGCGAGTTGTCGTGATGGTGGTCGATGTCGATCACGAGCGGCGCGCGCTCGTACAGCGAGGGATCGGGTCCGAGCCGGCGCTCGTTCGCGCAGTCGAGCGCAAACAGGACGCGCTCGTGCGTGTCCGCCGGCGGCTCGCGGAGTAGGTCGCCGAGCTCCATGAACTGATATTCGCGGGGCAGGGGCGTTTGGCCGGCGAGGTAGGTGACCACGTCCTTGCCGAGTTGGTCGAGCATCAGCTTGGCGGCGAGCAGGGAGCCGAGCGCGTCCCCGTCCGGGTTCTCATGGGTCGTGACCAGGAAGCGGTCGTGATCGCGGATCGCCTCTGCGATCGTCCGCAGGTCACTCTCAGTCGTGTTCGCCTGGCGCGAGCTCATCGATAAGCCGGGAGAGCCGTACGCCCCTCTCTATCGTCGGATCGTACTCGAAGGTCAACTGTGGAGTTCGCTTCAGACGGAGCTCGCGGTTGACGCGGCTCTGAAGGACCCCATGCGAGGACTGAAGCCCGGCGATCGTCGCATCCCGCTTCGCCTCCGAGCCGAGGACGCTGACGTAGACCGTCGCGTGTCGAAGATCGGGGCTCGCCTCGACCCCGGTCACCGTGACGAATCCGATCCGCGGGTCCTTGAGCGAGCCGATGCCCTCCGAAAGCACTTCCCTCAGCGCTTCGTTCACTCTGCGCATGCGCTCAGTCATCGAGCGTCACGATCTCCCGCTCCACGCGGCCGAGCTCGAAGGGCTGGCCGGCCAGGTAGCGCTCCGCCCCGTCGAGAAGTCCGACGAGCTCGTTGTGACCACGCGCGACGCAGGCGAGTGTCAGGCGCGCCCGCTGCCAGACGTCGTGATGGTCGACCTCGGCGACCGCCGCGCCGAACCGGCGCTGGAGCTGCGCCTTCACTGACAGGAGCTCCTTCCGCTTGCCCTTCAGCGAGTGGTTATCGGGGAAGTGGAGCTCTGCTGAGAGGATGCCGACGTAGCCGGCCCCCATGGCCCGGCCCTCGGTCTAGGCCTCGTCGGCGGCGACGTCCTGCGCGGCCGCGCCGCCGTTCCCGCTCACGTCGAGGTCGGTGCGCTCGATCTCCTTCGTCTCGAAGGCCTCGAGCACGTCGCCTTCCTTCACGTCGTTGAAGTTCTCGAGCAGGATTCCGCACTCGAAGCCCTCCTGGACCTCGCGCACGTCGTCCTTGAAGCGCTTGAGGCTGGCGATCGTCGTCTCGTAGATGACCGTGCCTTCGCGCACGACGCGGATCTGCGAGTTCCGCCGGATGACGCCGCGGGTCACCATGCAGCCCGCGATGACGCCCAGCCGCGACGCGCGGAAGAGCGCGCGCACCTCGGCATCGCCGAGGGATTCCTCGACCCGCTCCGGGGCGAGCATGCCGACGAGCGCCTGCTGGATGTCCTCCGTGAGCTGGTAGATGACCCGGTAGGTGCGGAGGTCGACGCCCTCACGCTCGGCGAGAGCGCGAGCGTCGGCGTTGGGGCGCACGTTGAACCCGGCCACGATCGCGTTGGACGCGGACGCGAGCATGACGTCGCTCTCGGTGATCGCGCCGATGCCGGTGTGGATGACGTTGACGGCCACCTCGGGATGCTTGATCTTCGCGAGCTCGCCGACGACAGCTTCTACGGAGCCCTGCACGTCACCCTTGACGATCACGTTCAGCTCCTTGACGCCGCCCTCCTCCATGCGCGTGAAGAGCTCTTCGAGCGAGACGCCGCGCCGTGCGGAACGGGCGAGCTGCTCGGCGCGCAGGCGCTGGCCGCGTAGACCTGCGAGATGGCGCGCCTGGCGGTCGTTCTCGACGACGCGGGCCTGCTCGCCGGCCGCCGGAGGCTTGTCGAAGCCCAGGATCTCGACCGGCGTGCCGGGCTTCGCCTCCTTCACCTTCTCGCCGCGATAGTCGTGCAGCGCGCGCACGCGGCCCCAGGCGTCGCCGGCGACGATCGCGTCGCCGACCCGCAGGGTGCCGCGGGCGACGAGCATGGTCGCCACCGGGCCGCGGCCCACGTCAAGGCGGCTCTCGATGATGGGCCCCGAAGCTTCTGCCTTCGGGTTGGCGGCGAGCTCGAGCTCGGCGTCCGCCACCAGGAGGATGCGCTCGACGAGAACATCGAGGCCTTGCCCGGTCTTCGCCGAGACGTCGGCGTACTGGGTCGTGCCACCCCACTCCTCCGGCTGCAGGTCGTGTGTGACGAGCTCCTGGCGGACGCGCGTCGGGTTGGCGTCGGGTTTGTCGATCTTGTTCACGGCGACGACGATCGGAACGTCCGCGGCGCGCGCGTGGTTGATGGATTCGAGCGTCTGCGGCATGACGCCGTCGTCTGCAGCAACGACGAGCACTGCGATGTCGGTCACCTTGGCGCCACGGGCACGAAGCGCGGTGAACGCCTCATGGCCCGGGGTGTCGAGGAACGTGACGACGCGACCGTCGTGCTTCACCTGGTACGCGCCGATGTGCTGCGTGATCCCGCCTGCCTCGGTCTCGACGACCGCCGACTGGCGGATGGCGTCGAGGAGCGTCGTCTTCCCGTGGTCGACGTGACCCATGATCGTGACGACCGGCGGCCGCGCGCTGAGATCCTCGGGCTTGTCCTCGTAGACCTCGGCCTCGAGCTCTTCCTCGTCCGCGTGCTTGATCTCCACCTCGCGCTCGAGCTGCGTGGCGATGAGCTCGATCGCGTCGTCGCCGAGCGACTGCGTGATGGTCACCATCTCCCCGACGTCCATCATGATCTTGATGATCTGAGGAACGGGGACGCCCAGCGCGGCGGAGAGCTCCTTTACCGTGGCGCCCGAGCTGACCTTGACCGGTCCGGTCGGCTGAACGGGTGCGGGCTGCTCCGCGCGGGGCTTGGGCGTCTCGCGCGGGGTGCGCGCGTCCTGCCGCGGGCGAGCGGCCTGGGAGTCGATTACGACACGCCGCTTGCGCTTCCCCGCGGGAGCGCCGCCTCTCGGTCTCAGTGGTCTTTGCCGGTCAGCCATGGATCAGTCCTGAGCTCCTGGGGTATTCCTGACGGAATTGTGACGTTCCGGCGCAGAGTACGCGCGAAGGCGCGGCGCGCGGCCGCTCGCTCGAAGCAGGCAGGCCGGGCGCACGTGTAGGCCCCACGGCCCGGTGCCCGTCCGGAAGCGTCGCGCCTCAGCACGCCGTCCGGCGCGACGAAACGCACGAGTTCCCGCTGCGGCGCCTTCCGCCCGCAGCCCACGCAGGTCCTTATCGGCTCGCTCACGCTGCAGGAGTGCTCTCACCCTCCTCCGGGACCTCGTGCTCGGGCTGGGCAGCCTCGGCGACCGCCTCGGACTTCGCCTCGTCGGCGGGCAGGCCCTCGTCAGCGGGGTTCGCGGGCGGGGCATGCCCCGCCCCTGCAGGCGCCTGCGCTTCTGCCTCTTCGATCTCGTCCTCGTCGGCTTGCGCTTGGACCGTCTGCGCGGAGACATCCTCCCCTGCGGCCTCGCGCTCCGCGAGCTCGCGGTGCGCGGGGATGCCGCAGTACTTCGAGCCGGGGAGCGCCGTGTTCGGACAACGTTTGCCGTTGGCGAGGATGGCGGCGCACCGGCCTGAGAACTCCTCCTCGCCGCCGGCGAAGGCCGCTTCGGCCTCGGTGCGGGCGAACTCGGTCTCCGAGACGATGTCGATCTTCCAGCCGGTCAGCCGGGCGGCCAAGCGGGCGTTCAGCCCCTCCTTGCCGATCGCCAGCGACAGCTGGTCGTCGGGGACGACGACAGTCGCTTCGCTCGACTCGTCGTCGACGAGCACCTCACGCACTCGCGCGGGCGAGAGCGCCTTCGCGACGAAGCGCGCCGGCTCGGGGTTCCACGGGATGATGTCGATCTTCTCGCCGCGCAGCTCGGACACGACCATGCGCACTCGCGACCCGCGTGGGCCGACGCACGCCCCGACTGGATCGACGCCCTGGACGTGCGACTCGACCGCGATCTTGGAGCGGTAGCCGGGCTCGCGCGCGACTCCGCGGATCTCGACGAGCCCATCGGCGATCTCCGGGACCTCGAGCTCGAACAATGTCTTGATCAGCTCGGGATCGCGGCGCGACAGGATCACCTGCGGACCCTTCGTGCCCGAGCGGACCTCGGTGATGACCGCCTTGATGCGGCTCCCCTGCTCGTAGCGCTCGCCGTCCACCTGCTCGGAGCGAGGCAAGAGCGCCTCGACCTTGCCGAGGTCGACGAGCACGTTGTTGCGGTCGCCGGCCTGCTGGACGATGCCCGTGACGACTTCGCTCACGCGATCGACGTACTCCTCGTACATCATCTCGCGCTCGGCTTCGCGAATCCGCTGGAGGATGACCTGCTTCGCGGTCTGCGCGGCGATGCGACCGAAGTTCTCGGGCGTGACGTCCGCGCGCTTGACCTGCTCCGGCGGAACGTCGGACCAGTCGATCGTGAGGTCGTCGTCGGTGATGAGCGTGTGCGAGCGCTCGCCGCTCTCTTCCTCCGCAGCTTCGAGCTCGGAGATCGCCCGCTCGCGCGCCTCCTCGATGAGCCGCTCCTCGATGTCGGGCGGGAGCTGGATCGACCACACGCGGAAATCGCCCGTGCCGTTGTCGAGCTCTACCGTCGCGTGCCGGGCCGCGCCCGGCGTCTTCTTGTAGGCCGCGAGGAGCGCGTCCTCGAGCGCGCGGACCAGGGTCTCGTCCTCGATGCCCTTCTCGCGCTCGATCTGCCGCACCGCCTCGAGAATCTCTCTGCTCACCGTTACCGCCCTTCCTCGATCAGGTTCCCGCGCACGATCGCGTCGTACGGGATCTCTACTCGCTCGCCGCCGACCGCAAGCGTCGCCTCGCGCTCGCCCGCGTCCATGACCTCGCCGCGAAAGCGCTTGCGACCGTCGAGCTCGATGTCCGTCCGCACCGCGACGCGCCGGCCGACCGCGCCCGCGAAATGCTCGCGCGTGCGCAGCGGCCGCTCGAAGCCCGGCGAGGAAACGTCGACGCGGTAGCGGTCGAGATACGCGCGCAGCTCGTTCGTTACCTGCTCGCAGAGCGCGTGATCGACGCCGGCCGGATGGTCGACGTACACCGTGATGTGCTCGGGCCCGCCCAACTCGACCGCGAGCACCTCGATATCCGGGATGCGTGACTCGACGGTCTCGGCGACCTCGCGATGCAGTTGGCGTTCCTTCTCGTGTACCTGGGTCAAAGTGGCTTCTTTCGCAAAAAATGGGCGCGGCGCGCCCATTTCTCCTACTGGGGAAATGTGGTTGCAGACAGGATAGCACCTGGATTTACGGCCGGTTCCGCGCCGACGACCTACGGGCGAGGCGAGGCAACAGGGTCATACGCGTAGCCTGCTTTCGGGACAAGGCGGCGGAAGTTCGTCCCGTCGGCGTCCAATGCGACAATTTCTACGGCCCCCCACTGGTTGCCCGACAAGGTAGCCAGCCTGTGAATCAGACTTCTAGAACGATGGTCACAGGGCCGTCGTTTGCCAACTCGACGGACATGCGGGCGCCGAAAACGCCGCGCTTGACCTCGATACCTTCGTCCTCGACGGCCCCGCAGAACGCTTCGTAGAGCCGCTCCGCCTGCTCTGGCCGGGCTGCGTGGGAGAAGCTGGGCCGGTTTCCTTTCGAGGTTTCGGCGATGAGGGTGAACTGGCTGACGACGAGTGCGGAACCGTGCGTCTCGACCACCGAGCGGTCGAACTTGCCTTCCTCGTTTTCGAAGATGCGCAGTTGCGCGACCTTGCGGGCGAGGCGTCCGGCCGCGTCTTGGTCGTCGTCCGCCGCGACCCCGAGCAGAACGCAGAGGCCGCTGCCGATCTCCGAGACGACATCGCCGTCCACGACGACGCGCGCCTCGCTGACGCGCTGAACGACCGTCCGCACGCCTGATTACGCGGCTTCGAGCGACTCGAGCGCCTTACGGTACTCCTTGCTCTGCGGCCGGAAGAAGGCCGCCATCTTGTAGTGGCCGACGGCTTCCTCCGGCTTCCCCTGCTTCTCGAGGCAACGCCCGAGCGCGAAGTGCGCGTAGTGGTCAACGGGACGGAGCTCGAGGATCTCGCGGAACTCCTGCTCGGCTTCGGCGAAGCGACGGATGCGGAAGTAGGCGATCCCGAGCGCCTCCAGTATGGACGTCTTCTCGGGCTCGCGCCGCTTCGCCTTCTCGAGCGCAACCGTGGCCTGCGCATTCATACCGGCCGCCATGTGCTCGCGTCCCTTCTGGAAGAGGTCGTAGGTCTCGCTCATCTGCGCTTGCTCGAAAGATACGGGAAGTTGTGGGTGACAACGTCGGCCGGGTGGGTGAGATCCCGCGTCGGGCCCACCTCGAGGGCCATGATCTCCTTGCCCGCCAAGATCGCGTCCTGAACCGCCGATGCGATCTCGTACGGCGGCCCTGCAACGGTTCCCAGCGCGGCGCTCAGCTCCTCGCCGAGGAGCCAGAGCGGCGCTGCGGTCCGCTCCCCCTCTCCCGAGCCGACCTCGAGGACGCGGTCACCTTCGACGCGGACGGGGGTCTGGCCGGGGCGGCCACCCTGCCGGATTCCCAGGCCTGCAGCCGTTCCCGACCCGACCCACCGACTCGCAGCGCGCGCCAGGTCTCCTGGTCGGAAGACGGTGTCGGCGGCCACGACGAGCAGCGGCGGGC
>DASQXE010000074.1:0-27347 GCA_035639875.1 Gaiellaceae bacterium | reverse complement strand
TTCCCGTCCTCGAGGATCTGGAGCAGGATGTTGAAGACGTCGGGGTGCGCCTTCTCGATCTCGTCCAAAAGCACGACCGAGTAGGGCTTCCGGCGCACGGCCTCGGTCAGCTGCCCGCCCTCGTCGTAGCCGATGTAGCCGGGCGGCGAGCCGACGAGCCGGGACACGGAGTGCTTCTCCATGTACTCCGACATGTCGACCTGGATCATCGCGTCCTCGTCGCCGAAGAGGAACTCGGCGAGCGTGCGCGCGAGCTCGGTCTTCCCCACGCCGGACGGGCCGAGGAAGATGAACGAGCCGGTCGGGCGCTTGGGATCCTTGATCCCGGCCCGCGCACGGCGGATGGACTTGGACACGGCCACGATCGCCTCGTGCTGGCCGATGACGCGCTTGTGCAGCTCGTCCTCCATGCGGACGAGCTTCTGGGACTCGGCCTCGGTCAGCTTGAAGACCGGGATGCCGGTCCACATCGAGACGATGTCGGCGATCTCCTCCTCGCCGATCTCCGGCTTCTCGCTCTGTTCGGATGAGCGCCACTTCTCCTCGAGGTCGCGCTTCTTCTGCGTGAGCTTGCGCTCCTTGTCGCGCAGGTTGGCCGCCTTCTCGAATTCCTGCGCCTCGATCGCGGCTTCCTTCTCCTCGCGCACGCGGTCGATCTCTTCTTCGAGCTCGCGGTGCCGCGGCGGTGCGGTCATCGTCTTGATGCGCATACGGGACGCGGCCTCGTCGATCAGATCGATGGCCTTGTCCGGCAGGTGACGGTCCTGGATGTAGCGGTCTGAGAGCGTGGCGGCCGCGCGCAGGGCGTCGTCGGTGATCGTGCAGCGGTGATGCGCCTCGTAGCGGTCGCGCAGGCCGCGGAGGATCTGGACGGTGTCGTCCACCGACGGCTCGTCCACCTTGATCTGCTGGAAGCGCCGCTCGAGGGCGGCGTCGCGCTCGAGGTATTTCCGGTACTCGTCGAGCGTCGTCGCGCCGATGGTCTGCAGCTCGCCGCGGGCGAGCGCCGGCTTGAGGATGGACGCGGCGTCGATCGCGCCTTCAGCCGCACCAGCGCCGACGAGGTTATGCAGCTCGTCGATGAAAAGAATGATGTCGCCGCGCTGGGTGATCTCCTTCATCACCTTCTTCAGGCGCTCTTCGAACTCGCCGCGGTACTTGGAGCCGGCCACCAACGCGGCCAGGTCGAGCGTGTAGATCTGCTTCCCCTTCAGGAGCTCGGGCACCTGGTTGCCCGCGATGCGAGCGGCGAGGCCCTCGACGACCGCGGTCTTGCCAACGCCGGGTTCGCCGATCAGCACCGGGTTGTTCTTCGTGCGGCGCGACAGGATCTGCATGACCCGCTCGATCTCGGTCTGGCGCCCGACGACTGGGTCGAGCTTCCCCTCGGCGGCGAGCTTCGTCAGGTTGCGGCCGAACTGGTCGAGGAGCTTCGAGCTCTTCGTCTTTTCTCCGGCAGCGCCGCCTCCGGCCTGCTGGCGGCGGCCCGGGCCTGACAGCATGCGGATGATCTCGTTGCGGATCTTCTCCGCGTCGGCATCGAAGTCGAGCAGGATGCGAGCGGCGACTCCTTCGTTCTCGCGGACGAGGCCGAGGAGGATGTGCTCCGTGCCGATGTAGTTGTGGCCAAGCGAGAGCGCTTCGCGCAGAGCGAGCTCGAGCACCTTCTTCGCGCGCGGCGTGAACGGGATCTGGCCGGTCGTCACCTCGTCGCCCTGGCCAACGATGCGAGCGACCTGAGCGCGCACCTCCTCGACGGTTATGTCGAGGCTCTCGAGGACGCGGGCCGCGAGGCCCTCCTCTTCGCGGAGCAGCCCCAGGAGGATGTGCTCGGTCCCGATGTAGTTGTGCTTGAGCGCGCGGGCCTCGTCTTGCGCGAGAACGACGACTTGTCGAGCCCTCTCGGTGAACCGTTCGAACAACCGCAAGTCCTTTCCGGCCGACTTCGGGACCTATCGTAGCTGACTGCTCGGGGGCTACTGAACACCCGTCGGAGGGGCGGTACTACCCCGTATCGGACGCTCGACACCTTTACTGAAGATCGCCCCATTCGGGGGACGGACCGCCCTCACCGGGCGCCGACGTAAGAAGCATGAGGAGCCGGAAGGACAGCGCCCATGCCAAAGCTCTCGTCGTTGCGCTCATGGCGGGGTGTCTGTTCGGCTCAGCGGCCTCGGCCGCCGCGGCCACGATCACCCCGAGGGACTCGCTCGAGCCGACACTCGTCACGCGCATCAACCAGGTGCGCGCGGCGCACGGCCTCCGGGTCCTTCGCACCGCCTCCCTCCTCACCTCGGCTGCCACGCGCCACGCGAACTCAATGGGCAAGCTCGGCTACTTCCGTCACGAGCTCCGCTTCAAGTCGACTTGGAGGTCCTTCGGAACCTGGATCCACTGGTACTGGCCGGGTCCCGGGTACGGGTCGTGGACGGCGGGCGAGAATCTCGGCTGGGGCGCGCCTGACGTGACGGCGGCGCAGATGGTGAACTGGTGGATGAACAGCCCCGGCCACCGCGCGAACGTCCTCGGCAAATGGCGGTACGTGGGCGTGTCGATCGTCCACGTCACGGCGCCCGCAGGCTACTACCGCGATTACCCCGAACTGACCATCATCGCCGCCGAGTTCGGCAAACGGTCCTGACGCGCTGGCCAACGCATCCGCGTTCAGAGTGACGCGGCAGAGCCGGCTCGGGCCGCCGCGTGACGACGCTGCGCCGCGCCAGCACGCCGGCCCGCGTTAGATCCACCGGCGGCTTCGTTAGGCTGCGAGCGCGTGGCGCTCGAGACCACGATCGTCCCCAAGCCGCCCTACTCGCTCGCCCTCTCGGCCCGCATGAGGAGCGACGCGACGCGCTTCTTGCGCGACGGCGTGCTCACGATGGTCCTCGAGGCCGACGACTCGCCAGTCGCCGCATGGGTCCACCAGCGAGCCGACGGGAGCCTCGTCGTCCGCATCGAGGGGAGAGCGCAGCGCGTGGCGCTCGAGAAGGTGCGCTTCATCCTCGCTGCGGACGCGAGCCATTCACCCTTCCTCGAGCGGTTCGAACGGGACCCGCTCATCGGGCGCGCGACCCGGGACCTCGCTGGACTCCGCCCGCTCCGGACGGCGACGGTCACGCACGCGCTGCTCAAGGCGGTGTGCGGTCAGCTCATTCAGTCGAAAGCGGCACGGCTCCTCGAAAACCGGCTCGTGCGCAAGGCCTCGCGGAAGCATGGCGGCCTCCACCTTCCGCCTGGGCGGGACACCTTCGGCCGGTTCACCCGAGCAGAGCTCGCCCGTGACGGGCTGATCTCGCGGAAGGCTTCGGCGCTCCTACGGATCACCCACTATTTCGATCCCGAGCGTCTCCACGGGGTCGACACAGCCGCGGCGGCGGCGCGGATCGAGCGCGAGCGCGGCCTCGGCCCGTGGTCGGCCGGGATGGTGTGCCTGTACGGTCTCGGCCGGTACGAGCGCGGGCTCGTCGGCGACCTCGGGCTCGTGAAGCTGTGCTCAGCGCTGCGCGGTCGCTGGGCCGACGCGGACGACACCAGGGAGCTCCTGGAACCGTACGGCGAGTGGGCGGGCCTGGCGAGCGTGTATCTGCTGTCCACCTTCCCCAAGAAGAAATGGGGCGGCCCGGTGGGCCGCCCCATGTCGGGGGGGCGTGTCGTAGCCGCTTAGCGCGTACCGCGGGACAACCTACGAAGCACGAGCCCGCTCGTCAGGAGTCCGAGCCCAGCCGCGAACACGATCCAGAGAGGCATTCCCGTAAACGGGAGAGTCTGGTTCGCGGCACTCACGGCTCCGGCGACTCCGCCACCAGAGCTCGAGCGGACGTTGGCCGCGACGTGAGCTCCGGCGACACCGCCGCCGGACACTTGGCCGCCCGTCTCGCCACCGGTCTGGCCGCCGCCGACTTCGCCGCCGCCACCGGGGCTGACCCCGCCGGCTTCCGCCGGGCAGAGACTCTCGTCCATCTTCTCGCCTGGCTGAGCAGGATCCTTGAGGAGGATGTCGTCCCGTCCGTCTTTGGCGGGGTGCGTCGTATGACCGTGCTCCCACGCGCGCACGCTCACGTTGATGACAACGTACGGGTTCGAGTCCGAGCCGGTGCGGTGACAGAGAATTACGTGGTGCTGAGCCTCGGCGCTCTTGCCCCGATCCTCGGTTTGCTGGACCGCAGCGCCGCCATGGGCATGCGTCGCGGCCTTGCTATGGGTCGCGGCCTTACCGTGAGCGGTCGTTGTAGTCGCGACCTCCGCGTTAGCCGCTCCATTCGTTGCCGCTTGGGCCGCCCCCGACTTGCCGTGGGTCGCTTGTGCGGACTTCCCGTGCACGGCGCCGGAACGCCCGTTGCTCGCGAAGGCCGCTGTCGCCGCAAGCACGAACAGGACGACGACCGCGCCTGAAAACAGGAAGAACCGTTTCATTCCCTCACCTCTTCTGACTGGGCCACAGTGCTGGCGCGCTGTTGCCGGAAAAACGCCAAAGGACGAGTTCTAGATACGGCTCTTATGACGGAAAGTCAGGAAAAATCTGCCAGCTCGTGAGGGGCGAAACCGCAGCGCGGCGCCCGCCAGCGCCGTCAGCGCACCACCGAGCACGAGCCACGACGCCGGGAAGCCGGTGAAGGGCAGCTCGGCCGCATGCTCGGACGCCAGGGTCGAAACGCCGGAGCCCTCCGCCGGCGCTTTCGGGCTCGGGACGGACCCTGGCTCGGGCTTGGGTTCGGGCTGCCGCTTGTCCTCTGCCGTGCCGCAACCGTCCACATAGACAAGATCGTCGTGGTGGGACAGGTGGCCGTGCATCGCGCCGTTTACGTTCGGCGAGATGACGATGTAGCGGCCGGAGCCCGTGCGATGACAGATTGTCCGGTGGTTGTGCCGCGTTCCGGCACCGGACGGCGCGGACTTCTCGTGGGCGGCGGACGCCCGCTCGTCCGCGCGCGTGACCGGCGCTGACGGAGACTTCGACTTGCGCGCCGAACTCTGGCCGTGCTGCGGCTTCGGCACCTGAGGCTGGGCGAGCTGCGGCGTCGCGGCAGCGTGCTTGTCGTGGCCGTAGGCCCATGCATGCCCGTTCCCCTGGTGGCCTCCCGCAGCCGGGTAGGCGCCGCCGGCGGCCGTGGCCGCTGCGAGTAGCCCAACGAGCACCAGACAGGACGCCCTGCCGCAACGCCGCATTGCTCTCCCCCTCTCCCCTGCACTCACAGTAAGGAGGAATGCCGAGATTGCAATAGGTTCGGCGGCCTAATCCGTGGCGCGGAGCGTCGGGAAGAGGATGACGTCCCGGATCGTGTCCCCGCCGGTGAGGACCATGGCCAGGCGATCGATGCCCAACCCGAGGCCGCCGGTCGGCGGCATTCCGTAGGAAAGCGCCTCGACGTAGTCGGGGTCCTCTCCGCCGAGCTCACGGAAGCGCGCCGCCTGCTCGTCAGGGTCGTTCAGCTCCGAGTAGGCGTTCCCGAGCTCGGCCCCGCCGACGAAATACTCGAACCGCTCGACGATGCCCTCCTCGTCCTCCTTCCGCCGGGCGAGCGGGGAGAGCTCGACCGGATAGTCGTAAACGATCGTCGGCTCGACGAGACGGGGCTCGATGAGATGGCTGAGGGCGTGATCGACCAGCTGGCCCCACGTCGCGTCGCGGGCGGTGTCGACGCCCCGCTCCTCGAGACGGCGGCGCAGATCGTCGGCATCACGCGTCCAAACGCCTTCCTCCTCGAGGAGCTCGAGCAGCTTGACCCGCCGCCAAGGAGTCTTCAGGTCCGTGTCTTGGCCTCGGAACGACACCTGCGTCGTTCCGATCGTTTCCCGCGCGACGGTCGCTACGAGATCCTCGATGCGCGCCATCGTGTCCTCGTAGTCCGCGTACGCCTCGTACCACTCGAGCATCGTGAATTCGGGCTGGTGCTTGTACGAGACGCTCTCGTTGCGGAAGTCCTTGCCGATCTCGTAGACCTTGTCGAGCCCGCCCACTATGAGCCGCTTCAGATACAGCTCGTCGGCGATCCGGAGATAGAGATCGGCGTCGAGCTCGTTCGAATGCGTGACAAAGGGCTCGGCCAGGGCGCCGCCGTAGCGAGGCTGGAGGATGGGCGTCTCCACCTCCACGAACCCCTGCTCGTCCAGGTAGCGGCGGATCGCCGCCACCATGCGCGTACGGACAAGGAACGCGCGACGCGTCTCCTCGTTGACGAGCAGGTCGAGGTACCGCTTCCGGTAGCGGGTCTCGGCTTCGACGAGGCCGTGAAACGTGTCCGGAAGCGGCCGCTTGATCTTCGCCAGGAGCTCGAGCTCATCGACCGTGAGCGACGGCTCGCCGCGCTTGGTCTTCGCCGGCACGCCTGCCACCCCGACGATGTCACCGAGGTCCACGTCGACCTGACCTACGCGGTCGGCCGAGCAAAGGAGCTGGATCTGGCCCGAGCGATCGACGAGGTCAAGGAAGACGAGGCCGCCGTGACCGCGTCGCCCCATGACTCGGCCGGCGAGGCGACGCCTTGCGCCGCCTTCGCCCCCCGGCTCGACGTTTTCAGCCTCGGTCCGGACCGCAGCTATCTCGTCCCGATCGGGAAAACGGTGCGGGAGCTCGCTCACAGGCCCCAGATCGCCCAGCCAATGAGGATGCCCACGCCGAGCGCGATTGCGAACAGCAGCCAACCCGCGAGAATCGGGAACAACCGTTCGCGATCGAGCCAGGTCGGGCGTTCGGACGATCGCACGCTACGGGCCCCTGGGGACGGTCCAAACCGGGCTCTGCCGCCAAGCTTCTGGACGACGGCCTCGCGAATCTTTTCGGCATCGACGTCGCAATCGAGCAGGATGCGCGACGCCACGCCGCGGTTTTCCCGTGCCACACCCAGAAGGATGTGTTCCGTACCGATGTAGCTGCTCCCGAGCGCCATCGCCTCCCGAAGCGAGAGCTCGAGAACCTTCTTGGCGCGCGGCGTGAAGGGGATCTGATCCGTCGTCACCTCGTCGCCCTCCCCGACCAAGCGCTGCACGGCGGCGCGCACCTCTTCAGCCGTGACGTCGAGGCTCTCGAGGACGCGCGCCGCTATCCCTTCTTCCTCGCGCAGCAAGCCGAGCAGAAGGTGCTCCGTGCCGATGTAGTTGTGCTTGAGCTCGCGCGCCTCGTCCTGCGCGAGGACGACGACCCGCTTGGCTCGCTCTGTAAAGCGCTCGAACACGCGGCTGCGAGTCTACGTTCGACCTGCTCGTCGCGACGGCTTTTTCAGCCGAAATCGCGGCGCAGCCGAAGATTTCGGCTGATCAAGAACAAGCGGCGCGAGCCTGACGGCTCACGCTGCTTTGATGTCCATGATTTTGAACTTCAAGGAGCCGCGCGGCGCGGCCACCTCGACCGTCTCGCCCTTCTTGCGGCCGAGGATTGCGCGGCCGACGGGCGACTCGTTCGAGAGCTTGTGCTCTGCGGGGTTGGCCTCGGCGGAGCCGACGATCTGGTACTCGATCGTCTCCTTGGCGTCCACGTCCCGCAGGCGGACCTTCGTCCCGACAGCGACGACGCCCGCCGGAATCTCCTTCTTGTTCACGACTCGCGCGCTCTTCAGGCGCTCCTCGAGCATGGCGATTCGGTGCTCGAGCATCGCCTGCTCGTTCTTCGCATCGTCGTACTCGGAGTTCTCGGCGATGTCGCCGAACTCGCGTGCCTGCTTGATCCGCTCGGCGACCTCCCGGCGCTTGACCGTCGAGAGATGCTCGATCTCAGCCTTGAGCTTCTCGTGGCCCTCGGGCGTGAGAATTACTTCTTTCAAGGGTTCCTCCAGTAGTCCCCGGACATGCAACGCGGTGCCCAGAGGCACCGTCGAGGCGGACATAATACCGATGCTGTCAAGCGGGAAACGTTCGGCGCCCGGGTACCATTCCCTCCGCATGGCCGTCGACCTCGAAGCCCGCTGGAACATCGGTCCAGTGCAGGTTCCAGGCCGTCTCGTCCTCGCCCCAATGGCCGGTGTGAGCGTCCAGGCGTTCCGTCGCCAGGGCCGCCGCTACGGGGCCGGGCTCGTCTGCTCGGAGATGGTGAGCTGCGCCGGCCTCTCCCACGGAAACGAGCGAACGCTCGGCTACCTGCGCATCGGCCGGGACGAGCATCCACTCGCGGTCCAGATCTTCGGCTCGGAGCCGAAGGTGATGGCGGAAGCGGCGAGGATGGTCGAGGACGCGGGAGCAGACCTCGTCGACATCAACTTCGGCTGTCCTGTGCGCAAGGTCACGAAGACAGGAGCGGGCGCGACGCTGCTCGAGCAGCCCGGGCGGGCCTGCCGCATCGTCGAATCCGTGGCGAACGCGGTGTCCGTCCCCGTCTCGGTCAAGATGCGCCGCGGGCTCGAGAACGGGTCTCGCGCTGCCCTCGAGGTTGGGCCCAGGCTCGTGGAGGCCGGCGCTTCCTCCCTCACGCTCCATCCTCGCTCGGCCAAGCAGATGTATACCGGCCAGGCCGACCACGAGCTGACCGCCGAGCTCGTCGATGCCGTCGACGTCCCTGTGATCGCTTCCGGTGACGTCGATTCGCGCGCCCGCGCGAAAGACGTGCTCGAGAGCACCGGCTGCGCCGCTGTCATGGTCGGGCGCGCGGCGCAGGGAAATCCCTGGGCGCTGGGCGCGATCGCCGGCCGCCTCGAAGGCGAGCCAACACGTGAAGAGGTCGTCGCCGAGCTCCTCCTCTTCATGCACGACACCGTCGAAGAGTTGGGCGAAAGCCGCGCGACGGGCTTCCTCAAGAAGTTTTACGGCTGGTATCTAGGCCGCGGCCGCTTCTCGAAGCCTTTCAAGCAGGAGCTCGTCCAGCTCCCGACCGTCGCGGACGTCGAGGCCCGCTTGCTGGCGGCCGCGCCTCGCGCAAGTGCCGTCCTGGAGCGCTTGAAGGCGTCACTTCCGGCTCCGGACAACGTAGTCCTCGATCTCCCGGTTTCGATCTACGCCGGGGGCTAGACGCGGGCGGGGCATGCCGCGCCCCGACACGGCCTAGCGGGTCGCGATTCCCTGCGCCTCGAGGGCGGCGTCGACCGCCTCGTCGAACGCACCCGCGAGCTTCTTCGCCGCAGCGCGCTCCTGAGCCAGGATCCGATTGGCGACGTCGATCGTGTCGTCGTCTCCCGCCCGCTTCGCTACGAGCTTGAGCTCTTCGTACCCCGCGATCTCGAGGTGCTCGAATGCGTAGGCAAACGCGGCGAGCTTGCCCGGAGTATCCGGGTGGGCCTCGAAGAAGGCCGCCCACTGAAGCGCCCCGGCACGCAGAGCTGCGCTCTTCCACGACGAGGAGTCACCGCCTAGAGCGGTGAGGCGCTCATCGAGGAGCTCCTGCTGGTCGCGCGTCTCGACGAGATGCTCTTCGTACACCCTGCTCAGCTCCGGATGGCCTGCGCGGTCGACGGCCTTCTCCAAGAGCTCGATCGCCTGGGCCTCGATCGCATGCGCATCGCCAAGGTACTTCCGCACGTGATCGGGGAGATCGGCGGGTGCCTTGGTCCGAAGTGACGCGTCCACGGCGCGCTCGAAGACCCGCTCCAGCCGTCGGCCCATCTCGCGCTCCTGCTCGCCGATCGTGCGCGCGACTTCGGCCGTCTCGTTGTCGCCTGCGCGTTCCGCCACGCGCCGAAGCAGTTCGTACGCACCCAGCTCGAGGTGCTCGTACGAGTACGCGTGCGCCACGAGCTTGCCCGGCGAGTCCGGCTGCGAGCGCGCGAACAGGATGAAGCCGACACCGCCGACCTTCATGATCGTGTCCTTGATCCTGGAGGGATCGGCTCCGCGCGCGGCGAGGCGCTCGTTCACGAGGCGCTCGTGCTCCTTCGTCTCGCCGAGATGCGTGCTGAAGATGGACGCGATTTCGCCGTCCTCGGCGATGTCCGGCGCCCTTTTCAGCTGTTGCAGCGCCTGTTCCTCGATCGAATGGGCGTCTGTCAAGTACTTCGTGAGCTGCTCCTGCAAGGCGCTCGCAGCCATTAGTGCTCCTTTCGTCGTCCTGACGGGAGTACCCACGGATCCGCAGCTATAACTGTCGTATGGCAGTGGCAGCTGGCGAAAGGCGGATAGTTACGGCGCTCATCGCGGACGTCGTCGGTTCGACGGCGATCGGGGAGACGCTTGGTCCAGAGCGCTCGAAGCTCCTGATCGACGAGGTCATGCGGATCATGAGCGAGCAGGTGCGTCGCTACGACGGCACCGTGGCGCAACTGCAGGGCGACGAGCTGCTCGCCTTCTTCGGCGCGCCGGTCTCCTACGAGGACGACTCGGAGCGCGCCATCCGCGCCGCTTTGGCCATGCAGCGCGCGATCGCCCAGTACGCGGACGAGGTCAAGGACGCATACGGGATCGACCTTACCGTCCGGATCGGCGTCAACACCGGACCGGTCGTCCTCGGCGGAGCTTCGGACGGGCAGGACGGCTACGACCCCTGGAACGCGCTCGGCGAGACGGTCAACCTCGCCGCGCGCCTCCAGCAGGTCGCCGGAGGAGGCGGAATCGTCATCGGCCCGACGACACAGCGCCAGGTCGAGAGCTGCTTCGACCTCGAGGAGTTGGGGCCGCAGGAGCTGAAAGGCGTCAGCGCAAGGCTCTCTGCCTACCGCGTCGTCGGAGCCCGCGACCACGAGCCGATGGAGCCCACCCAGCCGCTGATCGACCGCGAGTACGAGGTCACGGTCCTGGAGCGCATCGTGGATGCGCTCGTGGAGGGTCGCGGCGCGCTCGTCTCGATCACCGGCGAGCCCGGGATCGGCAAGAGCCGGCTCCTGTGGGACGTGCGTGCTCGCTACCGCGACCGCGTCCGCTTCATCGAGGGTCGCGGCGTCTCGTACGGGCAGAGCTTCCCCTACTGGCCGATCCGCGACCTGCTGCGGGAATGGCTCAGCGTCGGCGCGTCGACGCCGGAAGCGCGCGTCCGCCTCGAGCTCAAGGCCGAGCTCGCGCATCTCTTCGGCACAGACTCGGAGGAGGCTTATCCCTTCTTCGCC
This sequence comes from Gaiellaceae bacterium, assembly GCA_035639875.1. Classification (GTDB taxonomy): domain Bacteria; phylum Actinomycetota; class Thermoleophilia; order Gaiellales; family Gaiellaceae; genus JAIBJP01. The sequence goes on along the minus strand of DASQXE010000074.1, from coordinate 16,389 downwards.
GGCCTACTGGGGCTGACGCTCGAGCCCGACGCGGCGCAGCGCATCCGTGAGCTCAACCGCGAGTCGATCCAGACCCGCACGTTCGAAGTGTTCTACGAGCTCGTCTGCAAGCTGGCGGAGGAGCAGCCGCTCTGCCTGATTCTCGAAGACCTTCACTGGGCCGACGAGTCGACGCTCGAGCTCCTCGAGTCGCTGCTCGGCGTGACGGAGGAATCCGCCGTCGGCCTGTTCTTCCTCTACCGCACCGAGCGCGAGCTCGGCTCCTGGCGCCTCGGCGAGCGTGCGCGGCAGCGCTATCCGCATCGCTACAAGGAGATCGAGGTGCGGCCGCTGCCCCCCGATTCGAGCAAGGCTCTCGCGTCCCTGGCAGCGGGAGGTGAGATCCCAGACGCCGTGTCGGATCTCCTCGCCGAGCGCTCCGGCGGCAATCCGTTCTTCCTGGAGGAAGCCATTCGCGACCTCGTCGAGCGCGGTGCGCTGCAGCGCGACGACGGCAAATGGACGCTGGCGATCAAGGAGGACGAGCTCGCCGTGCCGGCGCTCGTCCAGGGAGCGCTCCAGGCCCGCCTCGACCGCCTGGATCCCGCGACGCGCGAGGTGCTTTCGATCGCCGCGGTCATCGGGCGCACCTTCGGCGTCCAGCTGCTCGAGAAGCTCGTTTCCCGCGACCAGCTCATCCCGGCGCTGACGGAGCTCCAACGCCTCGATCTGATTTACGAGAAGAGCCGTCGGCCGAACCCGGAGTACCGCTTCCGACACGGCCTCGTACAGGAAGTCGCCTATTCGAGCCTCGTCGAGTCGAAACGACGCAAGCTCCACAAGCGCGTCGGCGAGGCGCTCGAGGAGATCTACAAAGAATCGCCCGAGGAGGCCTACGCGCTGCTCGCGCGTCATTTCAGCGAGGCCGAGGAGCCAGAGAAGGCCGTCGAGTACCTTCTCAAGGCCGGAGACGCCGCCCGCGCGATCTACGCCGACAAGGAAGCCCTCGAGCACTACCGTCAGGCGCGCGCCTTCCTCGCGCGCACCCAGGACGAGCGCCGCGCCCGCGACACGCTCTTCAAGATGGCCCTCACCTACCACCTCGCGTTCGACTACGAGCACGCCGAGGAGATGTACGACGAGGCGTTCTCGTGCCGCGTCGAGGACGAGGTGCGGCACGAGCCGACTGAGCACATCGAGACCGCGATCTATGCTCCCGACGCCGTCGTTCCCGGCCATGTGTATTCGACCGAGGGGCTCAAGATCACCGAGCAGCTGTTCCGCGGCCTCTTGATGATCGACCGGGAGCTCAACGTCCTACCGTCCATGGCGGACAACCTGCGCGTGTCGAGTGATGGACTGACGTATCTCTTCCGCCTGCGTGAGGGCATCCGCTGGAGCGACGGCCAACCCGTGACCGCCGACGATTTCGCCTTCGCCTGGAAGCAGATGCGCGAGCTCGAGACGCGCACGTCGTTCCTCATGGAAGACGTCGAGACGGCCGAAGCGCTCGACGAGCGTACGCTCGAGGTCACGCTGCGCGAGCCGCGCAACTACTTCCCCTACATCTTCGCCTCCCCGTGGTCGTTCCCCTGGCCGCGGCACAAGTGCGAGGCGCTCGGCGACGACTGGGCGAAGCCCGAGAACCTCGTCTCGAACGGGCCGTTCATGCTCGACGAGTTCGACGAGGAGCATGCGCGCCTGGTCGCGAACCCGCACTGGACCGGCCCGCGCAGCAACGTGCGCGAGATCGAGATTCCGTTCGTAGAGAAATCGGCCGACATGATCGCGCGCTGGGCCGAGGGGGAATTCGACGTCCTCACCGTCTGGAACCTGACGATTGCGGACGCGACCGACACGGTCATTCACCTCATCCCCGACCTCCATACGCGCTACCTCGGCTTCACCGCGACCAGCGGCCCGTTCTCCAACGTGCTCGTCCGGAAGGCGTTCTCGCACGCGATCGATCGCGAAAAGCTGCTGCGTCCGGAAGACAGCGAGCGCGCGGCCACGCGCGGCGGTGCGATCCCGCCGGCGATGCCGGGACACTCGCACCGCGTCGGTCCCGACTACGACCTCGAGCTCGCCCGGAACCTTCTTGCCGATGCGGGTTATCCCGAGGGACGCGGGCTGCCTGAGCTCAAGATGCTCATTCCGCCCTGGCTGACTGTCACGGCCGAGCTCCTCAAGGAGCAGCTCGCGGATATCGGCGCGCGCATCGACATCAGGCTGGCGGAGGGCAAGTTCTGGGCGAACGACCTCTCGGAAGAGCACCTCTGGATCACAGGTTTCGGCGCCGACTATCCGGATCCGGACGGTTTCTTCCGCGGCCTCTTCCGCGAGCCGTTCCCCTTCTACCGTGACGACGAGATCGAAGAGCTGCTGATCGAGGCCCGTTCGGCGGGCAACCAGTCAGAGCGGATGCGGCTGTACCACGACGTCGACCGACTCTGGGTCAACGAGCACGCGGCCATTCTGCCCATCGCCTACGGGCGCAGCGTGGCCGTGCATCGCCCCTGGATCGAGGGCTTCTGGGCGAACCCGCTCTCGAAGGCGAGCCTCGATCAGGTCGTCGTCAAGGAGCGAACGCCGTCAGCGGTTGCGGTCCCAGACGAGCCTGAGCCCGTCCAGAGTCAGTAGCGGGTCGACCTTCTCGATCGTCCTCGAATGCGGGGCGATCAGCTCCGCGAGGCCGCCGGTCGCGATCGCCGGGGCCGTGTCGCCGAGCTCGGTGCGCATGTGCTCGACGATCCCGTCCACCTGGCCGGCAAACCCGTAGACGAGCCCCGATTGCAGGGCCGTGACCGTCGACTTCCCGATCACCGTCTCGGGCTCGACGAAATCCACTTTCGTCAGGCGCGCCGCCCGCGCGAAGAGTGCGTCCATCGAGCTCTCGATCCCCGGCGCGAGCACGCCGCCGACGAACTCGCCGTCCCGCGAAACGGCGTCGAAGTTGGTCGACGTCCCGAAATCCACCACGATGCACGGAGATCCGTAGCGCTCGCGCGCGGCGACGGCGTTGGCGATCCGGTCGGATCCGACCTCGCGCGGGTCGTCGTAGAGGATCGGGATGCCCGTGCGGGTTCCGGGGCCGAGAATCAGGATGGGCGCGTCGATCTGGCGGTCGGCGAGCTCCTGGTAGGAGCGCAAGAGCAGCGGCACGCTCGAGGCGAGACAGATTCCGTCGACGTCCGCGAAGGAGCGGTTTCGCAGCTCGAGTAGGTCGGCAAGCAAGACGGCGAGCTCGTCGCCGGTGCGCTCCGCCTCGGTGGCGACGCGCCAATGCTCGATGAGCCGATCGCCCTCGAAGATGCCGAGCACGGTCTGCGTGTTGCCGACATCGACGGCCAGCAACATCCGGATCGCCGTCTAGGAAAGGTCGTCTTCGCCCGTGAGCGTCTCGCCGAGCTTCTCGGCCAGTCCCTCGGGCGTGAGTGCGGGGCCTTCGCCCTCGCCGCGCAGCTCCTCGATCGTGACGTCGCTCGACGTGTAGACCTCGGCGCGCGGGATCATCCGCGTGGGCCGGTTCTTGTCCCACACCCACACGTCCTCCATCGTCAGGTGGAAGAACGGATAGCTCGTCTGCGGCAGAACTTGCAGCTCGTGCTTGTTGCAGAGATACGTCGAGTCCTGGGTGACGATGCAGAAGCGGAACAGCCCGAAGACCGCCGCGTATTCCTTCTTGAGCCTGAGCTCGAGCTCGGCCTCGTACTCGTCGAGCTCGTCGAGGTTGGACATAGCGTCATTCTACCTGCGAGCTCAATAGATCCTCGATCCGGCGCCCGTCCGGGAGCACGAGATCAGGAGCGAGCTCGTACAGTGGTTCAAGGACGAATTCGCGCTCGGCAAGCCGCGGGTGAGGGACCGTCAAGCCGGGTTCCGCGATCACCTCGTCGCCGTAGAGGAGGAGGTCGAGGTCGATCGTCCGCGGGCCCCAGCGCGTCTCCTTCGTGCGATTCCGCCCGATCGTGCGTTCGAGCTCGAGCAGCCGGTCGAGGAGGTCGCGTGCGGCCAACTCCGTGTTCAGCTCGGCGACGGCGTTGAGGAACCGCGGCTGATCGGTGATGCCGACGGGCTCGGTCTCCCGGACCGACGAAACGCGTACCGCTCCGAGCTCTTCGAGGCCGGCAAGAGCTTGCCGCAGGGCCATCTCTCGGTCGCCGAGGTTCGACCCGAGGCCAATGTAGGCCCTCGTCAAGCCTGCTAGCTCAGGCGCTGGATCGAGAGCGTGTACTTGCCGCTCTTGAAGAGCCAGGCGCTGACGTGGATGAAGTACGTGCCCGTCTTCTTCGCCGTGAAGGTCACCACCTCGTCGGTGGAACCGCCGTGCGCGCTGTACGCGCGCAGCCTCGCGAGCGAAAACGTAATCGACTGCCAGATCTCCTTGGTACCGGGCTTCCAGACGAACAGGTCGTAGTCCTTCCCTGCCGGGACGACGAGCTTGATCCGGTAGCGGTGGCCGGCGGAAAGGCGGCGTTTGTAGACGTCGTTGATGTCTGCCGGCCACGCGACCGAGCCACTCATCTTCGCCCGGGTCATCCCCTTCGCGTGGTCGATGTTGCCGTCACTCACAGGAGTCGCACTCGCGATACTCGCGCCAAGAGCGTTGACGGCGTTGATTCGTCCGGATGTGCGCGTGAACGAGCCGCTCTTCTGCGCCTGGATCGGGGGCGCGATGTACATCGTGTGCAGCGTCGTCGGCTTCTCTACCGAGTGCATGATCGCGTTCTTCACGTTCGCGACCGTGTATCCCGGGTTGTGCGCGAGGACGAGACCGGCGACGCCGGCCACGTGCGGAGCGGCCATCGACGTCCCGTCCCAGGTCTCCCAGTTGCCGCCCGGCACGGTGCTCGTGATATCGGCTCCCGGAGCGGCCACGTCGATAGAATCGTGACCCCAGTTGGTGAACGCGCACCGCGCCCGCGATCCGAGCACGGCGAAGCACTCGGTCGAATACGCGTAGCGATCCTCGTCGTTCGTGGCCGCGACCGAGAGGATGTTGGAGAGCGTGTAGGCGGCGGGGTACGACGGCGAATCGGCGACGCTGTCTCCGGTGACATCGAGAGCCATGTCGCTATCAAGGCTCTCGTTCCCGGCCGCTGCGACGACGAGCATGCCCGAGAGCCGAATCGCCTCGCGCTCTGCGTTCGACCAGTCGGGCCCGCCCAGGCTCATGTTCGCGATCTTCGCGCCCTTCGCCTTGGCATAGGCGAGCGCCTTGACCTCGGCCCCGATCGTGATCAAGCCGTCGCTGTCGCGCGCGACCTTCAAGACCATGATCTTGCACGCGGGGCAAACGCCGACGACACCGTCGTTGGTCCCGGAATCGTTGAGCTCGGCTGCGATCGTCCCCGCGACGTGCGTGCCGTGGTCGTAGCCTTCGAAGTGCGGCGGAGTGTCGAGAAGGGTGTTGTCGTCTTGCGCGAAGTCCCAGCCGTTCACGTCGTCGGCCTTCCCGTTGCCGTCGGTGTCCAGTCCATCCGTGTCGCAGTTCGGTGCGCAGCTCGGATCGGCGTTGGCGCTTTCACCCGGGTTCGTCCAGAGCTGGCCGTCGAGATCGGGATGCGTTATGTCGACGCCCGAGTCGATGACGGCGACGACGGATCCGCCGGATTCGACGGCCCAGGCCTCGGGCGCGTCGATGTCGACATCGGCGAAACCCGTATGATCGCTGGGATTTCCGTCAAGGGAAGTGTCGGCGACCGCGTGGGATTGGGGTGGATTCTGGTTGTTGAGATCCCATTGATCGGCGAAGAGCGCGTCGGCCGGCAGCGCGTCCGGGTAGCGCAGGAAGTTCGGCTCGGCGAAGACGACCGCGGGGTCGCGCTCATAGCGGCGAATAGCCGCCCGTACCCCTACTCCCGACGCGAGCTTGACGAGCGCCATCCGGAAGCCCCGAAAACGCGTCGCCACGCGAGCCGGCACGCGCCCTTCCGCGCGCGCGATCCCGGCACGCGAGGCATGCTCGCGGAAACCGACGATGACTTCCCCGGGCACGTAGCGGGACGAAGAGAGAGACCCACGCGAGAACCGCTCGACCGAGCCGGCTGTTCCCGCGGCGAGCGGAGCCGTCGCTAAGAAGGCGGCTCCCGCGACCGCGGCCGTCGCACCGAGGCGGCCGAATCTCCCTGTCGAGAAGTCTCCCACCGTGGACCCCGGCGTACCCTGACAGGTACGGCGGACGAGGAAACGGCGGAAGGTCCTGGCCTAACCGGACCAATGGCCTAGCGGCGCACGCGCTCGACGGTCGCCGACGTATGCTCGGCCGGCGCTTCGAGGACGACCTCGGGCTTGCGCACGCGAACGCGGACGCGCGAGACGTCGAACCGCTCGACGATCGCGTCGGCGACGGCCGCTGCAAGGGCTTCGATCAAGTTGAAGCGCCGGCTGTCCGAGACCTCGCGGGCGCACGCCACGACCTGCGTGTAGTCGACCGTGTCGGCGAGCTGGTCCGTTCGGATGCCGGCGTCGTGGGCCACGAGCCAGATGTCGAAGAGAAAACGCTGGCCTTTCTTCCTCTCCTGAGGTGTAGCGCCGTGGAAGCCGCGGAGCTCGAGGCCCTGCACCTCGATGAAGACCTCGCTCATGAGCTGGTCTCCACTACCGCATGAGCCGCTCTCAGCCCCTCGACGTGCTCCCGCACGTCGTGGGCGCGGATGATCGACGCACCGCGCTCGTACGCGATTACTGCCACCGCGACGCTGGCCGCCACAGGCCCCGTCACCGCGTCGGGATCGCCGAGCACCCGGCCGAGAAAGCGCTTGCGAGAGGCGCCGACGAGCACTGGGAAGCCGAGCGCGACGATCTCGTCGAGGCGTGCGAGGAGCTCCAGGTTGTGCTCGACGGTCTTGCCGAAGCCGATGCCGGGATCGACGCAGATGTTCTCCTCGGCGATTCCGGCCGCGGTCGCGAAGGCGATCCGCTCCTCGAGAAACGACGCCACCTCCGAGACGACGTCCTCGTACCGCGGATTGTCCTGCATGGTGCGCGGCTCCCCGCGCATGTGCATGAGGCAGAGGTACGCCCCCCCGTCGGCGACGACGCCGGCCATCTCGGGGTCGCCTCGCAGCGCGGTGACGTCGTTCACCATGACGGCTCCGGCCGCGACTGCGCGACGCGCGACCTCGGCCTTCGACGTGTCGATGGAGATCGGCTCCCCTACGAGGGCCTCGAGAACGGGCTCGACACGCCGGAGCTCCTCCTCGAGTGAGACGCCTTCGGATTCGGGGCGCGTCGACTCGCCGCCGATGTCGACGATCGCGGCGCCTTCCTCGAAGAACCCGTACGCGCAGGCAACCGCCGCGTCACGCCAGAGGAACCGCCCTCCGTCCGAGAAGGAATCAGGCGTCACGTTCACGACGCCCATGACGGAGGGACGCGGAAATGCCTGTGCGAGCGGCGGCCTCACGCCGCGAGCTTAGTTGCTACTGACGCTAGTTCGCGCCCTCGGGCTCGGGGGGAGGCTGCATGGTCGCGCCCGGAAGCGGGAACGGCCGCGGCTTCGGCTCGGCTCGCGGCTTGCGCTCTGGCTCGGCCTCCGGGGCCGGCCTCTCCTCGGGGAAGACGCTCTCGGGAGCCTCGCCGGCGAGCAGGCGCTCGAACTGCTCCTTATCGATCGTCTCCCGCTCGATCAGCAGCCCGGAGATCTGGTGGAGCTCGTCCATGTGCTGCTGGAGCACCTTGCGCGCCGTCTCGTGGCCTTCCTCGATCACGCGGCGGATCTCGTCGTCGATCTCCCGCGCGATCTCCTCCGAGTAGTCGGGCTCGGCGCCCATGTCGCGCCCGAGGAAGGGCATGTCGTGGTTCCGCCCGAGGACGCGCGGGCCGAGCTTCTCGCTCATCCCGTAGCGCATGATCATGTGCTTGGCCGTCTGCGTGACCTTCTCGAGGTCGTTGGCGGCGCCCGTCGTGACCTCGTTGAAGACGAGCTCCTCGGCCGCGCGCCCGCCGAGTGTCATCGCCATCTGATCCATCAGGGTCGACTTCGTGGTCAGGAACTTGTCCTCCGCGGGCAGCGCGATCGTGTAGCCGAGCGCCGCCCCACGGCTGATGATGGAGATCTTGTGCACCGGGTCGCAGTTCGGCAGGTAGTGGCCGACGAGAGCGTGACCCATCTCGTGGTACGCCGTCACTTTGCGCTCGTGCTCGGAGAGGAGGCGCGTCTTCTTCTCCGGCCCGGCGATCACGCGCATGATCCCTTCCTCGAGCTCGACCTCGCCGATCGTCTTCTTGCCACGGCGCGCCGCGAGCAGCGCGGCCTCGTTCACCAGGTTCGCCAGGTCTGCTCCGGTAAAGCCTGGAGTGCCGGCCGCCAGTGTGTCGAGATCGATCACATTGTCGATCGGCTTCCCCTTTGTGTGGACTTCGAGGATCTTCCTGCGCCCGTTTCGATCGGGCCGGTCGACGACGATCTGGCGGTCGAAGCGGCCAGGGCGAAGCAGCGCCGGGTCGAGGATGTCGGGACGGTTTGTGGCCGCGATGAGGATGATGTTGTCCTTCATCTCGAAGCCGTCCATCTCGACGAGGAGCTGGTTCAGCGTCTGCTCGCGCTCGTCGTGCCCGCCGCCGAGGCCGGCGCCGCGGTGACGGCCGACGGCGTCGATCTCGTCCATGAAGATGATGCAAGGACTCGCCTGCTTCGCCTGCTCGAACAGATCGCGTACGCGCGAGGCGCCGACGCCGACGAACATCTCGACGAAGTCCGAGCCGGAGATGGAGAAGAACGGAACGCCGGCCTCGCCCGCGACCGAGCGCGCGAGGAGCGTCTTACCGGTCCCGGGAGGCCCGTAGAGGAGGACGCCCTTGGGGATCCGCGCACCGAGTGCCTGGAACTTCTTCGGGTTTTCGAGGAACTCCTTGATCTCCTGGAGCTCCTCAACGGCCTCGTCGACCCCGGCGACGTCCTTGAACGTGATCTTGGGCGAGTCGGGCGCCATGCGCTTGGCGCGGCTCTTGCCGAAGCTCATCACCTTCGAGCCGCCTCCCTGCACCTGGTTCATCAGGAAGATCCAGAAGCCGAAGAAGAGGAGGAACGGGAGCAGGTAGGTGAGGATGGACCACCACGCCGAGTCCCCGGTCCCCTTCGAGTCGAACTTGATCGGCGGACTCGCGTCCTCGAGCGCCTGCTGGAACTGGAACTGCGCCTCGTCGGTCGCGTAGTTGACCTTGACCTTCGAGCCGTCGGCCAGCTTGGCCTCGATCGAGTGCGTCTTCGGGACGAAGAGCACGTCCGAGACCGAGCTCGGATCTGCTTGCACCCGGTCGAGGAGCTGGCTGTACGTGACTTTCTGAGCCGCGTTCGAACGCCCTGGCAGCAGCGTCTGCGAGGCCAGGTAGACCAGGAGAACGATGACGATCAGGGGGAAAAGTGCGCTACGAAAAAAGCGGCTCAAGGGCGGTCCCTTTCTACAACGAAGGGTAGCAGCCTCCTATTCGTGCCCCTTCGCGGGATGGTTTTCAGACGCTCTCCTCAGCTTGTGCCACCAGCTCGTCTCGCAAAACCCCAACGTAGGGCAGATTGCGGTAGCGCTCGGCGAAATCGAGCCCGTAGCCGATCACGAAGCGGTTCGGAATCTCGAAGCCGACGTAGCGGCAGACGACGTCGTTCTGGCGTCGCTCGGGCTTCGTCAAAAGGGCGCAGACCTCGAGCGACGCCGGCTCGCGCGCCTCGAGGTTGCGCAGCAAGTATGAGAGGGTCAAGCCCGAGTCGATGATGTCCTCGACGACGAGCACGTTACGTCCTTCGACGGAAACGTCGAGATCCTTGAGGATTCGAACGACGCCTGAGGAGTCCACCCCGGCCCCGTAGCTCGAGATGGCCATGAAATCGACCTCGCAGGGAATGTCGATCTGGCGCATGAGGTCGGCCATGAAGAAGACGGCGCCCTTGAGAACGCCGATGAGGAGCAGGTCGCGGCCGCGGTAGTCCGCCGTAATCTCGGCTCCGAGCTCCGCGATCCGGCCCTGGAGCGCCTGCTCGTCCACGAGGACTTCTTCCACGACGGAGGCGAGCTGGTTGACCTGACTCATTCGCGTTCCCCTTCGACCGCGTCCTCCCAGCCCGGCGCCGCCGCGATGCCCGGGACGTACACGACCTCGTCGCCACGGACGACGAGCGGCCACGCCTCGCGCTCGGAGCGGGGGACTTTGGCATCGACGAACAGGTCCTGCAGCTTCTTCTCGCGCCCGGCGAGGCGGTCGCCGGCGCGCCAGCCGCGGACGCGGAGGCCGGGGCGATGGGCGCGCAGGCGCCACGGACCCCAGCGCACCTCGCCCTCGAGCGGCACCGGGGAACGCTCGAGCCAGACGCTCTCGTATTCCCTCACCGCCACGCGGCCGTCACCCAGGTCGACGCGCTTCGAGCCCACACGCGAGTCGAGCAACTCTAACAGCGCCCTTTCCATTGTCCTAGGCAATTCCCCGGCCGGCTCGAGGACGCGGAGAACGTTCTCCTCGGCGGCCGGATGGATCGCTCGCAGCGCCGGCACGATCTCGCGGCGGATGCGCCCCCTCACGGTGTCCTCGTTCGAGCGGTCGAGGCGGTAGGGGAGCTCTTCAGCCTCGCAATAGGCCTCCGTCTCCGCTCGCCAGACGGTCAAAAGGGGCCGCACGATCCTGTCCTCGCGGCGGACGCGGATCCCGCTCGTCGTCCCGCTCGTCGCCAGCCGATACAAGATGGTCTCCACTTGGTCGGAGGCGGTGTGACCCGTCGCACGCAGGCGATCGGTCGCGATGGAATAGCGGAGCTCGCGCAGCTCCGCCTCGGTTCCGCCTTGCGTCGGCGGCGCCTCGATGACTTCTGCGCCGAGAACCTCACGGCAGAAGCGGGCGTCCTCCTCGGACTCCTCTCCGCGGAGCTTATGGTTGACGTGGAGCGCGCTTACGCGGTAGCCGAGGGCCCCAAGCGCATGCCAGAGGCACTTCGAATCCGGCCCACCGGAAACGAGACACGTGACCTCCGCGCCGGCCGGGATGAGGTCGTGCCGGCGGATGTGCTCTTCGATCCGCGCTCGCAGCGCAGCCGTTTCCATCCAGAAATTGTAGGCGGCGTCTAGAGCAGCGGTCCGACATCGCAGCCTCTCTGGAGGAGCTCGGGCTGGGCCTGGGCGAGCACGTCGTGAGCGAAGTTGGCGAGCCCGTACGCGCGGTACATGCGCTCGGCGGCGTCTTTGCCTTCTCCCTGCAGCGTGACAGCCTTGCCGTACTCGCTGAACATGGCGTCCAGGTATTTCTGGGCAGTTCGTAGCGACGGATCGTGGGGCTTCACGTGCGTGACGCGAGCGGCAGCCTCGAATGCTTCCTGAGCGACCTCTTCGGGCCCTGCTTGCCCACTCTGGTAGTCGGCAGTGAGCAAGCCGAGCGCGGTGACGTCGACACTCGCCGTCTCGATGAAGCGCTTGTCCGCGGCGCCGCATGAATGCGCCAAGGGACCGCCCGCGCCCGCGCATCCGGCCGTGGACGCGAATAGGCACAGCGTCGCCGCAATAACGCTGATTCGCCGCAAGTCGGACAAATCATCGGCGGGGCCGGGCGGCTTCGCTATCACCCGAACGAGTCCCGCGGCGGCCTAGTCGAAGATGAGCGAGCGGTAGGTGCCGACCCGGCGCATCCCGAGCGTCTCGTAAAGGCGGATCGCGGCTTCGTTCTCAGGACGTACGAACAGACAGACCGCGGGGGTCGACTCGAGCAGCAGCCGGCAGAGGTCGGCGAGCCCTCGCTTCGCGTAGCCACGGCGGCGGAGAGCCGGATCCACCCAGACCTGCTGGAGCTGCACGGCATCCTCCGTCCAGGCCGACGCCTCGGCTTTGAAGAGGATCCGGCCGCCCTCTTCCCAGAGCCAGCTTCGTCCCTCCTCGATTTGAATACGCGTCCGCCACTCGAACAGGGCGGGATCCCGTGCATAGGCGTCGATTCCGACCTCCTCGAGGAAGGCGGCTGCCGCCGTGCGCACGAGCACGTGAAGGTCGGCGAGGCGGGCGCGGCGCAGGCCGCTTCCGCCGGACGGCGGCGGCTCCTCGAGGACGTAGACCGGCTGCCCGGGTCGGTCCTCACGCACCTCGGGCAGGCCCGCATGCGCCGCCTCCCAGAGCTCGGTGACGGCACCCTCCTCGCCGATGAGCATGCGCGGATGGGCCCGGGCGGCGAGCGGCGCGAACGCGGCCGTGCCCTGACCCGAAGGCACGAGGTTCGCTCCGAGATGAAGCACCGCGACGAGGCGGTGTCCGTCGCGCAGCGCGGCAAAGCGGCCGAGCCCGCGCCGGGCCACGTCTGCCAGGAAGACGCGCTCGACCGGATCCTCGGCGCAGTAGGCGAGGATCTCCTCGCGCCCCGGGCGCTTGACCACCCGCAACGGCTGGCGCCGGCTACGCCGGCTGGCCGTCTAGTTTCACGCGCGCATTCAACCAGTAAGGTTCGCTGCCGTGCCGATTCACGTCCGCGCGGAGAAGGGAGACTACGCGGACGCTTGCCTGCTCCCCGGCGACCCGCTGCGCGCGAAGTACGTCGCGGAGACGTTCCTGGAGGCAGCCGAGCAGAGGAACTGGGAGCGCGGGATGCTCGGCTACACGGGCACCTTCAAAGGCAAGCCCGTCTCCGTGCAGGCGACCGGCATGGGCTGCCCCTCGGCCGCCATTGTCGTAGAAGAGCTCGTTCAGCTCGGAGTCAAGCGCCTGCTCCGCATCGGCACCTGCGGGGGTCTCCAGCCGGACATGAAGCTGGGGGACCTCGTCGTCGCATTGTCGGCGGTCCCGGCCGACTCGACCGCGACCCATTACGTCAACGGCGAGCCGCACGTGCCGACGGCTGATTGGGATCTGGTGCACGCGGCCGTCCACGCCGCGAAGGAGCTGGGAAAGCCGGTGCGTGTCGGGCCAATCGCCTCGAGCGATGTCTTCTACGACCCTGATCAGGCGCGCGCCCAGCGGTGGTCCGACCGCGGCATCCTCGCGGTCGAGATGGAGGCCGCCGTGCTCTTCACGCTCGGCGCGCTACGCAAGGTGAAGGCGGGCTGCCTGCTCACGGTCAGCGACGTGATCGTCAAGGGGGAGTTCGTCCGCATCTCGGACGAGGAGATGAAGGCCGCTGTGGATCAGATGACCGAGCTCGCGCTGGAGACCGTCACCGCCGCGTGACGGACACGGTCTTCGTCGTCAACCCGGCCTCGGGAAACGGGGCCACGGCACGGCGCTGGCCCGAGATCGCCCACCGGGCGGCCGCGCACGGCGTCCAGGGCGAGGCCTTGTTGACGCAAAGGCCGGGTCACGCCGCAGAGCTCGCCGGGGCGGCGGCCGCAAACGGTGCAGGCCTTCTCGTCGTGGTGGGGGGCGACGGCACGGTCAACGAAGCCGTCAACGGGTTGCTCCGCGCGCAGCGAACGGAAGTCGAGCTCGCGCTACTCCCGCAGGGGACCGGCGACGACTTCGCGCGGAGCTTCAAGATCCCGGGCGATCTCGAGGATGCGCTGGCCACGGCGGCCGGCTCCAACGTTCGCGCCGTCGACGTGGGCCGAGCGAGGTTTCGCAGCTGGGACGGTGCCGAGACCGAGCGTTACTTCGCCAACTTCGCCGGTGCCGGGATCTCCGGAGCGATCGCCAAGCGGGGGGCCGAAACCTCGAGACGACTCGGGGCCCGGCCTGCTTATTTCTGGGCGACCGTGGCCGTCTTCGTCCGCTGGCGGCCCGTCGACGTGCGCGTGCAGATAGGGGACGAGACGCGCGAGGGACCCATGTACGAGGTGCTGGTCGCGAACGGCGGCTATGCGGCCGGCGGCATGTGGGTCGCGCCCCAGGCCGTCGTCGACGACGGCCTCTTCGACGCCGTCCTCATCAAGGACGTGACGAAACCCGAGTTCGTGGCGACGTTTCCGAAGATCTATCGGGGCAAGCACGTCGGGCACCCGAAGGTGGAGATCCTGCGGGCGAGCACAGTCGCTGTCGACGCGGATACGCCGCTTCCGGTCGTGCTCGACGGAGAGCAGCCTGGCACGACGCCGGCTCGTTTCGACGTCGTCCCGCGTGCGCTGAAGCTTCGCGTGCCTCGACCTTAAGAGGCCGAGGACCCGCGGCCCGGTCCGCCGCCGAGGGAGCGGCCGGGCGGCGGCGAAGCTGCCTTGCTCGCGTCGCTCTTCACCTTCGTCGTCGTCGTCCGCTTGCGTGTCGTCGGCTTCCGCTTCGTCTCCGCGCGCTTGGCGCTCGGGCGGCGGGACGAACGCGTCCCGGTTTCGCTCGCCTCGAGCCGCGCGAGCCGCCGTTCGAGCCGCTCGATCTGCATGCGTAGGTCCTTGAGCTCGTCCGCCGCCGCCACGCCGATCTGGGAGAGCGTCCGCCGGGCGCCGGCGTCCACCTTTCCCTTCGCCGACATCGCTCTGTCCAGCGCGTCAGTCACGCGTGGGTTGCGGCTGAGCTCATCCACGAGCCGGGTCACCGCATCCTCGCCGCGCTCCGCGAGGCGGCCGACGAAACCGCCTTCGTCCGACTTCTTCCGCCTTGTCGCCATAAGTGGTCCTCCTCGCTTTCAGGGGGACCTTACCGCCTCGGGCGAGACGCCTACGCCTCGGCGAGCCGTCGACGGAGCACGCGCGCGAGCAGCAGGCCGAGCGCGATCAGGATGAGCAGCGGCGCGGCCGTGGCGACCACGACAAAAGTCCAGCCGATCACAGCCAGGAAACCGTCGGCCGCCTTCGACCAGGCATCGACGATGCCAAACCGTCCGCCACCACCGGTCTTCTTCGCTCCAATCAGTCGCTCGTGCACGTCGAGCGAGATCGTGGCGAACGCGACCTGGTCGTCGAGGTAGTTGAGGCGGCCCTTGGCCTGCTCGAGCTCGAGCTGGACCTGGCTGAGCTCCCGCTGCACCGCGAGCGCGGCGCCGACGGTCTTCGTGCGGTCGAGGAGCTGGAGCAGCTGCGCTTCCACCGCCTCGAGCTGGCGGACGCGCGCACCGAGGTCGACGTATTCCTGCGAGACGTCCTGACCAGACTCCTGCCTGCCTTCCACTCGGCCAAGCGCGGCGAACGACTTCATCGCCTCGGCATAGCTACGAGCAGGGACCCGGACGACGAGCGTCCCGCGGACGAGCCGCTGAAAGCTTCCTTGCGACGCGGACGAGCTGACGACGAAGCCGCCGAGACCTGCTGAGATCGAGCGCGCCTCGTCGATCGCGTCGTCGAAGCGCCCACTGCGAACCGACAGTCGAAGCGAGCCCGTCTGGACGATCTTGGGACCGATTTCCGGAACGGAAACGCCCGAGGACGGCGACGCGAGCTTCTTGGCCGGTCCGGTCACCGTTCCTGCGGCCGCTCTCGCCACGAGGTCGGCGGCCTCTCCGGATCCTCCCCCTCCTCCGCTTGTAACGCCGGCTTCCCCGCCTCCTCCACCGCTGCTGCAGCCGGCGGCGGCGAGAGCGAGCACCGAGATGAGGATCAGCTTCCGCATCCTTCCTCCTTCGTGTCGTTTGCTTCGACACAAGGGGCGGTGCGAAAGTTCCCCGCTCGTGGAGGGCTATCGCTTCGCCACCGATCTGTCCGTGCGCTTCAGCGAGACCGACGCCCAGGGGATCGCGAACAACTCCGTGTACCTGAACTGGTTCGAGGTGGCGCGCATCGCATATCTGGCCCGCTTTCCGGGCGGCTACCGCGGCTTGATCGAGAAGGGCGTGGAAGCGCTCACGACCGAGGCGCACGTGCGCTATCGGGGGCCGTGCGGCTTCGACGACCAGCTACGCATACACACGCGTGTGACGGACCTGCGCGGGGCGCGCTTCCGGTTCGAATATGTCGTCGAGAGGACGAACGAACCGGTCGTCGTGGTTGCCGACGGCTGGACGGCTCATGCCTGCGTCGACGCCAGGACTCTGCGCCCGACGCGCATGCCTGCCTGGCTGGCGGAGGGAATAGCCGCCGCAGAAGCGGGCTAGCGCGTTGTCGTCGTCGTCGTGCCGGTCGTCGTCCCCGTCGTCGTCGGGGCACTGGTCGTCGCGTGAGCTTTTGTCGTTGTCGGGCCAGGCCGCGCCTTCGTCCCCACGCGGACGATCTTCGGCTCGGACACATAGGACGAGTACCAGGTGTTGTCGTAGAGGACGTGGCCTTTGCGGTCGTAAACGATGCGGTGCACCGAGACGGCTCTCGGCGGCTCGCCGTAGTCCTCTACGACCTGCTCGCCGACATACAGGTTCGGATCGGGGATGCGCTTGACGGTGGGCGGCCCGGTCTCGCGCAGCTCCGAGGCTTCGCTCACCACACGTCGGTGGACCGGCGTCCCGAACAGCCGCACCGTGAGCGAGGACGAGCCCACGATCGTGTCGAGTAGGAGCCAGTGGTCGGTGTCGTTGATGAACTTGAGGTCCGTGTCCGGGTAGTTGACCGTCGCGTCGCGCCCGAGCGGGTAGTGGCTGATGTAGAGGGCGTGGTTGTGC
>DASQXE010000073.1:0-12984 GCA_035639875.1 Gaiellaceae bacterium | reverse complement strand
AAGGCTTTCATTGCACTCCTTCCCTGCTGCGGCACGCGACTCGGTTCGTGCCTGGTGCGCTGTTAGACGAGCGGGAGCGCTATTCACTTCGCGCGCGATGCTCTCGGGTGATTACGCAGTCGCGAGGCAGGGCGGTCCGCCGCCGCCACGCCAGCGATGCTGCCGTATCGAGAAGCTCCGTAGGCGTCGGCGATCGCCGTCGCTCGCACAAGCGTTGCCATGCCGTTCCCGAGGCCGAAGAGGGAGACCGCCGCGAGGATGACGCCTCCCGTAGCGGACGCCGCGAGGGTAGCGATGCCGAGCCCTTGCAGGAGGAAGACCGCCGCGGCCTCGTAGCGACGCGGCATGAATCGTCCCGCACCGGCGAAGATGAGGCGGCCCGGGACTTGCATGAGCCCCATGAGCCCGGCCGCAGCGGCGGCGAAGCTCGCGCTCTGGCCGCGCTCGAGCAGATAGGGGATCAGGTGGACGGCGAGCGCCGAGATGGCGAACGAGCTCAGTACGAAGGCGGCCGTCAGCGACCAGAAAGCGGGCTCGCCGAGTGCATCCTCCAGCCGTCCCCCGTGCTGTGGAGGCGCAGGGGCGATCGAAGCACTTTCCGATGTTGGCGCGGGCGCGATCGGCGCGGCACGCGGAAGAAGCGCGTGCAACGGCACCGTCACGGCGGCGAGGACGATCGCCAGCGCGATGAGGGCGCCGCGCCAGCCCTGGGCGTGGATCAGCCAGTTGGAGAGCGGTGAGAATACGAAGCTGGCGAGCCCTCCGACCAACGTCACGGTCGTCAACGCCCGGCGTCGCTGCTCGCCGAACCACTTCGTCACGACCGTGAAGGCAGCCTCGTAGAGGACGCAGGCCATCGCCGCACCGAGCCCGATCCAGATCACATAGAAGATCAAGAGCTCGTGCACCTGAGACCAGGCGAAGACGAGCAGCGCCCCGAGCAAAGACCCGAGGGTCATCAGTGAGCGCGGGCCGTGGCGGTCGAGCCAGCGGCCCACGGGGAAGGCCGCCAGGGCCGCCGTCGCGAGCGCAAGCGAGAACGCGCCCGTGAGCTCGCCCTTCGACCAGCCCAACTCCCGCTGCATGGGCACGAGGAAGACGGCGAAGGCGTAGTAGAGAACGCCCCAGGAAACCGTCTCGGTCACCGCGAGCACGGCGACGATCCTCCAGTCTTTTCCGCGACCCGCCCGCGCCAATCCGGCTCCGCTTCGGTGTGGCTCGTCCGGCGCGTTCATACGTTTGCCATCAGGCATGGAAGAACTGAGGAAGCTTGACGGCGGCTGCGGACCGGCCTGCCTCGGGGCTGCGTAACGAGGCCATCGAGAGCATCGCGCGCGCGAAGTGATGACCGCCTTTCGCTCGTCTAACAGCGCACCAGGGACAAACCGAGTCCCGTGCCGCCGTAGGGAAGGAGTGCAATGAAAGCCTTGATGAGCAAGAAGGGCGTCCGGCTCGCAGCCGTGGCTGCACTTGCCGCCACGGTCGCCGTGGGAACGGTGCTCGCGTCAAGCCTCGCCGCCACGAATGCGACGTCGACCGCAGTCATCGCGCGGTCGACGGCCGATGGGTTCCGGGTGAGCGTGACCGCCGTCAAAGGGTCGGATGCGAGCGCGCCCAGCGCGACGGTGAAGGTAGCCGCGTACGCGCGTCGCGACGGCACCTGGGAGAGACTTGGGCAGCCGCTCGTCGTAGGTGAACGCAACGGTTTCTTTTGGTACGTCGTTCGGGGACCGCACTCAATGCGCCTCGGCATAGCGACGGACGTGCCGGAGCGTGTCCGACTTCAGCTTCTCGTCACGCCGTCGATCGGCTGGTCTGTCGTCTACCGCTTCCATGTGGAGAACGGGACCCTCGTCCGCGGCTGATCGTCGCCTCGCGTCCGAGCAGGTTCCGAAGGCACGGTCGTTGTAGCGAGGCGAGTGCGCAAGGCCGATGGCGACCCGGATCCGAAGCTCGGGCCGGTCATCGCTCGCGCGAGGCGCGGCGATGCGCAGGCGTTCACTGCCCTGCTCCGATACCACGACCGTGCCCTTCGCGGCCTCGTCTTCCGCCTCATTCCCGATCGCGACCGCGCGGAGGACGTTCTGCAGGACGCCTACCTCAAGGCCTTCCGGGCGCTGCCCGGCTTCCGCGGTGAATCCTCGCTCGCAACCTGGCTCTATCGGATCGCGTATAACGCCTGCCTCGACGAACGCCGCCGTACGCGGGCGGCGCCCAAAGAGGCGACGATTTCCGTCGAGGACCTGCGCGATCCCCGGGCAGGCGGGCCGGATATCGCCGAGACGGTCGTGGGTCGAAGCGCGTTCGTCGTCGCGCTGATGAGCCTACCGCTCGAGGAACGGGCAGCGGTCCTCCTCGTCGACGGAGGAGGACTGTCGTACGCGGATGCCGCTCACGTTCTCGGCGTTCCGGTCGGCACCGTCGCCTCGCGACTGAACCGCGCGCGGCCGACGCTCAGGCGCATTCTCGAGAGCGAGGGGGAGGCGTCGTGAAGGGCAACCGCGAGCGAGATGCGCTAATCGCCCAGGCGATCGCGCAACTCCCGATTCCCGAGCACCGGCCAGATTTCTGGGCGAAGATCGACGCGCTCGTCACAGACGAAGTCTCCTTCCGCCGGCAAGGAGTTGGACCACAATCGGTCGCGGCTCGCTGGACCCTTCGGGCCGCCGCCGGGGTCGTTGTCGCTGTCGTGGTTGCCGTCGCGATTGCGCTCCTGCAACTCCGGACCACCGGGGAGGCGAGCGCAGCCGAGGTGAAGGAGCGGGTGGCCGCCGCCCTCATGAAAGAGCAGGCGGTGGCGGGGGAAATCGTCTATCGCGCGCTCGATTCCCGCACCGGAAAGGTGGAGACGGAACGGTGGCGGTTCGCAAATACGGCACGGGGCGATTTTCGCCTCACCGTGCTGGGCGGGACCGGCGACCTCGCTTACGACACTCGCACCGGGGTCGAGCGGGCGATCACGACGTCTGCCTCACTCGGTGCCGGACGGTTCTATGCCGTTCGGAGCGGGCTTGCCCCGGGGCCGCCGGACCCGGGACCTTCCGATTCCGTGCTCGGACGAGAGCTCGGCGCCGTCGTACGCGCTTTGCTCGCCGCCCACGACCCGCGAGTGGACGAGATCGACTACGGCGGCGCACAGGCGTGGCGCGTCGTCGTTCCGGTGCGTCCGAACCGCGTGTACCCGGACGTCGACCGGCTCGACATCACCGTCGACCAGGAGACCGGCTTTCCGCTCAGAGCCGTCGCGACTCTTGGCGGCCATTTTCGGAGCGAGCTTCGCATCGTCGATTTGAAGGCGCCCGCGACGCTGTCCCCAGCTGCCTTCTCGATCCGCTTTCCGAAACACGCGGAGGTCCTCCGGACCGACGGCGGCTTCCGACGCATGCCCCTCGACGACGCTCGGTCGACGGTCGGATATTCGCCGCCGGTCCCGGCGCGCATCCCGACGGGCTACCAGCTCGCTGAGGTCGCCGTCGCCCGACGCGCGCCGTCGACCGGAGCCGGCGGAGCGAACCCGCCATCCCGCGACGTCGCAGCGCTTGCTTATCGGCGCGGGTTCGACAAATTCGTCGTCACCTCGCGCGCGCGGGGCCCGCGAGACGAGCGCTGGCGCGATCCGCTCGGAATCGAGGGGATCAATCTTCGTTCCACCGTCGTCACGCTTACCCGTGGAGCCCTTGCGGGCACTCGGGCACAGCTCGTGCTCGACCCGCGCGTCGTTCCGCATCTCTGGCTCGTCACGCCCGATCTCGTCATAACGGTGGCCGGAGACCTGAATCGCAGTCAGCTCGTCGAGGTCGTCGAGTCGCTGCCCGCGCCGTAGGTGCCGCTCCCCGATTTCTCCTCTCTGCTGGTCGTCGGGACGGCTGCACGGACGACCTCCTCGATCAAGCGGACGGCGACCGTCGCAAAACGCCCATCCTCGTCAAGCGTCGGGTCGTATGCAGTGAAGGCGAGGGCGGCGACAGGCAGGCGAGCGCTGGCTGCAGCGACGATCCGGACGAGCTGCCCGACGCGCAGCCCGAACGGCGCCGCGTACTCATTGGCACGGCCGTACGACTCGTCGAGCGAGTCGAAGTCGACGTGGACGTAGAGGGCCTCGACTCGTGCAGCGAGCGCTTTGAGGTACCGGAGCGCTGTCTCTTCGACCGCCGCGATACGTGCTTCGCCCCCGGGTGCGACATTGAGGGAGGAGCGCTCGAGCCGATCGCGCTGGTAGGGCTCGAGGTCACGGACGCCGACGAGGACGACACGATCCTCGGCGATCTCGTGGAAGCCGGGAATCGTCCGCCGGAGGGCTGCCCAGCAGGCGCCGGTCAGCGTCGAGAGCGCCATGACGTCGAAGAAACCGGACAGGTTGTCCTCAGGGACGTCGAAATCGGCGTGCGCATCGAACCAGAGCACGCCGAGCCGGTCGACGTCGAGGGCGGCCGTCGTGCCCAGCGCGCTGTTGCAGTTGCCCGCAAGCACAACGGGCAGGCAGCCCGCCTGGACGGCCGCAGCGGATTCCTCGGCCACGAGGCGAGCGATCTCAAAGCTCCGGCCGATCTCGCGATCCTTCGCCACAGGATCAGGAACCTCTACCGCGTCGACGTCGTAGCCGCCCCCGCGCAGCCGCTCCGCGAGATCATGGGACTCCAGCAGCGCGACCGGGCCTTTCCCCATCGCCACGCCCCGCTGGGCGGCGTGGAAGGGAACAGCGATCAGCCGGAGGCGAGTTCGCATCGCTCCGTATCTAAGCTCCCCGTGTGAGCAACCTCGACGACCCGCTGACGGTTGGTGGAGACGGGATTCTCGCTGCGAGGGTCGCCGAGGCGGCCGGCGCCGAGCATCTCGGCGCGAGCGTCTATGAGCTCCAGCCCGGCGATGAGATGGTCTTCCATTACCACTTCCAGCGGGAAGAGCTCCTCATCGTGCTCCGCGGGCGCGTGAAGCTCCGGACGGCCGCGGGCTGGGAAGAACTCCCCGAGGGAGAAGTCGTCGCGTTTCCGCGCGGCGAGCGTGGCGCGCACGGGTATCGAAACGACAGCGATGGCCCAGTCCGCGTTCTGATGATCAGCGAGATGGAAGGGCCGAACATCAGCGTCTATCCCGATACGAATCAGATCGGTGTCTTCGACGCCGGCCAGCGGGCGCAGCGACGCTTCGGGGCGCTGTTCAACGTCGATGACGCGGTTGCCGACTACGGCGGCGTCGCTCGTGCGAAGATCGTCCCGCCGGCGCCAGGTCCTCGCCACGCGGATAGCTGAGCCGGCCGCGGTGTCCGTCTCGCCCCAGCGTGGGAACCGAGCGCGCGGGCTGAGAGTAGTTCTGGCGCCATGGCACGAGTGATCGCTTCGGTCGCCGTTATCGGCGCCGCCGGTCTCGTGGCGGCGGGGTGCCTGTCAACGTCGTCGACTTCGGCGGAGACGCGGCCGGCGGGCGGCCACGGACCGTCTCGACCGGCGAAACAACCGCCTGCTCCCGCCACCTATGCCGAGACGTGTCAACTCGTCACGTCCTGGTGCACGCCGGTGCCTGGGCGGATCCCCGCGCGGCTGCGGCGTTCCTTGCACCTGCCGAGCCTCGAACCCGGCGCGAGCTGCCCGACGACGCCCGGCAAGTTCTATCGCAACGATCAGTTCGGCGGTATCGCACTCGGCCAGCCACCCGTCCGGCCGCTGATCTCGCCGAGCCGCGGCCGGGATCTCGTGCCGGCGAAGCGCGGCCTCCTCCACTTTTCGAACGAGGGGTCTGGAGGCTGGTTCTCGGTCAAAACGCTTTGGTTCGCGCTGCCGAGCTACCGCGGACCGGTCTTCATCCGCGGGCGCCAGCTCGACGGCCCGCTACGGACCACGTTCGGTGAGTCGCCCGTGCTCGTCGACCCCCAGCTCCCTCCGGGGCCAACGATCAATGGACGGAACGGCTTCCGCGAATGGCCTGGTGCGACATGGCTGCGCGGGCCAGGCTGCTACGCCTGGCAGATTGACGGGACCACCTTTAGCACGGTGGTCGTCTTCGAGGCGAAGTTCGCGGAGCCTTAGCTTCTCGCGTACTCCTCGGCTGATCGGGACTCGAATTCGTAGCCTACGAACCGCTCGTCGCCGACGACCCACGCGTCGTGACCAGGTTCGATGACGTAGCCGTCACCCGGCGAGATATCGGCTTCGGATCCGTCTTCGTGAACGACATGCAGACGCCCGGATTGAGCGATGCCGACATGGCGGACTTGGCAGCTGTCAGTACCCACAACAGGCTTCACGCAGTCGGACCACCGCCATCCGGGTTCGAACGTGAAGCGTGCGGCCGTCGCGCCGCTCATGTGGACGACGTCAACCCGCGTCTTGTCGGGCGTGCGGGTCTCGTCCGGGGACTCGAACTGTCGCACCTCAACGGCCATACCGACCTCCTCCCTCGACGATTGACGGGGAGATCCTAATCGCGCCGTCTTGCCGGTGAGGCCACTACGATCGCTACTCGAGGGGCAGGCGGGCACGCGCCACCTGACGTTCGCCCCACCGCTGACGGGCTGTCGGCTGCCGCTTGGCAGGCCGTGGGAAACCGAACAGACTTACGGCGTGGCAGTCGAGACGCGGTGCCCGCATTGCGGAGAGGAAAATGCGTCCGGCGCACGGTTTTGCAGTAGCTGTGGACAGCGGCTGGAAGCAGCGCCGGCGCGCCGAGAGGAGCGCAAGCTCGTTTCGGTTCTCTTCGTCGACCTCGTCGGCTTCACGTCTCGGTCCGATCGCGCCGATCCGGAAGACGTCCGCGACGCCCTCACCCTCTACCACGCCGAGGCGAAGCGGCGGATCGAGGAGCACGGGGGCACGCTGGAGAAGTTCGCGGGCGATGCGGTCATGGCGGTCTTCGGCGCGCCCGTCGCGCACGGGGACGACGCCGAGCGCGCGGTGCGAGCCGGCCTGGCCGTCCTCGAAAGCCTGGACGAGCTGAACGAGGCGCACGGCCTGAATCTCGTAGCGCGAGCGGCGGTGAACACCGGTGACGCCGTGGTCGCCCTAGGCGCTGAACGCGGCGAGGAGGCTCTCGCCATCGGCGACGTCGTCAACACGGCGTCACGTCTTCAGACCGCTGCGCCGGAAGGCCGGCTCGTCGTCGGCGAAGGGACGTACCGAGCCACGCGCAACGCGATCGGGTACGAGCCGATGGAGCCCGTCGAGGCCAAGGGAAAGGCGGAGCCGGTGTCGGCCTGGCTCGCGGTGGAGTCAGTCGCCGAGCCGGCGGAGCGCCCGATCGCGGCCCATCCGCTAGTAGGACGCGACCGCGAGCTCGAGCTCCTGCAGTCGCTTTGGAGCCGGGCCGTCGAAGAACGCCGGCCCCACCTAGTCACGCTGGTCGGACCGCCCGGCATCGGCAAATCGAGACTTTCCCGCGAGCTCTCGTCGGTCGTGCGTGAGGAAGGGCAGGTTCTTCGAGGCCGGTGTCTGCCCTACGGCAAGCAGGCGGGGTATCAGGCATTCCCGCAGATAGTCCGGGCGGCGACCGGCATCTTCGACTCCGACTCGACCGAGGTCGCGCGCGAGAAGCTCCGTGCGGCGCTCGAAGACATCGTCCCGGCGGAAGAGGTGGCGGATACCGAGCGTCACCTCAGCCTGCTCCTCGGGCTCGGCGCATCCGACGATACCGCGCATCCGAACTTGCTCTATTTTGCCGCGAGGCGTTTCGCGGAACACGCTGCACTGGCGACGCCGACACTCCTCCTGTTCGAGGACATCCACTGGGCCCAGGCGAGCGAGCTCGACCTCCTCGAGTACCTGGCGACGTACGCACGCGAGGCTCCGCTCATGCTCGTCGCGGCGACGCGTCCCGAGCTCCTGGACACGCGGTCGGGCTGGGGTAGCGGGCTCGTCGCGCAGACGACGGTCGTTCTCGACCCGCTTCCCGAAGCCGCCGCGGCCGAGCTAGCCGGCCACCTCGTCGGGGGCGACGGGGGTTTGGACGTCGGGCGGCTGGTTGAGATCGCCGAAGGAAACCCGCTCTTCCTCGAGGAACTCGCGGCGTCCGTCGCCGATCGCGGCGATGCGGACGTGCTCCCGGTGACCGTTCGCGAGGCGATCGCATCGCGCATCGACGCGATCCCCGACCACGCGCGCGCGGCGCTTCTCTCGGCCGCGGTCATCGGCAAGACGTTCTGGCGGAACGTCTTGAGCGCGATCGGTGGGCTGGAGGGCGTCGACGACGCGCTCGCGGTCCTCGAGGCGCGCGACTTCATTCGCCGGGAACCGACGAGCCAGCTGGCCGGCGACGCCGAGTTCAGCTTCAAGCACATGCTCATTCACGAGGTGGCCTATTCGACGGTGCCGCGTGCGAGCCGGCGCGAGCGGCACGCTGCCGTCGCTCGCTACGTCGAGGAGACGTTCGAGGGCGCGAGCGAGACGCTGGCGTGGGTGCTCGCTCACCACTGGAGAGAGGCCGGCGAGGGAGCCCGCGCGATTCCCTATCTCCTCGCCGCGGCTGAGGCTGCATTCCAAGGCTGGGCTCAGGATGCCGCGCTCCAGCTGTACGCGACCGCGCTCGAGCTGGCGGAGGACGACGACACGCGGCGACAGATTCGTCTGCAGCGCGGCATGGGGCTGGTGAGGCTCACCGAGTTCCCGACGGCTGCGAAGGAGCTCGGCGATCTTCTCCCGGAGCTCACTGGCCAGGAGCGCCTACACGGCCTGCTCGCGGCCGGCCGCGCGAGCGTCTGGACCGAGCAACTCGACCAAACCGTGGACATCGCAGAGGAGGCGATCGTCCTCGCTGAGGAGCTCGGCGACTCCGCGGGTCTCGCGGCTGCACTCGCGCTCCAGAGCCAGGCGCTCGGACAGCGAGCCGCGCCCGGCGACCTTGCCCAGGCATTCGAGCTCGGTGAGCGGGCGCTGGCCGAATGGGTCCCCGGCACTCACCGTTTCGACCACGCCGACAGCCTCCATTTGCACGCCGACCTCGTGTACTGGTTGGGCCGCTACGAGCGGTGCGTCGAGCTCTCGCGGCAGGCTCGTGAGGTGGCTGCGGACGTCCACAGCGCCGAGGCGCTCCTGCGCGGCGGAGGCACCGAAGCGCTCGCGCTCGTCGGCCTCGGCCGCCACGAGGAGGCTATCCAGATCTGGGACGAGCTCTTCGCCCAGGCGCGCGAGATGGCACGAAACCAGCGCGGGCTGCTCAACTACTCGTCCATCGCTTTTCGGGAGGTCCTCGACCTCGACGAGGCCCGTCGGCGAAGCGAAGAAGCGCTCGAGCTCTCCTCGGGTGAGTGGTTTCCGATGCCGCTCCGGTTCGCGCACTCCGACCTCCTCTTCACCGACCTACTGGAAGGCGACATCGGCCGTGCTCAGGCCGATTGGCCGAGCCGCTGGGAGGACGCGGAAGAGGCGATCGGGTGGACGCGTTGGCTCATCTACACGCGCCTGGCGGTGACTCGGGCCGAGATCGCGCTGCACGCAGAAGAGCCTGAATCCGCGATCGAGTGGGCGCAAAAGTCCGTCGAGCTCGCGCGGTCGACGCTGCGGCGCAAGTACGAAGCGCGCGCGCTCTCGCTGCTCGGCGAAGCGCTCGCTCGGGCAGGCCGACGCGAGGAGGCGATTCAGGCGCTCGAAGCCGGAGTCGTGCTCGCGGACGAGCTCATCAATCCACCCGGGCGCTGGAACGCCTATGGGGCGCTCGGCCGGGCTGCCTACGCACTCGGAGATGACGACCGCGCCGCAAGGGGCTTCTCTCAGGCGGCCGAGCTCGTTGAGCGGTTCGCGGCGACGTTGAGCCCAGAACGCTCGACGAAGTTCCTCAAGGCGCCGGCGGTTGTCGAGATCCTTTCCGCGGCTGGGCGTTCGGCCGGCGCGCGCTGACCTCCGGTGGCTCCCGTGCGCTTGGTCGCCGTCGGAGACGTCCTCGTCGACGTCGTCTCCGAGGAGGCGCCCGGCCGCGACGAGCGCCTCCACGCTCCCGTTGCGATTCGGGCCGGGGGATCCGCCGCGAATGCGGCCGTTTGGGCGGTAGAGCTCGGAGCGTCTGCCACGGTGGTGGGCCGGATCGGCGCCGATGCCTCCGGCGACTTGGTGGAACGGGTGCTCACCGAGAAGGGGATCGAGGCACGCATCGCACGGGATCCGGACCTGCCCACCGGCGTCGCGGTCGCGCTCGGATCGAGCGTCGTTGCGTGGGCCGCAGCTAGTTCGCGGCTCGCGCCGGAGGATGTCCCCGACCCGTTGCCGGGCGATGCCTTGCTCGTATCCGGCTTCAGTCTGTTTCAGGCGGCCTCGGCCTTCGGGGCTCGGGCCGGGCTCGAGCGCTTCGACGGACGTTGGATGGCCGTGGATCTCGCCTCTCCGCGACTCGCCGCCGCTGCCGATCTCGACGAGTTGTGCGGGGGTGCGAATGTGATTCTGGCGACCATCGAGGAGGCGCGTGCGGTCACCGGCTCGGAGCCCGACGACGCCGTGCGAGAGCTGGCCGTGCGCTTTGGGGTCGCCTGCGTGAAGCTCGGCGAAGAAGGCGCCCTGGCGGCACAGGGCGATCAGGTCGTCCACGCGCAGAGCGACCGGGTTGAGCGCCGGTCCAGATTCGGGGCCGGGGACGCCTTTGCCGCAGCGCTCCTCGTCACGCTTTCCGAAGGTCAGCCGCTGGAGCAAGCACTCGACGCAGCGTGCTCGGCGGGAGCACGCGCCGCCGCTTCCAACGACGGCTGGCCGCCATGATGTCGGCGTGTTCGACCACGTGACGATTCGCGCCTCCGACCGCGAGGCGTCGGAGCGCTTCTACGAGATCGTCCTCCGGACGCTCGGCATCGACAAGGACCACTCGGGCGACTTGGCGGAATGGAACGACTTCTCGATCTCACCGGCGACCGGCGATCACCCGCCCACACGCGGGCTGCACATCGGCTTCGTTGCGCCGTCGCGCGAGCACGTGGACGAGTTCTGGCGCACGGGCACTGCGGCCGGCTATGAGAGCGACGGCGAGCCCGGGCCGCGGACGATTTATTCACCGGACTACTACGGCTCGTTCCTGCTCGATCCGGACGGGAACAGCGTTGAAGCCGTCCACCACGGCCGTCTGCGCACGGGCGGCTGGATCGACCATCTCTGGATCCGCGTCGGCGATCTAGCCGCCTCGAAGCCCTTCTACGAAACCGTCGGGCTGTTCGCGGGGTTCGCGCTGCGCCGCGACCTGTCCGAGCGCGCCGGCTTCTCAGGCGGGAACGGCTCGTTCTCCGTTCTCGGGGGCACCCCCACCGAGAACCTGCACATGGCGTTCCCCGCCGAAGACAACGCCACCGTCGACGCTTTCCATCGGGCGTCGGTCGGAGCCGGCTACCGCGACAACGGCGCCCCGGGTGAACGCCCCATCTACCACCGCGGCTACTACGCCGCCTATGTCCTCGACCCCGATGACAACAACATCGAGGTCGTGAACCACAACCGCTAAGGCTGTTCCACGCGCAGCTGCGGGCGCGCGCGCCGCCCGAGCCACGTGCGCCGCGCGATGTACGCAAGCAGGACGGTCATGCCGCTCGCGAGGACGACGACGATGGCGATCGTCGCGCCGGGGACATTCAGGAGCCGCAGTCCCGCCAGGCCGAGCACAACGGCGAGGACGCCGCGCAGAGGCCGATCGGAGAATGACAACGTCAGCTGGCTGCCGAGCAGCACGCCTGGGATCGAACCGACGAGGAGCCAGCCGACCGCACCGAGGTCGACGTTTCCCGCGATGAAGTGGCCGAAGCCCGCCACGTAGAGGAGCGCTGCGGCGTGGAAGATGTCCGTGCCGACCACCTTGTGCGCCCGCAGCGGGAAGACGACGAGCAGGGTCAAGCCGAAGAAGACGCCGGTCCCGACCGAGGTCAGCCCCACGACGAACCCGCCGATGAGGCCGATTACGACAGCGGCGATGCGGTCGCGGTTCGTGAGCAGGAACGGCGCGTCGGGCACCTCCTTGGGCCGCACGAGCAGCTTCGCCGCGAGACCCACGCACCCGAAGATGAGCGCCCCGCCCAGGACTTGCGAGGAGACGGAATCGACGCTGTCGCCGTAACGATGCTTGAGCCAGGTCGCGAGCGTCACGCCCAGGAGAGAAGCGGGCGCGCTGCCGAGGAACATCCAGCCGGACAGCCGCGCGTGCACGTTGCCGAGCCCTCGGTGGCGGATCGCGCCAACGGTCTTGAAGATCGCGCCGTGCGCGATGTCCGTTCCGATGGCGACAGTCGGGTTGAAGCCGAGGAGCAGCACGAGGATCGGGGTCAGGAGCGAGCCGCCGCCCATGCCCGTCATGCCGACGAGCGTGCCGACGAAGAGCCCCGCGACAACGAATTGCCAGGTCACGGGCTAAGCGTAATGGCCTAGCCGCTCGTGAAGCTGATGAGCTCGGAGCGGTCGGACCCGCCCGAGACGGTGATCTCGAGAACGATGCCGACGTCCTTCGCGTAGATCTTCTCCTCGATCACGTTGGGCTCGATGCCGCTGAAGTTCCGCGTCTGGACACCGTGGTCGAAGCGGCCGTACGGAACCTTCGCGAGCGCGTCCGTGCTGATGATGGAGGCGCCGTCCTCAGCATGGCCCTTGTAGTACTCCTCGCGATAGGTCGTCCCGACCCGCGGGTTGGCGGGCATGATGATGCCTGGGAGCGCGCCGTTCTTTCCGGCCTCCCAGGAGCCCTCTTTCGTCTTCAGTTTTCCGTTCTCGTACTCGGCGGTGTCCTCGCCGAAGTACCACAGGTTCCCCTGGGCATCCTGCGCGTACCAGTCGTACGTGTCCTCGGTCAGCTCCCCGTGGAGGCGCACGGTGTCGTGGACGACGACAGTGTCTAGGCCCATGATCTTCTTCGTCTGGTCGAGGACGACGACGTCGTTGCGCTGCACCTCGCCTTCGGCGGTCGTCTCGCGGTAGACCCAATGGTCGCCCGGCTTCATCGGCCAGAAGGGGTTCGTGACGTGGGTCGTGAAGTCGGAGGCCTTGATGGGAAACGGCTTGCTGCCGACCGGAAGCGAGCTTCCGGTCGGCTCGCTCCCTGAGC
>DASQXE010000072.1:0-10220 GCA_035639875.1 Gaiellaceae bacterium | reverse complement strand
CGGACGCGATCGTCGACACCGCGGAGGAGCTGCTTGCCGTCCTCTAAGACGAACACGGCCGAAGACCGCGCGGCCGAGCTGCGCAATCTCGTCGACTACCACCTCTACCGCTATCACGTCCTCGATGACCCCGAGATCTCGGACACCGAGTTCGACCGCCTGTGGGACCAGCTGCTGGAGCTCGAGCGCAAGCACCCCGAGCTGCAGGCGCCCGACAGCCCCACGCAGCGCGTGGGCGCCCCGCCCTCGGAGAAGTTCGAGAAGGTCGAGCACCCCACCCCGATGGGCTCGCTGGACAAGGTCACGACAGATGAGCAGCTGGGGAAGTGGCATGCCGACGTGGTCAAGCGACTCGGAACGAGCGGCGTCCGCTACGTGACCGAGCCGAAGATCGACGGTCTCTCCATCAACCTCCTGTACGAGAACGGCGCGTTCGTGCGGGGCGCGACACGCGGCGACGGCTTCCGAGGCGAGGACGTGACGACGAATCTGAAGACGATTAAGGCGATCTCGCTACGGATGCAGCTCGCCGAGGGCGAAGAGCCGCCGCCGCTGATCGAGGCTCGCGGCGAGGTCTATCTGCCACTCTCGGGGTTCAACGAGCTCAACAGGCGCCTGGTGGAGGAGGGGAAGAAGCCGACGCCGAATCCGCGGAACGCGGCGGCGGGCTCACTGCGCCAGAAGGATCCCTCCATCACCGCTACGCGTCCGCTCTCCATCTGGATCCACGGTCTCGGTCGCCGCGACGGGCTTGCGACCGACGGTCACTGGGACTCGTTGCAGTGGCTCCGTGAGCACGGCTTCCGCACGAATCCGTACGCGGAGGTGCACGACTCGATCGAGGCGGTGGCCGAGGCTTGCCGCGAATGGGAGAAGCGCCGCATCGAGCTCGACTATGAGATCGACGGGATCGTCATCAAAGTCGACTCGTTCGTGCAGCAGGAGCGGTTGGGCGCCCTGCACCAGCGACCCCGCTGGGCTCGCGCCTACAAGTGGGCGCCGATGACGGCAACGACCCGCCTGAACAAGATTCTCATTCGCGTCGGTCGCACGGGCGCTTTGAATCCGTGGGCGATGCTCGAGCCCGTCGAGGTGGGCGGGGTGACGGTCTCCCGCGCGACGCTCCACAACGAGGAGGACATCAACCGCAAGGAGATTCGCGAGGGCGACATGGTCATCGTCCAGCGCGCGGGCGACGTCATCCCGCAAATCGTCGGGCCCGCCGGCGAGCATGCGCCTGGCACCAAGCCGTTCCGCATGCCGAAGAAGTGCCCACTTTGCGGGACCGAGGTCGTCAAGCCCGAGGGCGAGGCGATGCACCGTTGTCCGAACGACAACTGCCCGTCGCGGGGGCTCGAGTCCCTGATCAACTGGGTGCAGGCAGCCGCCGACATCGAAGGCGTCGGCGAGCAGTCAGTCCGGCGACTCTGGGATCTCGGACTCGTCCGCTCGCTGCCCGAGCTCTATCGCCTCACGAAGGAGCAGCTGATGGAGCTCGACGGCTACGCCGAGATCTCGGCCACCAACGCGATCGAGTCGATCCAGGCGTCCAAGGCGATCCCGTTCTCCCGTGTGCTCTTCGGCTTGAACATTCCGGACGTCGGCTGGGTGACGGCGCAGAACCTCGCTCGCCACTTCGAGAACGTCGATCGCCTCCTCGCCGCCGACGCGAAGGCGATCGAGGAGGTCGACGGAATCGGCCCGGATCGAGCGGAGTCGATTGCCACGTGGTTCTCGGACGAGAAGAACCGTGCGCTCGTCGCCGAGCTCCGCGACCTCGGCCTCCGCTTCGAGCTCGGCGAGGAGGACCGCCCGAAGGAAGGCCCGCTCGCCGGCAAGACCTACGTGATCACCGGCACTCTCGAAGGTTGGTCAAGGGAGCAGGCGACGGCTGCGCTCGAGGCGCTGGGGGCGAAGGTCACCAACTCCGTGTCCTCGAAGACGACGGCGCTCATCGTCGGGGAAGAGCCTGGCGCGGCGAAGCTGACGAAGGCGCAGCGCGAGGGGATCGAGCTCCTCGACGAGGCGGCGCTCGCGAAGCTACTGGGCAACGCCGGCTAATACCTGTGCAAAGCGGTCCTGGGCCGCACGTGCATACCACCACGGGACGGGATTGCCGTTCATGAGGATCGACAAGATGTAGCGGGGCTGGTATGCAGCGTTCGTCGCGTATCCCGACAGGGCGGACGCTCGATCGGTGGTCCCGGTCTTCGCTAGGACGTGCCGATATGCGGGCGGGGTAGTCATGCGGTCCCTGAGCGTTCCGTTCACGCCGGCAATCGGGAGCGATGCGACGAAGGGCTGCTGGATGGCTGCGTCGTTCAACGCCGATCTGAGGATCTGGAAGACCGCCTTCGCGGTGAGCCGGTCGTAGGCGGAGAGGCCCGATCCATCCGCAATTCGGAGCCCGGTCATGGTGACGCGGCGCTCTCGCAGCTCGGAGCGGACGACGCGGGCGCCGTCAGCGGTCGTTCCGCTGCCCCGCTCCACGGCTCCAAGCTTCTTCAGCAGCATCTCGGAGTAGAAGTTGTCGCTGACCCGGTTCATTCGCCGGACGAGCGTGCTGAGGAGCGGTGATTTGATCTGGGCCAACACGGCCAAGGTGCCGGTCACCGTCCCTTTGACGGCCTTCCCGGGCGCCGCGACTCCCGCAGCCCGCAGCGCCCGTTTGAACAAGATTGCCGCCGCCAGCGCGGGCTCATCGGAGATGCCGCTCCCGAGGCGTGCTCCATCCACGACGAGCGCCGACAGTGGAGGCGATTCCTCCTTGTAGTACGACGCCTTCCAGCCGGGCCCGACGCGCACGGCGTCGAAGTAGCTCTCGTCCCCGAGGATCCGGCCCGTCACCTTCACGATCCCGGCGGCGCGTACGCGGGCGGCCAGCCGCGCCAATTTTCGCCTCGTCAGCGAGGGATCGCCGTTGCCGCGCAGGATCAAGCGGCCGGTCCAGACGCCCGTGCCTGGATCGAGCGTGCCGTCGCCGAGCACCTGGGTGGAAATTCGGTAGGAGGGGCCGAGGCGGTCGAGCGCCGTGACGGCGACGGTCAGCTTCTCGTTGGAGGCGGGACGCAGCGGGAAGAGAGGGTTGCGCCGAAACACCATGGAGCCTCTCGCTAGGTCGAAGGCGAAGACACCAGTGTGGCTCGGGGCAACGCCCGACCCCGTGAGCGCGCTCGCGAGCCTCGTCCACAGCGAGGCGGATGCGGGCCCGGCGAGCGTCGCCGCCGCGACGAGGACGGCCGCGGCCACAGCAACACGACTTCGTGCCGTAGGCCTACGCAGGCGCAAGGATGGGCCGCCCGGCCCATGAATCGGCCTACGGCGTTCTCGATAATCAGGCGTGCCGATGGCGCCCGACCTTGCCTCTCTCGTCGCCCGGATCCGCAGTCTGCTGGACCCGCATGCTGCCGACCCCGGCGAGCTCACGGAAATGGAGCATACGCTGACCGACGGATATGCGCGCGCGCTCGAGATCGAGGCGGAGCGCCTGCGTCTCGAGCGGCGGATCGGTGAGCTCGCACATCGGATCGACGGGCCCGACGAAGCCGGCGAGCTGCGCCGGCTAGCCCGGCGCCTCCGCACGGCCGGCGAGGATCTCGCGAGCCTGCGCGATCTCCTCGGCGAGCTCCAGCGTCGCGTCGACGAAGAACGCGCAGTCGCCTAGATCCCGCTGCCAGGTGTTACACGATGCCGCTGCGAACGGCGTAGACAGCGGCCTGGATGCGGTTCTCGATCTGCAGCTTCATGAGGATGTTCGAGATGTGGTTCTTGACCGTCTTCGGGCTGATGAAGAGCTCGCGCGCGATCTGCGCGTTGTCCTTGCCGTTGGCGATCAGCTTCAATACCTCGACTTCGCGGTCTGAGAGCTCGGCGCGAATGGTGGCCGCGGCATCCTCGCTCGTGCTCTGCGCGCGGAGGCGCTGCAGGACCTTGGACGCGATCTGAGGCGAGATAAGCGATTCGCCCTCGGCCGCGGCACGGATCCCCGTGATCAAGTCCTGGATCGACGAGTCCTTGAGCAGGTAGCCGCACGCACCCGCCATGACCGCGTTCATGACGTCGTCGTCGTCCGCGGAGATCGTCAGGACGACGACGCGGGTCAAAGGCGCGATCCCGGAGAGCTGACGCGTCGTCTCGACGCCCGTCAGGCCGGGCATGTTCAGGTCCATGATCACGACGTCGGGCGCAAGGTCGCCGACCAGGCGAATCGCAACCTGTCCCGAGGCCGCTTCGCCGACGACGTTGACGCCTTCCTGCTCGAGCAGGTTGCGGAGACCGGTGCGGAACAGGTCGTGGTCGTCCACGATCAGGACGCGAAGGTCGTCTAGTCCTCTCCCGGCCTGCGTTTCTTCCGTCCTCGTCTCGTTCACGAGACCCCCTGGGCGAAGGTGGTTCGCGAAGTGTAGTCCGTCACGGACGCGTCGTTCGAGGTACTCCTACTGATTCCTAGTGAATTGTGATCGTGACCGTACGGAGGCCCCACTCGAGGGCCTGCGTGCACGTCGGGAACCAGAGATCGATCATCGCGCCGCGGACAGCGGAGCCGGTGTCCGCGGCCACGCCCTCGCCGTAGCCGGGAACGAACATGCGAGTCCCGAGCGGAAGCACGGCGGGATCCACGGCGACCACGCCCCAGCCGACGGGGATGCCCGTGGCGGTCGTGCCCTTCAGGCAGTAGCCCGTAGAAGACACGGTCATGTGCTGTCCGCTCTGCGGCGGCGGTGGCGCCGGTGGTGGTGCAGCGCCCGTCCCGCCTCCGGAGGTGAGCTGTTCCGACTGCTGCTCACTGGCCGCAGCTTGTTCGTTCAAGTGTGCGATCTGATCGCGGTTGAACGCCTGCTGCCGACGGAGGGAGGCCAGATATGCGGTTCGCTGCGACTGGGTGCGAAGTAGATTGGCGCGCGCGGCCTTGGCCTGGGCGACGAGGGCGCGCACCTCCGCCTGGCGAGATGCCAGGCGAGCGAGTGCAATCCGTAACGCCGTCCGTGCCCGCGTCAGCTGCGCGAGGATCTCCTTGTCCTGTTGAGCCAACCGGCTCAGCCCGTCGATCGCCGAGAGCGCGTCCTCGAGCGAGTCCGCGCCAAGGAGGACCGCGAGCGGATCGACGTCGCCTTCGACGTAGAGCTGGCGCAGGCGCTCGCCGAGCTGGCCACGGGCGGCGGCCATGTTCTCCCGCGCGATCTGGAGCTGCGCCTTCGCCGAATCCACTTCGCGGTCAAGCTGCGCGCTGCGCGCCTCGAGGGCGTCGACCCTGCGCTCTGCCGCCCCGAGACGCGTCTGGAGCGAGTAGAGCTCGAGCAGGGCCTGGTGGGCCTTCGCAGCGAGGCTCGTATTGCTCGCCCGCAGCTGCGCGGCCTGCGTGCCTGCATCTTCCGCGTGTGCTCCTGTGGCCGCGAGGAGCGCGATCGTCGCCGCGAGTCCGGCCAGGGCTTTCCGCCCCCCACCGGTTAACCAGGTCCCCCGCACGGGCCGAACACCCTAACAGGCGGCCCCGCGTTCGGGCCGAAGCCGCACGGTCAGAGGCGTTGGGCGGTTTGCGCGTTGTCAGGAAGCGCTGTTAGGGTGCCGTGCTTGTGACGGCGCTGAGTCCCCAGTCCGCGCCTGCCATGGTCCCGATCGGGGGGTCCTGATCCGAGCGACGAAGCGACAGGCGTTCCTCGTAGCTCTGCTCATTCTCGTTGCGGTCTCCCTCTTTCCGGCCGCGGCACGCCCCTCGCCTGTGGGGACGAAAAAAGCACAGGCGCAGCAGGTCCTCGACGAGATCCAGTCGATCGACGCGCACCTCGAGCAGGTCGTAGAGGCCTACAACGCATCACAGATCAAGCTCGACTCGATCAAGGCGGAGCAGAGGGTCAACGAGCGCCGCCTCGAAATCGCGCGCGCGAACTTCCGCCGCGCCGAGTCTTTTCTCCAGCAGCGCCTGGTGACGCTCTATACGTCGGGCGATCAATCGGCGCTGGAGGTCCTGCTCGGTGCCGCGAGCCTCGATGACCTCCTCGACCGCATGGACACGGTCAATCGCATCTCGGATCAGGACGCGCGAATCATCCACGAGACGGAAACGTTCCGCGCCGAAATCAAGAAGCGCGAAGGCGAGCTCGAGCGCGCGCGTGCTGAGCAAGAACGAGTCGTCGCGGCCCAGGCGGCCCAGAAGGCCTCGATCGAGCAGCAGCTGGCCGAGCGCAAGCAGCTACTCGCCTCGATCAGGAGCGAGATCGAAAGGCTCAAGCGCCAGGAGGCCGCCCAGCAGGCCGCGCTCGAGGTGCAGGCTCGCTCACGGCTCGGCGGAAGCATCTCATCGGGTGGCGGCAATCCCGCGGGGCACGTCGGCGGTGTGGTCGGGGTCGCCATGCAGTACCTGGGCGTTCCCTACGTCTGGGGCGGCGCGTCGCCGAGCGGATTCGACTGCTCGGGCTTCACGATGTACGTCTTCGCGCAGGTCGGGATCTCACTCCCGCACAACGCTGCGATGCAGTACTCGATGGGGAGTCCCGTCGGACGCGAATTTCTCGCGCCGGGCGACCTCGTCTTCTTCAACTCACTGGGGCACGTCGGGATCTACATCGGCGGCAATCAGTTCATCCACGCGCCGCACACGGGCGACGTGGTCAAGATCTCGACGCTGACGGGCTGGTACGCCGAAACCTACGTCGGCGCCCGCCGCCTCTAGCTAGTCGTAATGAGAGGATTCGCCCTCGGGGTGGACCCTCTTTCGCATGCGGACCCTCGTGCCCGCTCGCGTCTGCGCGAACTCGATCTCGTCGACGAGCGCGATCATGATCGGAATCCCGCGGCCGCTCTCGAACTCACGGGTTGGCTTCGACCCGCGGCCCGTGGACGAGAAGACGGTCGAGTTCTGCACTTCGATGTCGACGGACCGGCCCTCGCAGCCGATGGTCACCTCGACCGGCGGATCGCCCGCCTTGAGCGCGTTCGTCACGGCCTCGGTCGCAGCCACCTGGAGCGCGAAACGATCCGCGTCCGTGAGCCGACAGTTCCTGGCGACGCGGTCGACCGCTGCGCGCAGTTCGCGCGTTGCGGAGGAGCGATCCTCGAGCTGGAGATCGATATTCGCTCTCGGATCCGTAATCGCCCTCGCCTCCTTAGTACCTATGCGAGTACCCAATAGGTATAACGTTTGAAACAGACAAAGGGATTCGGGCTGAAAGCCAGAAACTATGCGGTTCTCAGCTACCCTGTGACGGCGGCCCATGCGAACTATCTGGAACGGATCGATCAACTTCGGCCTGGTCAACATCCCGATCGGGCTGGCTGTCGCGCAGCAACGCAAGGACGTCGCTTTCCGCCCCCTCCACCGCGAGTGCGGCACGCCGATCAAGCAGAAACGCTACTGCCCCTTCCACGAGCGCGACGTCGAAGCCGACGAGCTCGTCAAGGGCTGGGAGTTTGCGAAGAACCAGTTCGTGATGGTGGAGGAGTCTGACTTCGAGGCGGTTGCCCTCCAGCGGTCACAGTCCGTGGACATCATCCGGTTCGTTCCGCTCGACCAGGTCGACCCGATCTATTTCGACCGCACCTATTACCTTGCGCCCGCCGACCCGGAAGCGCAGCGGCGGCCGTACGTGCTCCTACTGCGGGCCATGCAGGACGCGGAAATGGCGGCCGTCGGGAAGTTCGTGCTCTGGGGGAAGGAGAACCTCTGTCTCATCCGTCCGCTCGGCGATTCGCTTGCCCTCGAAACGCTCTATTTCGCGGAGGACATCCGCCCGCGCGCCGAGATCGACGAAGCGGTCGACGAGACGGAGGTGAAAGACCCCGAGCTCGCGATGGCGCGCCAGCTCGTCGAGAGCCTGGTCGGCGACTTCGATCCGGAGGACTACGAGAACGAGTACCGGAACGAGCTCCGGGCCATGTTGGAAGCGAAGCTGGCCGGCAAGGAGATCGCCAAGCCCGAGCCCCTTCCGGAGGCGCCCGTCGTCGATCTCATGGAAGCGCTCAAGCAGAGCGTTGCGCAGGCCCAGAAGGGCAAGGAGAAGGCTGCGCCCGCGAAGAAGAAGGCTGCGTCGGGTCGCAAGCGCGCCGCCGCGCGCGGCTAACCGGGGGGTGGATGAGGGGGCTTGCCCCCCCCATTGGGCCGGGCCCTACAAGTTCTTATGCTGCGGAGGCGCGGCTCTGGCCTGACGCTTCGAGCTGAGCCTGAAAGAGGCTCTTGTCGATTTTGCCCTGATAGATCGGGATTGCCTCCTCGATGCACACGCGGATGACTTCCTCCCGGTCGATTCCGAGCTCCTTCGACAGCTCTTCCGGCGTCAGGTGATTGGCCACGGCGTCTCCTTTCGTTCTCGGGCGTAAAAAAACCCGCTCTCGGCGCACCGAGGCGGGCTAGACGAGTCCTTCCATGTCGGCGACGGGGCTCAAAGGCTCCGCGCTCCTTCCCAGTCCATGGTCACAGGATAGTTTGTCTTGGGTGTCGGAGGCAACGCTCGTCCGCGCAGGATTCGAGTCACGCGTCGAAGACGTCCGCGGGGCGCGCACGCGCTATTTCGTCGGCGGCAAGGG
Organism: Gaiellaceae bacterium; assembly: GCA_035639875.1. Taxonomy (GTDB): domain Bacteria; phylum Actinomycetota; class Thermoleophilia; order Gaiellales; family Gaiellaceae; genus JAIBJP01. Next base: position 1,700 of record DASQXE010000072.1, on the reverse strand, counting down.
ACCGCCCTTGATCGTGGTGCACGGCCTCGGCGGCGCGGCCGTGAACTTCACGGAGCTGGGGCCGCTCCTGGCCCGGCGTCGTCGCGTGCTGATCCCCGACCTGCCCGGCCACGGGCGCTCGGAGCCGTTGCCGGAAGCCGAGGGGCTGACAACGTACGCCGACCACATCGCCGCTGTGGCGGAGCTCGAGGGGATGCTGCCCGCCCCCGTGCTCGGCTATTCCATGGGGGGCGTCATCGCGCTGCGCCTCGCGGTCGCGCGCCCCGTCGACATCACAGCTCTGGCCCTGGTCTCGGCGGCCGGAATCGTCTCCGTGAGGCGCCGGGCGCAAATTTGGCTCGCGATCACGGGTGCGCTCCGGCCGGCGCAGATCATGACGCGGTTTCGTTCGACCTTTGCGAGGCGGCCGCGGCTGCGCTGGCTTCCCTTCGGCCTGTGGGGCGCAGTCGATCCGCCCGCCCTTTCACCCGAAAGCGTTCTGGGCTTTCTCGAAGGACCGTCTCAGCACACGGACGTCGGCACCGCCGGGCGCGCGCTCCTTCGCGACGACCCGCGGCCGGATCTCGAGCATGTGGCGTGCCCCGCGCTACTCGTCTGGGGCGCGCGCGACCGGCTCGTTCCCCTGGAGGATGGGTTCGAGTACGCGCGCCGCTTGCGCGCGCCGATCCGCACGCTCCCGGCCGCGGGCCACCTCCTCATAGGAGAGCAACCACGCGAGTGCGCCGCAATCCTGGAGAGGTTCCTAGACGGGATTGGGGAGGTCGACGAACTCCCACTCGAGGCCGAACTTCTCGGCCAACTTCGCCGCGAGCGCGCGGACGCCTAACGTCTCGGTCGCGTAGTGCCCACCGGCGACGAAGTGGACACCGGCCTCTTTGGCCGCGTATTTCGTCGGCTCGTCGGCCTCCCCGGTGACGAAGCAGTCGTACCCTTCGGCGGCCGCTTCGCCGACGTATCGGGCGGCCCCGCCCGTTAGTACGGCCACGCGCTCGATTAGCTCCGGCCCGTACGAGAAGACGAGCGGCACCTGGCCGAGTCGCTCTTGAACTCGCGCCGCGAGCTGGTCGATCGGTGTTGCGGACTCGAGCAATCCGCCGTAGCCCCACTCCGTGAAGCGCTTCTCGCGCTTGACGCCGAGCTCCTCGGCGAGGAGTGCGTTGTTGCCGATCTCGGGATGGGCGTCGAGCGCGAGGTGGTAGCAGACGAGCGTGAGGTCGTAGTCGAACAAGGCCTTCAGGCGTTCGCGCATAACGGAGCCGACCACGCGCGTGTCCTTTTCCCAGAACAGGCCGTGATGGACGAGAACCATCTGCGCGCCCGCGCTCGCCGAGCGCTCGAAAAGCTCGCGGGAGGCCGACACTCCGCAGGCGATCTTGTCCACCGCAGGCGTGCCGACGACCTGGATTCCCATCGGTCCGTAGTCGGGGTAGGCGCCGGTGTCGAGGAATTCGTTCGCAAACGCGACGATTTCGTCCCGAGAGGCAGGCATTTGCCGATACCCTATGGCGGGTTCGGGGTGTAGCGCAGCCTGGTAGCGCGCGCCGTTCGGGTCGGCGAGGTCCCCGGTTCAAATCCGGGCACCCCGATGCTTTTGAGACCATTCCGGCGATGCGCCGGACCGGTCTCGTCCTCGCATTGGCCAGCGTCGCCGCCCTGCTCTTGCCGGGCGCGGCGATGGCCCACGCCGTCTCGGGCATCGA
>DASQXE010000071.1:0-38458 GCA_035639875.1 Gaiellaceae bacterium | reverse complement strand
CGACACCCGGGCCGAATCCCCGCCGGGCTTCGAGGGCCCCCCTCGCATCGACCGGCGCCTGCGGCTCTCGCGGGCGCTTGACGCGCTCGGCGCGCACGGCGTCCTCTACCTCACGAACGCCAAGTGCCGTCGTTTCCTCCTCCGCATTCCATCCTTGGTGTGGACCACGCCGGAAGGCTTGCCTGGTCCCGATTGCACCCGCAGCGCGCAGTCGGTCGTCGACCAGCGGTTCGGCATCGCGGCGCGGCAGCTCGGCCCCGAGACGATCGATGTCGGTTCCGAGAACTGGCGCATGCAGTTCCGCGGCAGCGACCCCGCCTTCGAGCCCGACGGGACGCTGTCGTTCCTGAAGAACGGGCGCCTGTACGAGTGGACTGGGCGCTGCCCGCCGAAGGTGGAAACGACCGCCTTCCGCGGCCTGCACACGCTCGTGCGCTGCGAGCGTCCGGTGCCCGGCGGGCCGAATCGCCTCCGTGAGCTCGTGTGGCTCGGCCAAGGCAGCTACGCCGCGATCGCTGGCGAGGAGTTCTACTCGACACTCGTTGTCGTGCGCGACCGGAAGGCGAAGACGCTCTTCCGCGCGGTCGGGGTGCACCTGACGAGCCTGCAAGCCAGTCCGGACGGGCGCTACGTCGCCGCGTGGGTCGCGGGGACCCTCGCCGTCTTCGACGCGAAGACCGGTCAGCCGAAACTTCTTCCGCCGGGAGCTGAGGAGGGGACGCGCGCGATCGCGTGGTCGCCGGACAGCCGCTACGCGGCCGTGGCGACCATGTACGCGCTCCACCTCTATCCCGCTGCCCACGCCGAAAACACGGTCACGCTGCCCGTTCGCGCAGTTCACGTCGACTGGCGTTGACCGAACACTTGTTCGTCCGATACGCAGGGCTACACTGGATCCATGGCGGCTGAAGAGCTGGTCGTACACGGCGCTCGCGAGCACAACCTCAAGGACATCACCGTCCGGCTGCCGCGGCATGCGCTGATTTGCGTCACGGGCCTCTCCGGCTCCGGGAAATCCTCGCTCGCGTTCGACACGATCTATGCCGAAGGGCAGCGTCGCTACGTCGAGTCCCTCTCGGCCTACGCACGCCAGTTCCTCCAGATGATGGAGAAACCGGACGTGGACTCCATCGACGGCCTCTCGCCGGCCATCTCGATCGACCAGAAGACGACCTCGCGGAACCCGCGCTCGACGGTGGGCACGGTGACGGAGATCTACGACTACCTGCGTCTGCTCTATGCGCGAATCGGCCATCCACATTGCCCCATTTGCGGACGCCCGATCGCCGGTCAGTCGATCGAATCGATCGTCGACCAGGTCCTGCGCCTGCCCGAAGCGACGAAGTTCACGGTCAACGCGCCGGTCGTGCGCGATCGAAAAGGCGAGTACAAGGACCTCCTCGAGGAGCTGCGCGGCGAAGGCTTCACGCGCGTGAAGGTGGACGGCGAGCAGCGTCTCCTCGACGAGGAGATCGAGCTCGACAAGAAGTTCAAGCACACCATCGAGGTGATCGTCGATCGGCTGACGATGAAGCCGGACATCCGCCACCGGCTCTTCGACTCGATCGAGACCGCGCTCGCGCTCGCGGACGGGCTCGTCACCGTGGACGTCGTCGACACGGGTGACCAGCAGACATATTCCGAGCGATTCGCTTGCCCGGAGCACGGGGTCGGGCTGCCCGAGCTCCAGCCGCGCATCTTCAGCTTCAACTCACCCCACGGCGCTTGTCCACGCTGCACCGGTCTGGGCGCTCAGCAGGAGATCGACCCGGACCTGCTCGTGCCCGATCCCGAGCTGTCGATCTCGGAAGGTGCGCTCGTGCCCTGGTCGGTCGGCAACTCGACCTACTACGAATCGGTCATCCAGGCGATCGCCGACCGCTACGAGATCGACGTGGACAAGCCGTGGCGCGAGCTCACGGAGGAGCAGCAGAACCTCTTCCTCTACGGCACGGACGGCGACAAGGTCTACGTCACGTACCGGAACCGGATGGGCCGCCGGCGCGCGTACATGCTCGCGTTCGAGGGGATCGTCCCGAGCCTCGAGCGGCGCTACCGCGAGACCGACTCGGCCGGGCAGCGGGAGCGGATCGAGGAGTACATGAGCTTCCGGCCGTGTCCGGTCTGCAAGGGCGCGCGGCTCAAGCCCGAGGTCCTCGCGGTCACGGTGGGGGAGAAAAACATCCATCAGTTCACGCAGATGTCCGTAACGCGCGCGGCCGAGTTCCTCGAGGGCCTGCAGCTGACCGACACGGAGGAGCTGATCGGCCGCCGGATCATCAAGGAGATCCGCGAGCGGCTCGCGTTCCTCGAGAACGTCGGCGTCGGTTATCTGCAGCTCGACCGCGCCGCTTCCACGCTGTCGGGCGGGGAGGCGCAGCGGTTGCGTCTGGCGACCCAAATCGGCTCGCAGCTCGTCGGCGTCCTCTACATCCTCGACGAGCCGTCGATCGGGCTCCACCAACGCGACAACGGAAAGCTCATCGCAACCCTCGAGCGGCTGCGCGATCTCGGTAACACCGTGCTCGTGGTGGAGCACGACGAGCAGATGATGCGGGCCGCAGACTGGCTCGTCGACATGGGGCCGGGAGCCGGCGAGCACGGGGGTTACGTCGTCGCGGAGGGGCCGGCCGACAAGGTCGAGGAGACCGAGGGCTCGATCACGGGTCAGTTTCTTTCCACGGAGCGAACGATTCCGGTGCCGGACCGCCGCGTTGACGGCGCTGAGTCGTTCTGGGTGCGCGGCGCGAGCCAGCACAACCTGAAGAACATCGACGTGGAGTTTCCGGTGGCGAAGTTCATCACGGTCACGGGCGTCTCCGGCTCGGGCAAGTCGACGCTGGTCAACGAGATCGTCTACAAGGCGCTCGCCAACCGGCTGCACCGGCTGCGAGTGAAGCCGGGCGATCATCTGGGCTGCGAGGGGATCGAGTGCTTCGACAAGGTGATCGACATCGACCAATCGCCGATCGGACGCACTCCACGTTCGAACCCGGCGACGTATACGGATCTCTTCACGCCGATCCGCGAGCTCTACGCGCAGACGCCGGACGCCAAGGTGCGCGGATACAAACAGGGCCGGTTCTCGTTCAACGTCCGCGGCGGACGGTGCGAGACGTGCAAGGGCGACGGGACGATCAAGATCGAGATGCATTTCTTGCCAGACGTTTACGTCCCGTGCGAGACGTGTGGAGGCAAGCGCTACAACCGCGAGACGCTCGAGGTGCGGTTCAAGGGAAAGTCGATCTCGGACGTTCTCGAGATGTCGGTGGAGGAGGCCCTGACCTTCTTCGCCAAGATTCCGAAGATCCGCCGGCGCCTGCAGACGCTCCATGACGTGGGCCTCGACTACGTCAAGCTGGGTCAGCCCGCGACGACGCTGTCTGGCGGAGAGGCCCAGCGCGTGAAGCTGGCGAAGGAGCTCTCGAAGGTGGCGACGGGGCGGACGCTCTACATCCTCGACGAACCGACGACCGGGCTCCATTTCGCGGATATCGAAAAGCTGTTGGACGTGCTGCAGAGGCTCGTGGACGCGGGGAACACGGTTCTCGTCATCGAGCACAACCTCGACGTGATCAAGCAGGCCGACTGGATCGTCGACCTAGGGCCCGAAGGAGGCGAGGCGGGCGGCGAGGTCATCGCCACCGGAACGCCTGAGCAGGTCGCCGAGGTCGAGGGCAGCTACACGGGGCAGTTCCTGCGCCGCGTGCTTCCGAGCGTCGCGGCCGCAGCCGCGTAGCGATGGCGACCGAGCCCACTGCTCGCGTCGATTCCACCGCGAGCATGGAGAGGGACTGGTGGCTGCGGGCGCTCGCGGTTGTCCAGAGCCCGCGCGCCGTCTTCGCCGCCCTGCGCACCGACTCCCCCGGGGAGGCGGAGGCGAGGCAAGAGCCAGTGCTCGCATTGGTGCTCCTGGCGGGCCTCGCCGGCGTGCTGCTCGCGCCCTCGACCGGTCGTCTCCTCGACCAGGACCTCGTCGACGGGAGTCTCGCGGTGGTCGCGGTGCTCGTCTTCCTTACCGGCGGGATCTACGGAACGACGACGTATTGGCTCGGGGGAGCGGCGCTCTACTTTGGCCTCAAAGGCGCCGGCAGCCGGGGCAGCTACCGGCGTGCCCGCCACGTGCTCGCCTTCGCGGCGACGCCGCTCGTCCTCGGGCTCGTGCTCGTTTGGCCGTTGCGCTTCGCGATCTACGGCAGCGACACGTTCCGCTCGGGCGGTTCCGACTCCGGCGCCGGTGTGGCGGTCTTCGACGGGATCCTCGGCCTCTTCGGGGCCTGGGCGGTTGGCCTGCTCGCGTACGGGATCAGCGTTGTCGAACGGTGGACGATCCTCCGGGCGGTCGTCTCGGTGGCCCTCATGCTGCTCGCGATCACGATCGTCACGCTTCCGTTCCTGATTCCGCTCGCGAGCCGGTGAGGAATTCCGCCAACTCGTCGTCCGGGATCGAGTAGGTGTGCTCGTCCTCGGGGAAGCTGCCAGACCTGACGTCGGCCGCGTACCGCTCGAGCGCGTCCTGGATCGTTTCGGCGACCTCGGCGTACCGCTTGACGAAGCGCGGCGATCGTCCCTGGTAGAGGCCGAGCAGGTCGTGGTAGACCAGCACCTGGCCGTCGCAATTCCGGCCTGAGCCGATCCCGATCGTGGGGATGGTGAGCTCCTCCGTGATCCGTGCGGCGACGGGTGCCGGGACGGCTTCCAGGACGAGTGAGAAGCAGCCCGCCTGCTCGAGCGTGCGCGCGTCCTCCAGGAGCTGACGAGCCTTGGCGGCCGTGCGTCCCTGAGCGCGGAAGCCGCCGAGCATGGTGGCCGACTGAGGCGTCAAGCCAATGTGGCCCATCACCGGAATGCCGGCGCCGACAAGGGCGAGCACCCTGGAGACGGTCGGCCCGGCGCCTTCGACCTTGACAGCGTCGGCACCAGCGTCCTTGACGAAGCGGACCGCGTTTCGTAGCGCTTCCTCGTCCGAGACCTGGAAGGAGCCGAACGGCATGTCGGCGACGACGATCGGGCGCTTGGCACCCCGCGCGACGGCGCGCGTGAGCATGGCCATCTCGTCCATCGTCGCCGGGACGGTCGAGTCGTGACCGAGAATGGTCATGGCGGCGGAATCGCCCACGAGGACGATCTCCACGCCGGCGGCATCCGCGAGGCGCCCGCTCGGAAAGTCGTACGCGGTCACCATGACGATCCGCTCGTGGCGGCTCTTCATGTCGGCCAGGTCGGTGAGCGGGAGCTTGCCGGCTGTCTGCGGTCGGCTGGTCATCCGTCTCCTTCCAGGATCACGTTGTCGATCAGGCGTGTACGCCCGACTCGGACGGCTGCCTCGAGCAAGAGCCGCCCGTCGGGATCGACGTCCTCGGCGAGGTACTCGACGTCGAGCCCGTTCATCGAGCCGCGAGCGGCGTCGACGGCGCTCCCGCCGGTGCGATGGGCCGCGGCGCCGGCGGCGAGGGCGCGCGGGAGCGCGAGAGCACGTTGTCGCTCGTCGGCGGTGAGATAGGCGTTGCGCGACGAGACGGCGAGGCCGTCCGGGTCGCGGACCGTCGGCATCACTCTGATCTCGACCTCGAGATTCAGGTCGCGGACGAGGCTCTTGATCACGGCGACCTGGCGGGCGTCCTTCTGTCCGAAGTACGCGCGCCTGGGCCGAACAATGTTGAAGAGCTTGAGGCAGACTGTCGCCACGCCGCGGAAATGGTTCGGCCGCGCCGCTGCCTCGCGCCCGCCGGCGTCCTCGACTTCGACCCACGTTCGAAAGCCCTCCGGATATATCTCCTCGACCGGCGGGGCGAAGAGAAGATCGATGCCGGCGGCCAGCGCGAGCTGCGCGTCCGCTTCCTCGTCCCGTGGATACCGCTCGTAGTCCTCCCCGGGCCCGAATTGCGCTGGGTTGACGAACACGCTGGCCACGACGAAGTCGGACTCCGCCCGCGCCGCCTCGAAGAGCGCGACGTGACCCGCGTGGAGAGCTCCCATCGTGGGGACGAGGCCGATCTCGCCGCGGGGAAGCGACGCTCGAACTTCGCCTACGCTGCGCGCCGTTTTCATCGCGCCCGTGCCCCGAGCAGAGCCGCCTCCGTATCGGCCAGCGCGCGATAGAGCGGCAGGAGGTCGGGACGGCGCGACGCGATGGCGTGCATGTGCCGTTCGATCGTCTCCCAGTCCCCGCGAACGAGCGGACCCGTGTGGCGAAAGCCGTTCTCGATCGTCCGTTGCATGAGCGGCACGAGCGCTTCGGGAGGCGCTCCCGCCGCCTCCATCAGCTCGGCCGCGACGTCGTGGAGCGTGACGAGAAATGACGAGGCGAAGTGGGCGGCGGCGTGGTAGAGAGGTCGCTCGTCGTCGGCGAGCTCGAAGGGGATGACGCCGAGCAGCTCGGCCAGGTCGCGCGCCGCGCCGAGTCCCTCGTCGGTCTCCCCGCTGATCGCCGCCCAGGAACCGTCCAGTTGCTCCGGCCCGAGCTCGAGTTGAAAAGTCTGCAGCGGGTGGAGGGTGAACCGCCGCTCATGCGGATCGAGCGCCGCGAGCGAGGAAGCCCCGCTCGTATGCCCGATCCACGGTCCCGAGGCAATCTCGCGCGCGACCTCCGGAATGGCGCGATCGGGCACGCAGAGGAGAACGAGGTCGACGTCACCGACATCGAGATCCCGCGAGGTGGAACGCGTGCGGATCCGACCGCCGAGACGAGCAGCGATGGCCTGGCCGACGCGACCGGCGCCGACTACACACGCCGATTTGAACACCAATTGGCTCCAGTTCCTGAGTGGATACCGGGCACCACCAGTCTAGCCCGACAGGAAATGGCTCGGCCCCAGCCGGACATGAGCGATCGTGTCATCGTCCAAGGACATGCCGGCAGCGCACGCCCGCCGCGACCGCTTTCAAAGGATGTATGAGGAGCACTATCACCGCGTGCTCGGATACGCGCTCCGGCGAACGGACCGTGACGACGCGGCTGACATCGTCGCCGAGACCTTCCTCGTCGCCTGGCGTCGCTTCGATACGGTCCCCGAAGGCGAGGGCGCGCTGCTGTGGCTATATGGGACGGCCCGCCGGGTGCTCGCCAATCACAAACGCTCGAGCCGGCGAAGGGCCCGGCTCACCGAGCGCATCCGCGCAGAACGGGTGCATGGGGTGCCCTCGAGTGTCGACGATGCCCGGCTCGGGGCAGCCGCGACTGCGTTTGCCAGGCTGCGGGCCGACGACCGGGAGCTGCTCGCGCTCGTCGCCTGGGAAGCCCTCGACGCCGGCCAGGTTGGACAAGTGCTCGGCTGCTCGCGCAACGCCGCGCGCATCCGCCTGCACCGCGCGCGCCGGCGCTTCGCACGCGAACTCGAGCGCGTGGAGGGGCCGGCGAAAAGAAATTCGGTTGGCGGACATGTATCGGAGGCCTATGAGTAAGAACCGAAACCGAATCGACGCCCTTATCGCCGGGCTCGCTCCCGTGCGGGACGACGAGCTGAGGGGTGAGCTGCAGATCTCCGGGGCGGCGCTGCTGCAGACGGTCCTCGCCAGTCCAGTGGAAACCTCGCAGCGCGACAGAGTTCCGCGTCGTCGTCGGCGCGCGCTGGTGCTTGCCGCCGCCCTGGCGCTCGCGGCCGCCCTCTCCCTCCCGGCGCTGAGCGTCGTGCGTACGATCGTCGGCCTCGGCAGCGGAGCGGACGATCTCACGCCGGTGGCGACGTCCTCGGAGATGGTCGTCGCGTCCGGTCGGGCCGGTGCCCCCTGGAAGGTCGTCGCCGTCACGAGCGACCACGGCCTCTGCTGGGGCGTGCAGGTGAAGGATCCCAGCGAAGGCTGGACCCGAGGTCTCGGCTGCGATTATCTCGATCTGCGCGGGGACCTCCCGCCCGACGTCCGCGGGAACCCGTCCCGGCCTTGCCTGACGTCGCCGACCGAGGCCGTGCCTTGCGGGAGTCTGCCCCGCCACTGGGTCGACTTCCCGGGCGACACGACGAATTTTTCCGGATATGCCGCGCTCGATCGCATCATTGTCTTGGGTGTCGCTGCGGAAGGGGTCGCGTCCGTCGAGCTCGTCCTCACGAACGGGCAGACGGTTCCTGCGAACCTGGTCGAGCAGCCGCATGGGCTCCCGCTCAGCTTCTACTGGGCTGCTCTTCCGCCGGACGACGGGTACCGGAAATCGCCCGAGCTTGAGGAAGTGACGAAAATGGTCGTCGCGCGAGATGCAAACGGCCTTGTCCTCGAGCGCAGGGTTCCTGCTTGGAACGGGAACCCGACGGGGGATCCGGACGGGCCGCCGCCGCCCAGCTAGCGACAGCTACGCTGGGGACGATGGCGCAGAGAGTTCAGAAGAGCGAGCAGGAGTGGCGCGAGCAGCTGACGCCTGAGCAGTACCACGTCCTGCGCGAGAAGGGCACCGAGCGCGCGTTCACCGGCGCGTACCACGCGACGAAGGAGCCGGGTGTGTACCTGTGCGCCGGGTGCGGCGCAGAGGTCTTCCGGTCGGACACGAAGTTCGAGTCGGGCACCGGCTGGCCGAGCTTCTACGAGCCCGCGAGCTCCCAGGCGGTCGAGACCGAACGTGACTGGAGCCTGTTGGTTCCCCGCACCGAGGTGCATTGCGCGAACTGCGGTGGACACCTCGGCCATGTCTTCGCCGACGGGCCCCGGCCGACTGGGCTTCGGTACTGCATCAACTCGTGCGCGCTCGAGCTCGAGCCTGAAACGGCTGAGTAGCGCTCTGCCGTAGCGGTTTGCAGTGCATCCGCCAGGATGCCTACACTGCCTCGGCGATGCCGATCTACGAGTTCGTGTGCATGACCTGCGAGAGCCATTTCGAGGAGCTCTTGCGGCTTGACGACGCGGATCCGGACTGCCCTGACTGTGGCTCCGCCAAGACCCGTCGCCAGCTTTCGGTCTTCGCGACTCACGGCACCGCCGAGCAGCCGAGCTTCGGCGGAAGTGCAGGCGGCTGCTGCGGCGGGAGCTGTGGCTGCGGATCCTGAGACCCTGAACCGGCGCGCCGCGCTCGCGGCGTACGCGACCGAGACCGCGGCCTGCTCGCGCTGTCGGCTCGCGCAAGGACGGACGCAGGTCGTCTTCGGGGTCGGCGATCCGAACGCCGACCTCATGTTCGTCGGCGAGGCTCCGGGCTTCCACGAGGACCAGCAGGGCTATCCGTTCGTCGGCCAGGCCGGGAAGCTCCTCGACCGGCTCCTCGAAGGAATCGGACTCTCGCGAGACCTGGTCTATATCGCGAACGTCCTGAAATGCCGCCCTCCCGGGAACCGCGACCCGCAGCCAGACGAGATCGAGTCTTGTGAGCCTCACCTCTTCCGGCAGCTCGAGCTCATCGAGCCGAAGCTCATTGCCACCTTGGGGAACTTCGCCACGAAGCTCCTCTCAGGCAAGCCGCACGGAATCACGCGGGTCCATGGCCGGCCGCAAGAGACGACCTTTGGCGGGCGGGCGGTAACCCTCTATCCGCTCTACCATCCGGCGGCGGCGCTCTACACACCGGCCATGCTGCGCACGCTCGAAGACGACTTCCGGCGCATCCCGGAATTTCTCGCCGAAGAGACCGGGACGCCCGCGCAGGTCATCCCTTTCCCGACGTCTGCCGCACCGCTCGCGGCCCCGTCAGCAGAGCAACTGGGCCTTTTCTAGCTTCCCGGCGCCGCACCGGCACGACGACAACGACCGAGCGGCTGCCCTCTAGAGCCTAGGCTGGGGGTGTGATCGAGATCGAATCCGCCTCGCCGGAGGAGACGGAACAGATTGCCGCCGCGCTCGCTGCGGAGCTCCGCGTCGGGGATCTCGTCACCGTAGCCGGCGAGCTCGGGACAGGGAAGACGACCTTCGTCCGGGGTGCCGCACGGGCGCTCGGCGTCGACGGCCCGGTGACGAGTCCCACCTACACCATCGGTCACCTCTACTCCGGTCGTGTGCCCGTTTCGCACCTCGACCTCTACCGTTTCGAGAGGATGTCGGACGCGGAGTGGGGGGACCTGGAGAGGTATTTCGAGGACGCCGTCGCGTTCATCGAATGGCCGGAGGCGGGAGCGGGTTTTCTGCCGCCCAAGCGCGCCGCCGTCCGTTTGCGGCACCTGGGGGAGAGGCATAGACTGATCGTCCTCTCGAGCGTCGAAAAAGACCTGGAAAACAACGTTTTAACCGGTGTTGGTCCTCGCCTTTGACACGGCGACTGCGGTCGCGACCATCGCGCTCGTGCGCGACTCCGGACCAGACTCCGTGCTCGGAGAACGGACCTCGCGGGCGGTCCGGCTTCTCGAGGACGCGGACGACCTTCTCGCGCGGGCGGGTCTCGAGCGCCGGGCGATCGAGGGGGTCGCCGTCGGGACCGGCCCGGGGAGCTACACGGGGCTCCGGATGGGCCTGGTCACGGCCCGCGCCCTCGCGCTCGCGCTCGACGTTCCCGTCGCGGGAGTGTCGACGCTCGCCGCGCTGGCCGCCGGAGCGCCGGGAGCAGCCCCGTTGATCGACGGCCGGCGGTCGGAGGTCTTTGCGCTCGAAGACGGCGTTCCCGTTGTCCTCCCTGCGACGAAGCTCGAGATCGAACGTGGCCGCACGTACGTGGGGGACGGAGCCGTGCGCTACCGCGACCTGCTGGAGAGTGGAGGTGCGGCCGTGCCCGCCGACGACGACCCCGTCCACATTCCTTGGGCGCGCCATCATGCCGCCCTGGCTGACCAATTCGGTCCTGCCGAGCTCGCCGAGCCGATCTACCTGCGTCTACCCGACGCCGAGAGGGCGTTGTCGCGGTGATCGCGCGCGCGAAGGTCGACGTCCACCGCCTCTCGCTGCAGGATCTCGACGCCATCGAGCGCATCGAAAACCTCGTCTACCCGACGCCGTGGTCGCGGTCGATGTTCGCGGGCGAGTTGGCGAAGCCGTCGTCGCTCTCGCTCGGCGGCTACGACCCGGATTCGGGACGCCTCGTCGCCTACCTCGTCGTCTCGCGCTACGTCGACGCCTGGCACATCATGAACCTGGCCGTCCATCCCGACTGGCGCCGGCAGGGTGTTGCAAGCCGCCTTCTCGACGAGTTGTTCGAGCTGACCGCAGGCGATTCGCGGCGCGGCTACACGCTCGAGGTGAGGGTGTCGAACACGACCGCGATCGCGCTCTACGAGCAGTTCGGATTCGAGATGAGCGGGCTGCGGCGCGGGTACTACACGGACAATCGGGAGGACGCGCTGATCATGTGGAAGGACCCGATTCGAGACCCCGAACGAGAGCGGTAGGCCTTGGAGCTGATCCTCGGGGTCGAGACCTCTTGTGACGAGACCGCGGCCGGAATCGTCACCGGGGACGGGAACGTCTTGGCCAACATCGTCGCGTCGCAGGCGGAGCTGCACGCACGCTACGGCGGCGTCGTCCCGGAGGTCGCCTCGCGGCGGCACCTGGAGCTCGTCGCGCCCGTCGTCTCCGAGGCGCTCGTCACGGCTGGAACCGAGCTCGACGAGATCGACGGCGTCGCCGTCACTCGTGGGCCAGGCCTCATCGGTGCATTGCTCGTCGGAATCTCGGCTGCCAAGGCCCTCGCGTGGGCGCGGGGGCTTCCGCTCGCGCCCGTCGATCATCTCCACGGCCACGTCGCATCTCTGTATCTCGAGCCGCAGCCCCTCGAGCCACCGTTCGTAGCTCTCCTTGCGAGCGGCGGCCACACCCTGCTCCTCGAGGTCCGGGACAAGGGGGGCTACGAGGTGATCGGAACGACGCTCGACGACGCCGCCGGCGAAGCTTTCGACAAAGGCGCGCGCCTGCTCGGCCTCGGCTATCCGGGCGGCGCCGCGATCGACCGGCTCGCGCGGCACGGAGATCCGGAGGCGTTTTCGTTCCCAGTTGCCAGCGTGCCCGGGCTCGATTTCTCCTTCTCGGGCCTCAAGACCGCGCTTCTTTACGCCGTCCGCGACCTTCGTCCCGAGGAGCTGGAGCGGCGGCGGGCCGACCTCGCTGCGAGCTACCAGCTCGCGATCGTGCGCGCGCTCGTGAGCCGAACGCTCGAGGCTGCAGAGAGGACAGGGCTCGACCGTGTAGCGGTGGTCGGCGGGGTCGCGGCCAACTCGGAGCTGCGCGGCCGTCTAACTGAACGCGAATGCGTTCTGGCGCCGCTCGAGCTCTGCACCGATAACGCCGCCATGATCGCGTCGGCGGCACGCTTCGTTCCGCCCGTCCCATATCCGGAGTATCTTGCGCTCGATGCGTATGCGACGGCGGCCTGAGCTCGCGCGCACGATGTTGTTGGCCGCGGTCGCAGCGACTGCTGCGATCCTCCTCCTCGCCGGCACCGGGCAGGGGGCGGGCCAGTCGACGCTCCGCGCGGCCGCCCGCGCTTGGCACTCGGTGTTCGGCGACCGGCCGGCGGCACGGCCGGGCAAACGGATGATCGTTGTCCTCTCGGCGCCGTCGATCGCCGAGCGCGTGGTGACGTCGGACAAGCCCCCGAGTCCAGACGAGGAACGCCAGTGGGGAGCGGATATCGAGGGCGTCCAACGCACGCTCCTTACGGGCCTCAGCCAGCGTGGGATCGACATCGAGCGGGACTTCGTGTACACGCGCGTGCTCGACGGCTTCTCTGCCGTTCTCGACGCACGAGCCTTGGCGGAGCTCGAGCGCAACCCGATGGTCGTCGGCATCTATCCCGTACGGGCGGCTTATCCGGCGCAGACCTCCGGCCCGCGCCGTCCGGGCGTCGGCTCGGGAATCCGTCTCCCCGGCTTCGACGGGCGCGGTGTGCGCGTGGCCTTGCTGGACACGGGCGTCGATCGCTCGCATCCGGATCTCGAGGGGCGGGTGAGCCGCGGATTCGACCTCGTCCGCGGCCATGCTCTGGCGGCCGCCGAGGCGAACCCGAACGATGCAGCCCAGCTTGAGCTGCACGGGACGCGCATGGCCGGCCTCGTCCTGCGCGTGGCGCCCCGGGCACGGATTCTCCCGTTGCGTGTCCTGGGCTGGGAGGCGACCGAGAGCGGCTACGCGGTCGTCGGGCGCGGTGACCGCTTGATCGCAGGCCTCGAGCGCGCGGTCGACCCGAACGGCGATGGCGTGACGACGGACGCCGTCCCGATCGCGTTGGCGCCCGTCGTCGAGCCGTTCGCGGCCTTCGCGGATGGCCCCGAATCGCGAGCGGTCACGGGCGCGACGGAGCTCGGCACGCTCGTCGTCGCTCCCGCCGGAAACGACGGGGACGGTGGCGTCGGCTTCGGCAGCGTCGGAGCTCCCGGCGCGGCCGCGGACGCCCTTAGCGTCGGCGCGATCGACAGCCGCACCGACGTTCTCGAATCCAACGCCCGCCTTGCGGTCGGCGGCGACTCGGTCCTCGACGCGCCCGCACGCGTCCTCGGCCCAGCCGGCGTACGGCGTGACCTCGCTCTCCAGGTCGTGGCGCTGCTCGGACCCTCGCTGGCGGACCCGGCGCGCGGTGAGGACACCGAGGTGGGCGGGAGTCAGCTCGGCGACTTCTTCGACGCGAGAGGTGTGAGCCGCGTCGCCGGACGCGCAGTGCTCGTACCGGCCGATGGAAATTCACTCTCCAGGAAGGCGGAGAACGCGAAGTCCGCGGGCGCGTCCGCGCTGCTCGTGTACGGAAGCGCCCTGCCCGCTGGCGCGCTCGAGCTGGACGACAATGCCATCCCGGTTCTCGCTATTCCGGCCGAGGCGGGCCGCCGCGCCGTCGAAGGGCTCCGCGACGGAAGGCAAGCGACGGCTTCCCTCGCCGCGTCGACCCGGATTGACAACGGCGGTGCAAAACGTGTCGCCGCGTTCTCGTCCGGCGGACTTGCCTTCGACGGGCGCGTTCGTCCCGACGTGGTGGCGCCGGGCGTGGGGCTGGCGACGGACGAAGCTGCGACGGCGTCGGGCGCGCGCTTCGCAAGCGCCACCGGCACGAGTGCGGCGGCGGCGGTGACGGCAGGCGCCGCCGCCCTGGTGAAGGAGGCCCGCCCTGAGCTGAGCGCTGCGGAGCTCCGCAACGCGCTCGTCGGCTCCGCCGACTCGCTCGGCGAACGCGTCACGCGCGAAGGAGCGGGCCTCGTCGATCCCGTTTCGGCCCTCGACGCCGACCTGGTGGTCGGTCCGCCGACCCTGGCGTTCGGGCGGGCGACTTCGCAGAACTGGAGCGAAACCCGCATGCTGACGGTCAAGAACGTGTCCAAGCGACCCTTGCAGGTCGGTTTCGGCTACGTCTCCGATAGCTCTGGCCGGTCAGCCGTGAAGTTCACCGCCGAGCCGGCTCGCCTCAACCTCGGTCCCGGCGCCTCCGCGGACGTGACCCTCGGGGTGGAGGCGCCCCACGGAGTGGGCGCCGGGGTCTCCGGCGTCCTGATCGCGAGTGCGGCCGGCGCCCAGCCTGCCCGTATTCCCTGGGCGATCGCGCCGCGCCCTGCCCGCACCGCCCTCGTCACGCTCTCGGGTTTGTCGAACTGGGAGTTTCGGCCGTCGAACTCGGCGCCCACGGTGGTCGCCTTTCAAGCGGGACGGGTCATGGATGCTGCCGCCGGCGAGGCGATCGAGCCGGTCGGCATTCTTGACCTCGAGCTCTGGACCGGCGATGGCAAGAAGCTTGGCGTGCTGGCCCGTCTGCGCGACCTTCTACCCGGCCGCTATGCCTTCGGGCTGACCGGCCGCGACCCGAACGGCAAAATCCTTGTCCCCGGCACGTACGTTCTCAGGCTGCGAGCGCAGCCGGTCGACGCGGAGGACGGCGCGCCCCCGTCGATAGTCCAAACCGTCTTTCGCATAAAGGAGCCCGCGTGACCACAATCGAAGCACCTCCTTCGCACCTGAAGGAGAACCCCTGGGAAATGGCCCGGAGCCAGCTGCGGCGCATCGCCGGGCTCATCGACGTGAGCGAGAGCATGCTCAACGTCCTGCTGGAGTGCAAGCAGTGCGTCGTCGTCTCCATCCCCACGCGGATGGACGACGGGTCCGTGCACGTCTTCGAAGGCTTTCGCGTCAAGCACAACGTCGCCCGCGGGCCGGCGAAGGGCGGGATCCGCTACCACCCGGACGTGACGCTCGAGGAGACGAAGGCGCTCGCAATGTGGATGACGTGGAAGTGCGCCCTCATGGGCCTTCCGTTTGGCGGTGCGAAGGGAGGCGTGGTCTGCAACCCCAAGGGCCTCTCAGATGACGAGCGCCAGCGCATGACGAGGCGCTACACGAGCGAGATCATCAACCTCATCGGGCCGGAGGTCGACATCCCCGCGCCCGACGTCGGGACAGGCCCGCGCGAGATGGCCTGGATCTTCGACACGTACTCGATGAACAAGGGCTACTCGGTCCTCGGCGTGGTCACCGGCAAGCCCCTGGAGATCGGCGGGTCACTCGGGCGCATCGAGGCCACCGCCCGCGGGGCCGCTTTCTGCATCCGTGAGGCCCTGCGCAAGCAGAACCAGGGGATCGACGGCCGCCGCATCGCCGTGCAAGGCTTCGGCAACGTCGGCCGCAACCTCGCCGTCATCGTCGCCGCGCAGGGCGCGACGATCGTCGCCATCTCGGACTCGGCCGTCGGCATCTACAACCCGAACGGAATCGACATCGCCGCCGCGTCGGACTACAAGCGCGCCAACGGCACGCTCGCAGGCTTCACCGGCGGAGAGACGTGCACCAACGACGATCTCCTCCTCGTCGAGTGCGACGTTCTCGCGCCGTGTGCCCTCGAACAGGTCATCACCGCCGACAACGCGGACAAGATCCGCGCGGGTATCGTCGCAGAGGGCGCGAACGGGCCCGTGACTCCCGATGCCGACACGATCCTCGAGGACCGCGGCGTTCTCGTCCTCCCGGACGTGCTCGCAAACGCCGGCGGCGTCGTCGTGTCCTACTTCGAGTGGGTGCAGGGCCTCCAGGAGTACTTCTGGAAGGAGGCGGAGGTGAACGCGAAGCTGAACGACATCGTCACGCGCGCGTTTGCCGAGACCTGGCGCGAACACGAGGAGCGCGAGGTCTCCATGCGCCAGGCTGCGTACACGCTCGCGGTCGGGCGCGTCGCGGAGGCCACGATCACCCGTGGGCTCTACCCATAGGCTGACTCTCTACCACGCGGCCGGCTGCCATCTGTGCGAGAACGCGCGGCGCGTGCTCTACCGCGTGCGAGCCGACCATCCCTTCGAGCTCGAGGAAATCGATATCGGCGGTGACGAGGAGCTCGAGCGTCGCTACCGGGAGCGCATTCCGGTCGTCCTCGTGGACGGCGAAGAGGCCTTCACGTACTTCGTGCACCCGGACGCGCTGCGCCGTCGGCTCGGCTGATCGCGCGGTTCCGTTCCCCCGGCAGGCCGCGCGAGCATGCAGTTATCCTGGCCACCGCATGGCCGTCCGTGTCGCGAGCGAGACCCAGGGGCGCCAGTCCTCCGACCGCCTGACCGTCGGCGTCGCCGCCCGTCTCAGCCAGTACCTGCGTGTCCTCACTCAAGCGCGGAAGATGGGGCAGGAGCGCATCTCCTCTCAGGAGATCAGCGAGTACACCAACATCAATGCGACGCAGATCCGGCGCGACCTGTCGGCGTTCGGGAAGTTCGGCAAGCGTGGGGTCGGCTACAACATCGACGGCCTGATCGCCGAGATCCGCAAGATCCTGCGGACTCAGGGCCAGCACAACATCGCGCTTTTCGGCGCCGGACGCCTGGGTCAGGCCATCGCGAGCTCGACGATCTTTGCCGACCACGGCTTCAACATCGCGGCCGCCTTCGACACCGACAAGGAGAAGGTGGGGCAGCCGATCGGCCACACGCGCATCCGTGGCTACACGGAGCTGTCGGAGGCCATCCGCGACAAGAACATCATCGTCGCCGTGCTCGCGGTTCCGCCCGAGGCGGCGCAGCAGGTCGCCGACGACGTCGTCGGCGCCGGCGTGAAGATCATCTTCAACTACACGGAGGCGCTCCTACACGTGCCGCAGGACGTGACCGTGCACACGACGAGCCCGGCCGTCGAGCTCCTCTACGCGCTCTACTTCTACTTGACGTAAAGCAGCAAGTAACAGTCCGTTACTTGTACGGATTTCCCTCGAAAGGGCTAAAGAGGCTGCACACGGCGGCCGATTCTGGAACCAACGAGAGGGGGAGACAGGTCATCCTCGGGAGAGGCCGCAACTCCCGAGGTGCGAGAACCGTCTCCCCCTCTTTAGTGCTTTCCGCGCTTAGGCGAAGCGCCGTTTAAGAGCCATCACGTCCGCGACGAACGCGCGCGTCTCTGGGTAGACGCCGATCGTTTGCACCGACCATGGGCCCTGGTAATACGCGGCTACGGCCTTGCGCTCGTGGAAGTTGAATTCGTGCATGAGCTCATGGAGGTAGGCGAGGCCGACGTGGACGTTTCCGTCCATCGTGCGCGGCACGCGCCGGCCGACGAGGAACATCTCCACGTACGACCACGTTCCCGGCGTCACCTGCATGACGCCCCACGCGCCGGTCGACGAGCGGATGTTGGCCTGGAAGCCTGACTCCATCCACGCGAGTGCCTCGACGAGCGAGCGCTCGAGCCTGTAGTGATGCGCCCAGAACCTCAGCGCCCCGCGAACCGTTGTCCTGGTCCCGTTCACGGGTGGGGCGGTCTTGTACGCGACGGGGCGGATGCCCAGGCTCCGTATGGTTTGCGGGCCGGCGATACCGTCGACGAGCAGGTGGCGCGCCCGCTGGTAGTGACGTACGGCGCGTGTCGTTCGTCGCGTGAATCGGCCGTCTACAAGGCCCGGCCAGAAACCCCGCGTGGTCAGGAAGAACTCGAGTACGGACACGTCCCACCCGACCATTCCGCGCTGCAGGAACAGGCGGCGGCCGAAGAGCGGTCGCCCGAGCCGTCCGAGCTTGCTCCGCGTGATCGGGCCCGCGACGCCGTCGGCGACGATCCCCACGCTGCGCTGGAACCGACGGACCGCCTGGGCAGTGAGGGGCCCGGCGATCCCGTCGATCGGGCCGTTGTAAAAGCCCTTCGCTTTCAGGGCCACCTGCAGGCCTGGGATCTGGGGGTTCGTGATTGCGTGCGCGCGCGCTGGGAGCAGCAGGGCCAGGAGGACGCCAAGGCACGCGACGAGTCGCGTTGAGCGCATGGGACTCCCGGACTTCGCGGCCCGGCGCCGCTTCCCTTCTCGCTACTTGACGAAGACGATGCGGACGGCGCCAGTGCGCCGCCTTTTGCCGAGTGCGCGCCCGACCTCGGCGCGAGTGGCGTTGCGAACCTCGACGTGGTCGCCCACGACGCGCGCGTCGAAGCCCATCCGGCGAAGCTCGGAGGCGACCGCCGCCGGCGATCCTTTCGCGGTCAACGCGGTCGCGGCGTCGTATGCGCTGCCTGTCGTCCCCGCGGCGCCTCCGCCGCCCTCGGCGGCTTGCGGCGCCGCCTTCCTGGTCGCCTCGGCGCCTGTGATACCGCCGCCACCGCCTCCGGTGCCGCTGAAGTCGCCGTTCGTCACGATGGCCGCGACCACCGCGGCGACGGCGGCAAGCGGGGCGAGGATGGCAAGCAGGCGCTTGGGCGAGATCGCCGGACGCACGCGCCCCAGGCGCGGGCGCGCCGGCAGGCTCGCGAGGAGCCTCTCCCGGCGGCCCGACGGCAGTTGCAGGAACTGCGACTCCCGCAGCACCTCCTTGCCCGTCCGCACGCGGGCGACGTGTTCCGCGCACTGGGTGCACGAGGCGAGGTGGACCTCGAGCTCCGCCGCGCGGGCAGGGGGTAAATCCCCCTCGACGTAGTCGAAGAGATCGACGTCTTCTGGATGTGTGCCGGTCACCATCTCTTCGACTAGCGGGGCTCCCTCGTGGTTCCCAGGACCTCGGCGAGCCGGCTCCGGCCGCGGAAGATCCGTGACTTCACGGTACCTTCGGCGACCCCGGTTAGCTCGGCGATCTCTGCGTACGAGCAGCCGAGGACGTCGTAGAGGACAACCGCGGTTCGGTATTCCTCCTCGAGCTCGTTGAGCGCCTGCTGCAGCTCGCCGGCGAGTTCCTGACGGGCAAAAGCGTCCTGCGGATCCGCCACCTCGAACTCGTCGGACGGGTCGGCGCGACGCGTCTTCGCCCTCTGGTCGTGCACTGCGTTGACGCAGATGCGGTAGAGCCAGGTCGAAAAACGGGCGCCGCGACGGAAGTTCGGAAGTGCGAGCCAGGCACGGATGAACGCCTCCTGTACGGCATCGCCCGCTTCGTCGGGGGAGCCGAGGAGCCGGGCGGCGAGCGTGTACAGGCGGTGCTGATGCCGCTCGACGAGTTGCTCGAAGGCCCAGCGATCGCCCTTCTGGGCTCGCGTTACAAGGGGTCCGTCAGGATCATGCACGCGTGAAGATTCTCCTTTGGCACGGCTACCTCCTCGGCGGGACGGGCTCGAACGTGTACACACGGGCGCTCGCCCGGGCATGGAGCCGACTCGGGCACGAGGTCGTCGTCTTCTGCCAGGAGCCCCACCCGGAGAGGCACGATCTCGCCGGTGCGACGGTGGTCAGGCCGGACATCGACGGGCCGCTGCCCGTGTTCGTGCTCGACCGCTACGAGGATCTGGAGGCGCGCTATCTCCAAGATTTGACGCGCGCCGACCGCGAGCGCTTCGTCGAGCGGAACGCCGCCGCTGTTCGAGAACACCTGCCGGCCGACTTCCTATTCGTCAACCACGTGCTCTTGGGAGCGCCGGTGGGCAGCGCCGTCAGCATGCCCTTCACCGTCAAGGCGCACGGCTCCGAGCTCGAGTTCTCGATGCGCGGCAACGCCGAGCTCGTCGCTTGGGCGCGCGAGTCTCTCGTGCATGCGACCCAAGTCGTAGTCGGGTCGGAGCACATCCGCGAGGTGCTCGAGGATGTCGTCGGCTGGACAGAGCGCGTCCGCGTCGTTCCTCCCGGCGTCGACGTGGACGAGTTCCGGCCCGAGAGCCGAGCCGAGGCGCTGGACGGCCTGCTCGCGGAGGCTGCGCGGGACGGCCTACGTCGGTCGGAGCGCGATCCCGACGAGGGCAATGCGGCCCGTTTGCAGGAGTTTCTTGGCGAGGAGGGTCCAACCGTCGTGTACGTCGGCAAGCTCAGCCACGAGAAGGGTGTCCATGTCCTCGTCGATGCTCTTTCGCGCCTTGAGCGGGTGAGGACGGTGGTCGTCGGGTTCGGTCCGGCACGGGCGAAGCTCGAGCGCCAGGCGAGGCATCTACGCGTTCTTTTCACCGGTCCCCTCGAGCATCGTCATCTGCGCCACCTCTGGCCGCTGGCCGACGTGAGCGTGACGCCGTCCGTCTTTCCGGAGGCCTTCGGCATGGTGGCGGCGGAGGCCGCTGCGTGTGGCTCCCCGCCCCTCGTCGCTCGCCATTCGGGCCTGGGCGCGGTGGCGGCGGGTCTCGAGGCCGAGTATGCGCCCAAACACCGTGACCTGGCGAGCTTCGCGTCGGGCGACGCCGACGACCTCGCCGCGAAGCTCGAGGCGATCCTCGCTCTCCCCCGCGAAGAGTGGCAGCTCCTCTCGGCGGCAGCGCGCCGGGCTGCGGTGGGGCGCTGGAGCTGGGAGCACGTGGCCGCTCTGCTACTTTCGCGCCATGGGTGAGGCGCAGCGGCTCAGCCCCGAAGAGCAGATCCGCTTTGCCCGCGAGGGCTTCGACAACGGCGTCGATTTCACCGTCGCGGTCGAGGAGGAGTTTGCGATCCTCGATCCGCGTACGCATAGCCTCGTCAATCGCTTCGAGGAGTTCTTCGACGCCGCGGAGGGCACGGACCTCGAAGGCCATCTCGTGGGCGAGCTGATCGCGTCCGAGGTCGAGATCCGCACCGGTCGCTGCGAAAACTTTGCCGAGGCCGCCGCAACCATGGCCGAGCGGCGGCGTCAGCTCCTCGAGCTCGCCGGTCGCTTCGACGTCGCTCTCTGCGCGACTGGGACGCATCCCTGGAGCCCGTGGCAGGACCAGCGGATCATCGACACGCCGCATTACCGGCGCAACGACGAGCTACTTCGCTACGTCGTCTGGAGAAACAACAGCTTCGGGTTACACGTGCACGTCGGGATCCGCGGCGCCGATCGGGCCATTGCCGTGACGAACGCGCTGCGGAGCTACCTTCCCGAGCTGCTGGCCGTTTCGGGGAGCTCGCCCTTCGTCGAGGGCGTGTACACCTACCTTCACTCGGCCCGGACGGAGATCTTTACTCGGATGTTCCCGCGCTGCGGCGTCCCCGACCTCTTCGCCGGCTGGGCGGAGTACGAGGACTACGTGCGCTTCCTGTACGACACGGGTTCGATCAGCGAGCACACGCAGCTTTGGTGGAGCGTGCGTCCCCATCTCGCGTTCTCGACTGTGGAGATCCGAATCTGCGACGGCCAGCCTGAGCTCTCAGAGGCGCAAGCGCTCGCCGCTCTCCTCTATGCGCTGACCGCGCGGATCGCCCGTGCGGTCGACGAGGGCGAACCGCTCCCGGATCACCCGCATCGGCTGATCGAGGAGAACCTCTGGCGCGCGATCCGCCACGGGTTGTCCGAGACTTTCATCGACCTCGACCGCGGTGGGGTGGTTCCGACGAGGAAGCGGATCGAGGACCTCATCGCCTGGATCGGGCCCCTGGCGGACGAGCTCGGTGTTTCCGTGTACCTCGGAGTCCCGGAGCGGAACGCGGCGGAGCGGCAAATCGCTCGCTACGAGGCGGGCGAGAGCCTGGAAACGATCTACGCACACGAGGCCCTGGAGCCCGTTCGTGTCTGAGAGCGAAGAAGAAGTCGCGCGCCGGCTCACCGAAGAGCTGCGACGGCTCAAGGTCGAGGACGTGCTCGTCAGCGTCCTCATCCAGATCTCCTCGATCGGCTACCGCCGCCTCGGCTTGACCGACGAAACGAAGGACGACCGCGACCTCGGACAGACGAAGCTCGCCATCGACACGATGAAGGCCCTCACGCCCGTCCTTTCGCAGGTCGTGCCCGCCGACCTCATCCGCGACTTCGAGCAATCCGTGGCCAATCTCCAGCTCGCGTACGCGAAGGCCGCTTCGGATATGTCCGGGGGTCAGGCACCGGAACATGGCCCAGAGGGCCAGACCGACGGCGAAAAGTCGGGCTAGAGCAAGGCTTTCGTTTCGGGTCGGCGAGACGCGCTTCGAAGGTCTACCCGTCTCGATGAGACGCGTCCCGGTGCCAGGCACCAGGACGTGGCCGCTAGGGTCACGAGATGGCCACGGCTGACATAGGCGTCTTCGGGGGCTCGGGGTTCTACTCGTTCCTCGAGGACGTCGAGGAGGTCGAGGTCGAGACGCCGTTCGGCAAGCCGTCGGCGCCGCTCACCATCGGCGAGATCGGCGGCAAGCGGGTCGCGTTCCTCCCGCGCCACGGGACCAGGCACGAGCTCCCGCCGCACAAGATTCCGTACCGGGCAAACGTCTGGGCGATGAAGGAGCTCGGCGTTCGGCGGATCATCGGCCCAAACGCATCCGGGGCGCTCAGGCCCGATCTCACGCTCGGCGAGTTCGTCGTCTGCGACCAGTTCGTCGAACGGACGAATGGCCGGGCGGACACGTTCTACGACGGGCCCGAGACGACCCACGTTTCCGCGGCCGACCCGTATTGCCCAGACCTGCGGCACCTCCTCGTCGAGACCGCGCACGAGCTCGGGATCAACGCCCGCGACGGCGGCACGGTCGTCGTCGTCCAAGGACCGCGCTTTTCCACACGGGCCGAGTCGAAATGGTTCCAGGCTGCAGGCTGGGACGTCGTCAACATGACTGCCTATCCGGAGGGGTACCTCGCCCGCGAGCTCGAGCTCTGCTACGCGAACATCTCCATGGTCACCGACCACGACGTCGGCGTCGAGGGAACGCCACCCGTCTCCCATGAACAGGTGGTATCCGTCTTCAACGAGAACAACGTGAAGCTGCGCGAGCTGTTCTTCGCCGTCATCCCGAAGATCGAGCCGCCGGAGGAAGAGCATCTATGCTCGACTGCGCTTCGGGGCGCGCGGTTTTAAGAGAGGTGACGGCCCTGCGCGGGGGCGCGGCTCTGATGACTTGTGATAGAACTCCGCGGGCCGCGATCCGGCATCAGTTGCCGGATCTCGCGTAACCCGCGACCGCGTGACCCACTTCTTCCTGAACCACAGCGTCCTCTTTGCCCTGCTCTGCGCAGGCCTCGGCATCGCGTGGGGGATCTACCTCACCGCTAGGATCCTTCGCCTCTCGGCCGGCACCGAGCGCATGCAGGAGATCGCCCGCGCCGTTCAGGAGGGCGCGTCCGCGTACCTGCGCCGGCAGTACATGACCATCGGGGTCGTCGCCCTCGTCGTCTTTCTCGGCGTCGGCCTCTGGAACGACCTGGGCTGGTACACAGCGTTTGGCTTCCTCATCGGCTCGGTCCTGTCCGCCGGCGCGGGCTTCATCGGCATGAACGTGGCCGTGCGCGCGAACGTGCGCACCGCGGAAGCCGCGAAAGGAGGGGTGAAGCCTGCCCTCCGCGTGGCCTTCAGCGCCGGCTCCGTCACGGGACTCCTGGTCGTCGGCCTCGGCCTTCTCGGTGTCGCCGCTTACTACGGAATCCTCACGAGGTGGTTCGACCAGGCGCCCGACGACGCCACGAAGCACCTCGTCGGCCTCGCCTTCGGCGGCTCACTGATCTCGGTATTCGCCCGTCTGGGCGGCGGCATCTACACCAAGGCGGCCGACGTCGGCGCCGATCTCGTGGGCAAGGTCGAAGCGGGCATCCCAGAGGACGACCCACGGAACCCGGCCGTCATCGCCGACAACGTGGGGGACAACGTCGGGGACTGCGCAGGGATGGCCGCGGACCTGTTCGAGACCTACGCCGTGACCGCCGTTGCGGTCATGTTCCTCGGGGCGATCAACTTCCCGTCGTCGGGCGTGGTCGTCTTCCCGCTCGCCATCGGCGGAGTGGCCATCGTCGCTTCGGTGATCGGGACGTTCTTCGCCCGCATCGGCCGGACGGGCTCGATCATGAACGCCTTGTACAAGGCCGTTGCCACCTCGACCTTCCTCTCCGCACTCGGATTCATACCGGTGACGCTCGCCTTCGACGGCGGCAAGTACGACTACTGGGAGCTCTACGGGTGCGGCCTCATCGGGCTCGCTGTCACCTTCTTGCTCGTAGCGATCACGGAGTACTACACCGGCACGCGCTGGTTCCCCGTGAAGGCGATCTCGCGCGCGTCGACGACCGGGCACGCGACGAACATCATTGAGGGCCTCGCCGTTGGAATGCAGGCGACCGCGCTGCCGGTCATCGTCATCGCAGTGGGCATCGTCGGCGCGAGCAGTCTCGCCGGCCTGTACGGAGTCGGCGTCGCGGTGATGGCGCAGCTCTCGATGACGGGGATGATCGTCGCGCTCGACGCCTACGGCCCCGTCACGGACAACGCGGGAGGGATCGCCGAGATGGCCGACCTGGACGAGTCGGTGCGCGGCGTCACCGACCCGCTTGATGCCGTCGGCAATACGACGAAAGCGGTCACGAAGGGCTATGCGATCGGATCCGCGGGCCTTGCGGCCCTCGTCCTCTTCGACGGCTTCACGTCCGAGCTCTCGAACCAGGGGCTTCGCATCACCTTCGACCTCAGCGACCCCTGGGTGATCGCCGGCCTCTTCATCGGCGGCCTCATGCCCTTCCTGTTTGCCTCGCTCGCCATGCAGGCGGTCGGTCGCGTCGGGGGCCAGGTCGTCCAGGAGGTGCGGCGCCAGTTCCGCGAGATCCCCGGGATCATGGAGGGAACCGCGCGGCCGGAGTACGGGCGCACCGTGAACATCGTCACGGGCGAGGCGATCAAGAACATGCTCCTCCCGAGCGCGATCCCGCTCGCGTTTCCCATCATTGCCGGGATCATCAAGCCCGAGCTCACGGGCGGCCTCCTCATCGGCACGATCGTCACCGGCATCTTCCTCGCCATCGCGATGACGTCGGGCGGCGGTGCCTGGGACAACGCGAAAAAGCTGATCGAGGACGGCGCCTTCGGCGGCAAGGGCTCGGAGGCGCACGCCGCCGCCGTCACGGGGGACACCGTGGGCGATCCCTACAAGGACACGGCCGGCCCGGCCATCAACCCGATGATCAAGATCACCAACATCGTCGCCATCCTGATCATCCCCCTGATCGTCGCCATACACGGCTGAATAAAAC
This sequence comes from Gaiellaceae bacterium, assembly GCA_035639875.1. Classification (GTDB taxonomy): domain Bacteria; phylum Actinomycetota; class Thermoleophilia; order Gaiellales; family Gaiellaceae; genus JAIBJP01. The sequence goes on along the minus strand of DASQXE010000071.1, from coordinate 13,403 downwards.
GCCGCTTTCCAGCGTTAAAACGGAGTAGGTGATCGTCTTCATTCTTCTCTTGCTGGCCGTGCTGGGCCCACTCGCCTATCTCTTCGGCGCCGACTCGCGCATCGTCGATCCGCGCGACAAGCGCCCGTGGATTTAGGCGCGACCTAGGCGGAGCGGCGGCGTCGCACCTGCGGCCCTTGCTGGCCAAGCGCGGCGTACGCAAGGGCCTGCAGCGACTCGTTCAAGGTCGCCAGCTCGTGCGCGATTCTGATTAGGCCCTCCGCGCTCTCGAACCGCCGGTTGAGCGCGTGCACCTCGTCGCAGAGGCGGTCGAGCCGCTCGAGGATCGCGTCGAGCTGACGGTCATCGAGGTGCTTGCGCTCGGGCATCTCGGCTGATCTTAACCAGCTGGGCCCGGGTCTCCACGACGGTTGCGTCGTGACCGAGCCGGCCCAGGAGGCGTTCACGCGCACCCGCTCCGGTCTCCACCGCTTCGATTCGCCGCGCCGCGCCGAGGTGGGCGAGAGCGATGCGCGCCAGTGACTCGGGGGCGTCCGTGAAGACTCCGAGTCGGGCGCCAGCCGCCGCAAGTGAGCGGAGCGCTGTATTCGCCTCGCCATCGGGACGGATGAACACTGGCGCACGCTCCTCGGCGAAGCGCTCGAGCGCGGCTCGCCAGTCCCCGACGCCGCCGGCGGCCCAGCGGTCGAGCGCCTCGGCCGCGGCGCCGCGATCGGCCGGCAGGGATGCTGGGTCGAGCAGGGTGATAGAGCCGAAACGCCGCGCCGCTTCGACGAGGAACGCCTTCCAGAGGGCGTGCGTATCTCCAAGGGCGCCGTCAAGGTCGATGGCGACCGCCCTGCTCACCGAGACACACGAACCGCCAGCGCGACGCCTGCGACGACCCCGGCGGTGTCGATGAGCCAGTCGACCGGCGATCCGTGCCGGCCGCGGACGAAGGCCTGGTGCACCTCATCGGTTACGGCATAGGCAGACGCCAGGACTACGCCTGCGGCCCAGCTCCGCGAGGCCCGGTACGCGAGCGCGCCTAGGATCGCGTATTCGGCGATGTGGGCGCTCTTCCTGAGGACGAGATCCCAGACGCCCAGCCCGGTGCCGAGGTCGGGAATCGAGGAGAGCGCGAAGATGAAGCCGGCCCACAGCGCGAAGAGGACCCATGCGTTCAAGCGGGCGAGCGCCACGACGGCAGCGTAGCCCGAGGGAGGGATCAGCAAGGTGCAACTTCCGGCCGATGACGTACCCTGGAAGTACTTTCCAGCGTCAATGGCATCTGTGGCAAATCACGGGCGCGACCGTCCGCTCGGCGAGCTTCTTGTACGAGCGGGCCTCATCGCGCCCAACGACCTGATGGCTGCGCTCGCGACAGCGCGCGCAGCCCGCCGGCGCCTGGGCGAGGTTCTGATCGAGCAAGAGCTCGTCGGTGAGCGCGACCTCGCCATGGTCGTCGCCGATCAAGAAGATCTCGAGTTCGTCGACCTCGGCAAGCTCGACCTCGACCAGCAGGCCGTCGACCTGCTCTCCGAGAGAACAGCGCGCCGTTACGCGGCGATCGCCTTCCGCACCGAGGGACCGGCTGCGATCGTTGCCGTCGCCGACCCGACCGACAACGAGGGCCTCGACGCGATCGTCGCGGAGGTCCCCGGCGGCGTGCACTTTGTCGTGGCGACGCGGAGCGAGGTCGAAGCAGCCTTGACCGAGGCGTACGGGGACGCCCGCGAGCCCGACTGGTAAGTTTCCGCCCGACATAGGCGAGCGGTAAGGGAAGCCGGTGCAAGTCCGGCACGGTCCCGCCGCTGTGAGGGGAGGTGCCCTCCGCCGAAGTGCCACTGGCCGTAGGCCGGGAAGGCGGCGAGAGGGGGAGCCCCGAGTCAGAAGACCTGCCGTCCCGCCTCCAAATCCGTTCCCCTCGCGGAAGGAGGAATCGTGCTCCGTCGATCCTTTGTAATCGTTCTGTTCGTGCTGCTCGCTGCGGGTTGCGGGAGCAGCGAGTCGGCCGCGCCCACGGCCAGTGGGAATCAGCTCACGAATCCAACTGCCCTGTTGGTCACGTCGGGCTGCGGCAAGACCGTCGTGGTGAAGAAGACCTCGGTGGAAGTGGGCCAGACCGCCATGCGCGCGCTCGATCAGGTCGCCGACATCGAGACCGACTCCGGCGGCAAGTTCGTCACCGGCATCAACGGCGTCGAGCAGGACACTGGCAAGAAGCTCGCCTGGCTCTACTACATCAACGGCGTCGAGGCGCAGAAGGGGGCGACCGAGATCACGCTGAAGGCGGGCGACGTGGAGTGGTGGGATCTCCACAACTACGAGCATGAGTGCGCCACCGTGCCCACCGGCGCGAAGTGAGACTGGCGCCCGGACCGGCGGCCGCGCTCCTCGCGGCCGCCTCCGTGGCGGCGTTGCTCGCCGACCACGTCGTGCCTCTGGCGATCCTCACCACGATCCTTTTGGCCGTGTGCCTCCGGGTGCCCGGGCGCAGAGCCAAGCCGTACATCCTTGCCACGACGGGCTCCGCGGTCGGCGTCTTCCTTGTGTGGCCCCTGCTGCAGACGACAGGGATCCACGTCCTTTGGGAGGGCCCGGTCGTCCCTGTCCTTGGCCTTCTCGACGTCACGCGGGAGGAGCTCGTCTTGGCGACCCTGTACGGGCTGCGGCTGGCCGCCGTCGGGTTCGCTTTCGCGGCGTACGCGCTCGTCCTCGACCACGACCGGCTCGTCGCCGCAGCCGGGTTCGCGCGCCGTTCGGCGCTCGCCGTGGCGCTTGCCACAAGGCTTGTTCCGACTCTGGAGCGGGACGCCGCGGGCCTGGCGGAGGCCGTCCGCGGCCGAGGCGTGCCCGTGACCGGAGTCCGCGGGCACGCGCGCTTGCTCTCACCGCTGGTCGCCGGCTCTCTCGAGCGGGCGGCGAGCCTCGCGGAGGCGATGGAAGCGCGTGGTTTTGGAAGCGGCACGCATTCCCGTGCGCCGGGGCCCCGCTGGGGCGTTTCGGACGCCGCGGCTCTCGCGGGCGCTGTGCTTCTCGTCGTTCTGGGGGCGCTGTGGCTCTAGCGGCCGTGGAACGTCTGACCTACTCCTATCCCGGGGCGGCGAGCCCCGCCCTTCGCGACGTCAATCTGCGGCTTGAGCCGGGCGAGGTCGTTGCGCTGCTCGGTCCTTCAGGCTCTGGCAAGTCGACGCTCGTCCGGGCGCTCGCGGGGCTGGTACCGCACTTCCACGGCGGAAGGTTCGCCGGGCGAGTCGTCGTCGCAGGGCGGGATACGCGCTTGGCCCGCCCGGCCGAGCTCGCGCGCGCGGTCGCGACCGTCTTCCAGGATCCGGAAGACCAGGTGGTCATGAGCGTTGTTCGCAACGAAGTCGCGTTCGGGCTGGAGAACCTCGGCGTGCCGCCGGCGCAGATCTGGCCGCGCGTAGAGGCGGCTCTGGACGCCGTGGGCGCTCTCCCGCTCGCCGAGCGCCGCACGACCGAGCTCTCCAGCGGAGAGCTGCAGCGGGTTGCGCTGGCTTCGGCGCTCGCGCTCGGGCCGTCCCTGCTGCTCCTCGACGAGCCCACGTCGCAGCTAGACCCGGATGGCGCCGACGATTTCCTGGCCTGCGTCGAACGGCTGGGTTGCGCGGTTCTCCTTTCGGAGCAGAGGACGGGCCGGGCGCTCGCGCTTGCCGACCGCGTCCTATTCCTCGAGGCGGGTCGTGTGCTTTGCGACGCGCCGCTATCCGATGCCGTCGACTGGCTGGCTGAGCGTCGCCCTGCGTACCTCCCGCCGCAGTCGAGGTCTGTTTCTGCATCAGCAACCGCCTGTTGCCTAGCCGATTCGGTGTGCCGGGTCAACGGCGTTTCTTTTGCCTACACGGCCGGAAACCCCGTGCTCGACGGCGTCTCGCTCGACATCGGCCGGGGCGAGGTCGTGGCGCTCGAAGGCCCGAACGGTTCGGGGAAGACGACACTCGCGAAGATCGCGACCGGGCTCCTCGTGCCGGAGGAGGGATCGGTTGCGGTGGACGGCCGCGCCGGCTATCTGAGCCAGGATCCAGGCCGTTACCTCGTCAAGGAGCGAGTCCTCGACGAGGCGGCGCTCGCGGTGGAGGGCGACCGGAGGCGGGCGCTCCACGCCCTCGAGCGGGTCGGTCTCGGCTGGGCCGCCGAGCGCCACCCGCGCGACCTCTCGAGCGGCGAGCGCGAGCGCCTCGGTCTCGCCGCGGTCGCCGTCGCCGAGCCCGCTCTCCTCGTGCTCGACGAGCCCACGCGCGGAGTCGATCCGTCTCGCAAAGGCGAGATCGCGGCGTGGCTCGCCGGCTACGCGGCCGAGGGACGCGGCGTGCTTGTGGCCACGCACGACCGCTTCTTCCCGGCCGACCGCAGGATCTCGCTCGCCGAGGAGGTGCGTGTTGGCGGCTAAGGTGGCGCTCGCCGCCGCTGTTGCCGCGCTCGGCGCCGCGGCCTGGGCCGCTCTCGACCCCGACCGCGGCGGGCTCGCGGTCCTCCTCGCGGGAATCGCGGTGCTCGTCGCGGGCGCGGCTGCCCTGGAGAGCGGCACCGAGTCGGTCAAAGATCTGGCTTTGGTGGCCACGGTTGCCGGCGTGGCTGCCGCCGGGCGCGTGCTCTTCGTCGCCATCCCCGGCGTACAGCCCGTGACCGTGATCGTGGTCGTCGCGGGAGCGACGCTCGGGGCGCGCCGCGGCTTTGCGGTCGGAGCAGTCGCCGCGCTCGCGTCGAATTTCTTCCTCGGCCAAGGGGTCTGGACGCCGTGGCAGATGATCGCCTGGGGGGCCTGCGGGCTCGTCGGCGCCGCCGCGGCGCCCTTGCTCCGGCGGCGGCTCACCCTGGCGGTGCTCACGTTCATCTTGGGCCTCGCCTTCAGCGCCTTTCTGGACGTCTGGGAGTGGTACGCCTTCTTCCCGCACACGGGCGCTGCACTCGCTCTGCAAATGAGCAGAGGCTTCCCGTTCGAGCTCGCCCATGGGATCGGGAACGTGCTGCTCTCCCTCGCGGTCGGCCCCGAGCTCCGGCGCGTGCTCGAGCGCTACGAGCGCCGTACGCGCGTCGAGATCGCCTGGGCCTGAGCCTGAACTATCCGCGGCTCCCGCCACCATGGCCGCATGGCCTCGTTCGACGAGATCGCGGAATGGGCCGCCTCGCTGCGCGCCGAGGAGCTGCCGCTCGAAGTCAGGCGCGCCGCCGCCCGGGAGCGCGAGAGCGTCCGGGCCACGATCGCGCTGACCCAGGAGACGGACCCCGGCCGTCGCTGGTCGCACGCGACTCCTCCGGGACACGAACGGGACGCGGGCCTATCGGCGCTTTTCGACTGGGACGACTACGGATTCCTCGGCCATCCTGGACATTCGGCGGCAGTCGTCGCCGGTGGACACGAAGAGGCCCATGTGGCGGCCGCCGAGCTCGCGCTGAGACTCGGCGCCGCGTGCTTCTTGGCGCCGACGGGCGCTCAAGGACGAACGTTCGTCCACGCTCCCGCCGCCGCGCTCGCTGCAGGGATGCGGGCCGGGCTCGATCGGCCCGGCCTCGCGCGCGCCCTCGGCTTGTCGTTCCTGGCCCCGTGCGCGCCCACGTGGGGAGCTCTCGTGGCCACCGCCGCGAAGCCGGCCCGGATCGCTGGCCCTCTCGCCACCGGGATGAGAGCCGCTGCGCTCGCCGCCGACGGCGTTGCTCCGCCGCCCCGGGCATTGCAGGAAGGACTCGCGCGCGCGAGCTTTGCGCCGCTGCCGGACTTCATCGAGGGTCTGGGCGAGTACTGGTTTTTGCCCACGATCTCGTTCAAGCCGCGGCCGGGTTGCGCCTACCTCCAGGCGGCGCTCGCCGCCTTTGCGGACCTCGGTCCGCTCGACCGCGAGCAGGTGGCCTCGCTGGACGTCGCTCTCGGCGCGACGACGCTCGCCATGGAGGAGCTCACGCGGAGCGCGGCGGTGCCGGCGTCGGAGCCGGCCGCCACGGTCTTCTCGGTGGAACGGTCGCTCCGCGTGGCGCTTGCCTATGGAGACGTGACTCCCGAGACGCTTTCGCTACCGCTGCCGCCCGGCCCGCCCGTCACGCTTCGACACGAGCCGGCCTTCAGCAGAGACACGATCGCTTCGATCGAACGCGGCGTGCCCCTCACTCGGACTCTCCTGCGCCTCTCCGGGCTCGATTGGCTGAGCGTTCTCGTCGGCGCGTGGCGGAGCTATCCGCACGCGTTTCGCCTGGGCGTCCGTGGACTCACGGCGCTGCGGCCCTCAGCGCGTCAGTGGCGCCCTGAAGCGCTCGAGCTGGTCTTCCCCGCGCGCGTTCGCGTGCGCCTCCGTGACGGACAGGAGCTGGTGGCCGAGCGGCGGCGCCACCCGGGGCAGGCCGGCGCCCCTGACGCCGAGGTCGACTCCGTCATCGCCGCGAAGGTGCCCGTCCGGCCGCCCGCGGCATAGCGGCTCTCACGACGGCTGCGGCAGAACGAGTGTGAAGCGCGCGCCTTTGGGGTGCACCGGCTCGTACGCGAGATCGCCACCCAGCCGGCGGGCATACGAGCGGGCGATGGCGAGTCCCAGCCCGGCGCCGGGCGTCCCTTCGGATTCGGTGGGACGCGCGAACGGGTCGAAGAGGCGGCTGAGGAACGCCGGCGAGATTCCAGGGCCACGGTCCTCGACGCGAATGCGCGCCTCGCCCGCTCCGGTGACCGCGCTGATGCTGACCGGGGGCGCGCCGTGGACGAGAGCGTTCCGCACGAGGTTCCCGACGATGCGATCGAGCGAGCCGCGGTCGGAGAGGACCACCATGTCCTCGGGCACTTGGATCTCGATGTCTTGCTCGGCGTTCGGGGACAGGGTGTGCGACAGCCCGGCGAGGAGCTCCCGGATTTGCAACGGCTCGAGAGTGGGGCCCTCGCCGAGCTCTTCGAGCCGTGAGAGGTCGAGGAGATCCTCCGTTAGCTGGGCGAGCCGAAGCGCGGCCTCGTGGAAGGCGTCGAGGAGCTCGCCGAGCGTCTCCTCGTCCAGCGACTGCCTGCGGTTGGCGAGCGTCGTCGCTACGCCGTAGATGACGGCGGCGGGAGCGCGCAGCTCATGTGCCGCGGTGACGATGAAGTCGTGTTTGATCCCGTCGAGCCTCAGCAGCTCGTCGTGCAGCAGAGCACGCTCGAGGCCTAGTGCGGCCCGCTCGGCCACCAGCTCGAGGAGCGCGACGTCCTCTTCCGTAAACTCCCGGGGCGCGAGTGTGCCCACGTGCACGATGCCGAGCACCCGGCCGCGCGCGAGGAGCGGAGCGCCGAGCAGCGACCTGACGCCTTTCTCCCGCAGGATCGGGTTGAGCACGTTAGCGTGGTTGACCTCCGGGAGGATCACGGGGCGCCGTTCTGCCGCCACGCGGCCTGCGAATCCCTTTCCCACCGGGATCCTGACACCGCGCTCGACTTCCTCCTCGAGCCCCTTGGCGGCGCGGGCGACGAGCTCGTTTCGATCCTCGTCGAGCAGGAGGATGGCGCACGTATCGGCCTCGAGCGCGTCCCGAATTCGCTCGAGCAACACGTCGAAGAGCTGTTCGACCGTAAGGGTCCTCAGCGCCGCATCCGTGACGGCCTGGAGCCGTCGCAGGCGCTCGTAGTCAGAGATCCCCCCTTGCCGAGCGGCCATGTTAGTGCGCCTAGGTTATAACCATCAGCGGTGCGCACCGCGGTCGTGCTCACGGTCGGCAACGAGATCGTCTCGGGAGACGTCGAGAACACGAATGCGTCGTGGCTGGCGCGCAGACTCGCTGCCCTCGGCGTCGAGGTGAAGCTGATCGCGGCCGTTCGGGATGACGTCGACGAGATCGCGGCGCTGCTCCGGGCCGAGGCTCCGCGCGCGGACGTGGTTTTCGTGACCGGCGGCCTTGGAGGGACGCCCGACGACATCACCCGCGAAGCGGTTGCCGAGGCGTTCGGGGTCGACTGCGTCGAGATTCCTGCGGTCGCGCAGGCCCTGCGCACCAGGTTCGAGGGACGAGGGCTGGGCGATTACGCCGCCCGCTGGGCCTGCCTTCCGCGCGGGGCCGAGCCGCTCGAGAACCCGCTCGGAGGAGCCCCCGGCTTCGTCCTCGAGAACGTGCTCGTCTTCCCCGGGCTCCCGCGCGAGATGGAGGCTATGTTCGAGTCGGTGGCGGAGCGCTTCCGTGGGCCCGCCATTGCGACCTGGCGCCGGAGCTACCGCACGGGCGAGGGACAGATCGTCGGAATCCTCGAAGAAGCGACGAAGCTCCATCCAGGAGTCACCGTGGGTAGCTATCCACGTTTCCTCGAGGACGGTCCGGAAGTAGAGATCGTGCTGAAATCGAGCGACACCTACGAGCTCGCTCGGGCCTCTGCGTGGATCGAGGCTAGTCTGAGCCGATGGCCGTTGCGTCGCCCGAGAAGTACCTAGCGGACCTGAATCCCGCTCAGCGCGAGGCGGTCCTCACCACCGAGGGACCGGTGCTCGTGGTCGCCGGTGCCGGCTCGGGGAAGACGCGCGTGCTCACGCACCGCATCGCGCATCTCGTCGTCGCGTGTGGCGTGAAGCACCAGGAGATCCTTGCCATCACGTTCACGAACAAGGCGGCCGGCGAGATGAAGGAGCGGCTGGAAGGGCTACTCGGCGACATCGCGCCGCGCATGTGGGTGATGACCTTCCATGCCGCCTGCGGGCGCATCCTCCGCCGTGAGGCGCCGCGGCTCGGGTACCGCTCCAACTTCACCATCTACGACCAAGCCGACCAGGTGCGGCTCGTCAAGCAGTGCCTCGAGGAGCTCGAGCGCGATCCGAAGCGGTTCGTCCCACGCGGAATCCACGCGCAGATCTCGATGGCAAAGAACCAGCTCGTCGGTCCGGACGACTATCGCTCCCGCGTGGCGTCGTTCTACGACCAGACCGTGGCGGATGCATATGGCCTCTACCAGCGCCGACTCTTCACTTCGAATGCCGTTGACTTCGACGACCTCCTCATGCTCACCGTCGATGGCCTCGAGCGCTTTCCCGAGGCGCTCACGCGCTGGCGCAAGGCGTTCCGGTACGTCCTCGTGGACGAGTATCAGGACACGAACCACGCCCAGTATCGGCTCTTGCAGCTCCTCGCCGGTGAACACGGCAACGTGTTCGCCGTCGGCGATCCGGATCAGTCAATTTACGCCTTCCGCGGCGCCGACATCCGCAACATCCTCGAGTTCGAGCGCGACTTCGGCGGTGCCCGCCTCATCGCCCTCGAGCAGAACTACCGCTCGACGAACTCGATCCTGCGCTCGGCCAACGCGGTCATCGCCAACAACCGCGAGCGCAAGCCGAAGAATCTCTGGAGCGAGCTGGGGGAGGGCGACCCGGTGCGCGTCGTCGAGGTCGAGGACGAGCACGCCGAGGCGCGGTTCGTCGCCGCCGAGGTCGCGACGCTCATCGACGAGGGCTTCACGGGTGCCGAGATCGCGGTCTTCTACAGGACGAACGCGCAGTCGCGCGTTCTCGAGGACGTGCTCGTCCGCCAGGAGATCCCCTATCAGGTGATCGGCGGGCCGCGCTTCTACGAGCGGGCCGAGATCAAGGACGCGATCGCCTATCTACAGGTGATCGACAACGCCTACGACGCCGTCTCGCTGACCCGCATCGCCAACAAGCCGCGGCGCGGGATCGGCGACGCCTCCCTCGCGAGGCTACGCAGCTTCGCCGACGCGCAGGGCATCTCGCTCTGGGAAGCGCTCGGGCGCGCCGACGAGGCGGGCGTCGGGGCTGCGCCGCTCAAGGCCGTGGAACGGTTCCGGACGCTGCTGGAGTCGCTCATGGCCGGAGCCCTCGAGCTTCCCGTACCCGAGTTGCTCGAGCGCGTCCTCGACAAGAGCGGCTACCTCGAGGCGCTGGAGGCCGAGCGCACGGTCGAGGCCCAGGGCCGCGTCGAGAACCTACTCGAGCTCGTCGGAGTCGCACGGGAGTACCAGGAACAGGCGGAAACGCCGACCTTGTCCGAGTTCCTCCAGCAAATCTCGCTCTATTCGGATCAGGACGAAATCTCGCCCGAGCGAAGCCTCGTCACGCTCATGACTCTCCACAACGCCAAGGGACTCGAGTTCCGGGCCGTCTTCCTCATCGGGATGGAGGAGGGCGTCTTCCCGCACGCGCGCTCGCTCGAGGAGCAGGGTCTCGAGGAGGAGCGCCGCCTGGCGTACGTTGGGCTCACGCGCGCGAAGGAACGGCTCACGCTCACGCACGCGTCCGCCCGCTCCCTCTGGGGCTCGCGGGGGTTCAACCTGCCCAGCCGGTTTCTCGATGAGCTGCCGCAGGAGGAGATCGAGCGCGAGCGACTCCGTCCCGCCTCCTGGTCCGGGTATGGCGCTCCGACCGTTGCCGTACGGCGCGACGTGCCGGATCTCTCGACCGGCGATTCCGTCCGCCATTCGACGCTCGGCGAGGGCGTCGTGACGCGGATCGACCCGGACGGAACAGTGACCGTGCGCTTCGCCGAGGACGGCGTCGAGCGGCGCCTGATGCTGGATTACGCGCCGCTCGAGAAGGTGTGACTGCGATTTACCTGTAAAATCCGGCCCAGTGTTCGCCCGGACCGCGCTCGCGGGCTTCGTGCTCGCGGCGCTTTTCGCTCCGGCGGCCGGGGCCCGCTATACAGAGCGACCAGCCAGGATCCCAGATCGGCACCTCTTCTTCGTTCCGCTGAACGGGAACCTCGGCTCGCCCTTCGGCATGCGCTGGGGTCGGATGCACGAGGGCATCGACATCGAGGGCTGGGCGCATACGAAGGTGTACTCGGCGCTCTCGGGCCGCGTCATCGCCGTCGGCTGGCTGCGGAACTTCGAGGGCTACGGCCTCGTGATCAAGATCCGGCACGCGAATGGGATCGTGACGATGTACGCGCACCTTGCCCGGGCGTTCGTGAAGCGCGGCGAGCGCGTCGCCGAGGGGCAGCTGATCGGCCGCGCGGGCTGCACGGGCTCCTGCACCGGCGTCCATCTGCACTTCCAGGTGTGGGTGGACGGGAAGCTCACGAACCCCCTTCGCTTCTTGGGGAATCGCGTTCGGCTTCGCTAGCCTCCCGGCATGGACCCTGACCAGGCGGTTGTCCTGACCGTTGTGTCGAGCGAGTCGGAGGCGGAGATGTTCTGTGGCCTACTTCGCGCAGCGGGCATCGAATGCGCGTACCGCGACACCGAGGCGATCGAGTCACCGATCGAGGACTTCACAGCGGCCGGTCCGCGCGAGATCCTCGTGCACGCCGAGGATCTCGACGATGCTCGCGCCCTACTCCCGAGCCCCGAAAGTTGATCTACGCTCGGCTACACTGACCGCCGCAGGGGCGGTTAGCTCAGTTGGGAGAGCACCAGCTCGACAAGCTGGGGGTCACTGGTTCGAGCCCAGTACCGCCCATCTGACAAAGGCCCGCGGGGACGCGGGCTTTTTCGTTTTTCGATTGTGCGTGTCCTGCGATTTTCGCGACCCTTATTGCGTCGAGGCCAAGACCGAGGATGAGGTGCGAAATGAACGTCCTGCGCAGGTCGTCTGTGGTGGCTGGGCCTTGCCGGCGCCTCAGTCTTCCGCGGCGTCCTGCCGCTGCCGCTCTCGGTGCTCAAAGGGGTGGGCCCGTTCCTGGTCGACCCGCGCACGCGCGGGCGCGCGATCACGCTCACGTTCGACCAGTTCAAGTACGGCTGGGCGAACGCACTGGATGACAAGGAGGCGAAGGAGCTCTACGACACGTTCCATGTCGCCGGGTCTGGGATCGCTCTCGTTCAGATGGGCAACGCGAACCTCAACCCGTGGACGGAGTCGAAGGTCGACACGAAGAACCCCGATCGGGGTCCGCTGCTGATCCTCGACGGGGAAAAGGACCACACGGTTCCTTGGGCGATCGCCAACGCCTCCTACAAGAGGCAGAAGCGCAACCCGAGCGTCACGGAGATCAAGAAGATGCCCAACCGCGGCCACTCGCTGACCATCGACCACGGCTGGCAGGAGGTCGCGCAGACCGCGCTCGACTTCGTCAAGCGGTTCGTCCCGCTTCGCGTACGTCGACCTCTTCAGCCTCTATCGCCGCGACTTCCGCGCCGAGCTCGAGGCCGGCGAGGTCAGCGGGTTCAGCATTAACCAGTCGTTCCTCCTGGGGACGACCGTCTATGTCGTCATTCCCAGCCTGATGGTGTTCCTCGCACTTGTCCTTCGACCACGCGTCAGCCGGATCGCGAACATCGCGCTGGGCATCGTGTATGCGCTCACGATCATCGCCGGCGCAATCGGCGAGTGGGGCTACTACATTCTCGGCAGCGCCATCGAGGTCGCACTACTCGCGGCCGTCGTGTACTACGCCTGGACCTGGCCGGAAGAAACTCGAGTCTCCACGACCGGAGGCGCGCCTGCTGCCGCTTCGAGGCCTGGGCATGAGCTGCCGCCTCGGCCGCCCTGAGATCAGGTGGTTGCGGCGATCCTGGCGCACACCGCGGGCGATCGACGGCTCTGATATTGAGCTGCCGGTTGCCACTGGTTGTGCCCGCTCTGCTCCATAAACGCTCCATGCCCGTGGCGGCAGATGCACGACACTGCATCAGCCGCGCAACGCTAGTTCAGCCGGGCAGCTTTCGAGGCAAGCCGAAGCGGGGGAGCACGCTGTTATCGAAGCGGGTGATCGCGGAGACCTGGTCGCCGGTGAGGGTTAGTACCAGTAGTCCCATGGCGTGGAAGACGCGGCCGCCGGGGTCGCGGACATAGAGTGCGAGGGCGGGTTGGCCGTTGGCCCGCGTGGCGACGACGCGGTTTCGCGGCCGTTGCTGGAGGGTGACGGCGATCAGGAAGCGGGTGGCGAGCTCGCGTCCGACGTATTCGAGCGGCGGCATGGCGAAGAGCACGTCCTCGCTGAGCAGGCCGATGATCGCGTCGACGTCGCTCGCCTCGAACGCTCGGGTGAGCCGCTCGACGAGCGCCTGTTCGGCTGGCGAGCTCGGGGGCGGGGGCTGCTCGCGCTCACCCGCCGGGGTCTTGCGCGCGAGGGTCGCGCGGGCACGCTTGAGCGCGCTCGTCACCGACTCTGTGCTGGAGTCGAGCATCTCGGCGACTTCGGTGGCGTGGTAGCCGAGGACGTCGCGCAGGATGAGCACCGCACGCTGCCGCGGCGGCAGCAGCTGGAGTGCGGTCACGAAGGTGAGCGAGATCGCTTCCCGGGCTTCGTAGCGCGCCTCGGGGCCGGGCGGGCTGTCGGTCAGTCCTTCGAGGAGGACGTCCGGGTAGGGCTCAATCCAGGCGACCTCGCTGAGGCGGGTCGGCTCGGGGAGGTCGGCGTCGAGGGGCTTCTCCAGGCGGGGGCGGCGACTTGCGGCTCGGAGCATGTTCAGGCAGCGGTTGGTGGCAACCCGATAGAGCCAGGTGCGGAGCGAGGCGCGTCGCTCGAAGCGGCCGAGTCCCTGCCAGGCCGCGAGCAAGATCTCCTGCATG
>DASQXE010000070.1:0-39640 GCA_035639875.1 Gaiellaceae bacterium | reverse complement strand
CCGCGCGGCTCGTGGCAGAGCATGCGGCGCACGCGGTCCACGTCCTCGCTCGCGTGCGCGCGCTCGCGCCGCTCGCGCACCGTCGCGCCGGGGATCTCCGGCGCGCCGGACGTCACGATCCGGAACGGCTCGCCGGCGGTGTGGTAGTCGACTGTCTCGATCCGGCCTAGCTGCCCGAACCTTTCTCGATGGGCACGTCGACGAGGTTGCCCCACTCGGTCCACGACCCGTCATAGTTTCGCACCCGCTCGTAGCCGAGCAGCTCCCGGAGGACGAACCAGGTGTGAGCGCTGCGCTCGCCGATGCGGCAATAGGCCGTCACTTCCTTGTCGGGTGTGACGCCCTTCCCGCCGTAGAGCTCTTTCAGGTCGTCGGCCGTCTTGAAGGTGCCGTCGTCCTGCACCGCGCTCGCCCATGGGATCGAGGCGGCCGTCGGGATATGCCCTGCCCGCTGCGCGCCTTCCTGCTCGTAACCTGGAGGTGCGATCAGATCGCCGGAGAACTCGCCGGGCGACCGAACGTCGACGAGGGCGCGGCTTCCTTCCCCGATCCAGTCCCGCACCTGGTCGCGGTAGGCGCGGATGGACTCGTCCCGCTCCTTGGCCTTGTACGTCTTCTTCTCCGGCGCTGGGATATCCGTGCTCAGCTCACGGCCCTCGTCGATCCATTTCTGACGCCCACCGTCGAGGATCCGCACGTCCTGGTGGCCGTAGACCTTGAGATACCAGTAGGCGTACGCGGCGAACCAATTGTTCTTGTCCCCGTACAGGACAACGGTGGTCTCGTTGCCAACCCCGCGCTCGCCGAGCAAGCGCTCGAACGTCTCTCGGTCGACGACGTCCCGCTCGATCGGGTCTTGCAGATCGTCGCGCCAATGGAGCTTGACCGCTCCGGGGATGTGGCCCTCGTCGTAGAGATCCGGATTTTCATCGACTTCCGCGATGACGATGCTGTCGTCATCGAGCTTCCCCGCCAGCCACTCGGTCGTCACGAGCACCGGCTTCGCGTAGCCGTTCTCAGCCATCAGCCACCTCCGATTACTTTACGAAATGAAGCAAGCCCGGCCGAGGGCGATCCTATCATTCGGAGCCTGGCGGGGAAAACGTGGCGTGGCTATGCTCGGCGGATGACACACCTGGGGGAGCTGATGACGGGCGCGATCGTCGCGGTCGCGCCCGAGGACACGCTGGGCGAAGCCGCCGAGCGCATGGCCGAGGAGGGCGTCGGATCCGCCGTCGTGCTCGACGCCGGCCGACTGATCGGCATCCTCACCGAGCGCGACCTGCTGAAAGCGGTCGCCGGCCGCGTCCACACGAGCGAGGCCCGCGTCCGCGAATGGATGACCGAGGATCCGATCACCGCGAGCGGGTCGACGTCGATCGACGAGGCGATGCGGACGATGCTCGAGCACGGCTTCCGGCACCTGCCCGTTGTCGAGGGGGGCCGGACCGTGGGTGTGGTGAGCCTGCGGGAATGCATGCGCGCGTCCATGCAGGTCGACGTCGGGGCCGAAGGCCCTAACGACTAGGCCGACCGCTAGCCCGCTAGAAGTTGCGCCGCGATCAGGCCGGCCGTGACAAGCCACAGGGCGGCCAGCATCCCGATCAGCGGGGCGAGAGGACGGAGGGAAGGACGCGGTTCCATCTCGGAAGGTATTGCCACGCGCGCAAATTTCGACGCGTGCTGCCGACGTCCTTCCGCTCCGCTAATGACCGTCGAAGAAGCCGACCCAGTGGCCCTTGGCGAGGAATGCCGCCAGCATGACCAACAGAACGAGCAGCTGAACCTGGCGTGCCGTCACGTGCTTCACCTCCTTCCCTAGAACCGGAAGTCCTGTAGCGCTTCGGCCGCGCGCCGGTAGAGGTGCGCGGCATGCCTGTCGTCCCCGCGGCGCACTGCGAGGTCGCCCTGGGCGACCCACGCGGCGGCGCGGTGGCTGACCGACGAGAGCTGTTCGAAGCTCGCTTCGGCCGCCTTGAACATTTCTCCTGCGTCGTCGAGGCGCTCCTGCTCGAGCAGCGCGCGCCCGAGGACGAGCTGGGCGTTGCCGATCTCGTCGAGGACGTCGACGCGGTCGCCGAGGAGCTCGAGCGCATGGCGCGCCTGCTCCTCGGCCAACTTCGGCTCGCCCGTGCGCAGATGAACCTGCGCCAGCGACGAGACGACGTAGCCCGTCTCGGCCTCGGTGCCGACCTCGAGGAGGACGCGATAAGCGTCCTTGAGATGGCGAATTGCCTCCTGGGGCTTACCGAGCTGGAAGTTGAGGCCGCCCAAGTTGTTCAGGAGCCGACCGACGTTGGCCTGGTCGGCGAGCTCTTCGTACTGGGCCTTCGCGCGCTCGGCGTACGACCGCGCGAGCACCCAGTGGCCCGTCCGCTCGGCGATGAGCGAGGCCTGGAAGTAGTGATGGGCGACGGTGCGCCGGTCGTTCAAGCCCTCGGCCAGCTCCAGCGCGCGCTCCACGTCCTCGCGCGCGGCTTCCCAGTCCCGCTGGCGCCGGTAGCACCGGGAGCGCCAGCCCAGAATGTTGGACCGAAGCCGGTCGGCCGGCAGAGCCGATCGCTCGGCGAGCTCGAGCGCCTCCGAGAGAAGCGCGACAGCCGTTGCGATCGAGGACAGCTTGTAACGGCAAACGCCAAGCCGGTAGAGGACCTCCGCCCGATCGACGTCGCTGAACGTCGGCGCTTCGACGAGCTGGCGCGCGGCGTCGAGCCGGGCGATCGCCTCGCGCACCTCGCCGAGGTTCATCCGACCCCAAGACTCAGCGAGCAGGGCCCGGAACTGCAGCGCCGGGACGGCAACCGCGTCGAGTGCGCTCCCGAGCTGCCCGATCTCGTCCACCGCGTCCTGGTAAGAGTTCGATTCCAGCGCTGCCTCGGCGCGCGCGATCACGCTTTCGACGCGCTCGCGCTCGCTCGAGGAAACGCCCGTCTCGAGGAAGCTCTGGTCGACTCCGAGCCGGGCGGCAAGCCACTCGATCGTCTCGCCGGTCGGGCGAGTCTTGCCGCGCTCGATCTGGCTCACGTACTCCTTCGAGAAGCGCTCGCCGGCCAGCTCGGTCTGCGTCAACCCCTTGGCGATCCGGAGCTGGCGCACGCGGTCGCCGAGGCTCGGGCGCATCGCCGGGGCGGTCTTGGGAGCAGAGATCAGCTGGTCGCGCATGGGATCCTAGGGTGAACTATACGAAGAAAAATTTACTTCACAAGCCTACTTGACTTCTCGGGGCGAGTGGCTATAGTCCGACTAACTCGCATTCCTGCCGGACGCCAGGCAGAGGGGTGCGGGAGGCGCGCCAGATTCCCGGCGACACCAACCCGGAGGCATCGGCTGGGCCGCAGAGCCGAAACCTCCGGGTCGTCGCCTTTAACGGGGCAAAACACGTACCTAGCATCGGCGTTTCCGCCGTTTTCGGCATCGCCCGAACGGGTGGCGCTTCACCCGAAGGTGAAGTGCATACCGAATTCAGTCCAAAGGGTCGTTCCGGCCCGTGAGCCAGCGGAGGCGGGAGCGCCTGATGGCAGGCCACTTGTCGAGCATGACGCCGTCGAGCACGCGGTCGGCCATGGACAGGAGCCCCAGCGAGATGAAGATCCACGCCTCCGCCTCGATATCGCGCTCGGCGTCGATTGCTCCCGAGGATTGCGCCCTGCGCCCGATGGCGACCACGTACGCGTGGACCGCGCGCATGTGGCCCTTCATGTAGGCGCGAATGACGGGGTCCTCGCTCGCTTCGGCGAGCGCCTGGACCCAGAGATTGGAGATGAGCGGCCGCTTGACCTCCGACTCGACGAACGACCGACCGATCGCCGCCACCCACAGCGCCGGATCGGGTTCGGCTTCGATCGCCGCCTCCCACATCGTCTGAACGCCGGTCCAGGTCTCTTCGAGGCACGCGAGGTAGAGGTCGCGCTTGGAGTCGAAGTGGCGGTACAGAATCGGCTCGGTGACGCCCGCTTCACGGGCGATCTCGGCCGTCGTCGTCCCGCGGTACGTCCCCTGCGAGAAGACCGCGCAGGCCGTCTCGAGGAGCGCCGCGCGGCGCTCCTCAGCGGGAAGGCGGGTGGTGCTCAACGTTAGGCCGCCTCGGGAACGGCCTGGTCGGCGTGCCGGTACTTGCGCACGGTGGCGACGGAGAGGAAGGCGCCGGCGAGCGCGATCAGCGAGGCGACGATGAGAGCGTGCTGGTAGCCGGTGATGAAGCCCGCTGCGGCTTCGGGGGTGCCGGGGATCCCATTGACCTGCGACAGGACGATCGCGCCCATGACGGCGATCCCGAGCGAGCCGCCGACCTGCCGCATGCTGTTCAGCACGGCAGAGCCGACGCCGGCCTTGTCGACTGGAACGGAACCCATTGCCGCGGCGGTCGTCGGCGTCATGACGAACGCCATCCCGAGCCCACCCACGATGAGGCCGGGGAAAACGTTCCAGAAGTCCGAGGCCGCGTCGAGCCGCGAGAAGATGAAAAGCGACGCTGAGAGGAGCACCATTCCGACACCCATGAGCCAGCGCGAGCCGACGCGGTCGGAGAACTTCCCGGCCAGCGGCGCGACCAGGATGATCAAGCCCGTCATGGGCAGAAAGGACGCGCCGGTCTGGACGGCGGAGTAGCCCATGATGTTCTGGATGAAGAGCGAGTTGTAGAAGAAGACCCCGAACATGGCGAGCCCGACGAGCAGCATGACGGTGTTCGCGCCGGCGAACGTTCCGTTTCTGAACAACGAGAGATCGAGCATCGGAACGCGCTGGCGCAGCTCGAGGACGACGAACGCGGCCAGCCCGGCGACTGCCACTGCGAAGAGGCCGAGGATCCGGCCGGAAGTCCAGCCGTACGTGTTCGCCTCGATGAGCGCATAGGTGAGGCCGAAGAGGCCAATCGCCGAGGCGAGTAGGCCGGGCAGGTCGAGCCGTTGCTCGGCCGAGGTGTCACGGGACTCGTCCACCACGAGGCGGGTGAAGAGAATCGCCACGGCGCCCACGGGGACATTGATGAAGAAGATCCAGTTCCAGCCGATGTGCTCGGTGATGAGACCGCCGGCGAGCGGGCCGATGGCCAGCGCCATCGCGGCGACGCCCGCCCAGATCCCAATGGCCATGCCGCGCTGCCTCGGCGGGAACGTGGCCGTGATGATCGAGAGCGTGGCCGGGTTCATGAGCGCCGACCCGACGCCCTGGACGACCCGTGCGCCGATGAGGACGCCCCCCGTGGTCGCGAGGCCGCACGCCAGCGACGAGCCGGCGAAGATCACGAGTCCGACGATGAAGATGAGGCGGCGCCCGAGGAGGTCGGCGAGCTTGCCACCGGTGAGCATGAGGACGCCGAAGGTGAGCGCATAGCCGTTGAAGACCCACTCCAACTCGGAGATGCCGATGTGCAGGTCGTGCTGGATCGACGGGAGCGCGACGTTCACGATCGTGTTGTCGAGCATGATCATGAAAAGCCCGAACGCAACGGCGACGAGCGTCAGCCACTTGCGGTTCTCCGGGGCGAGGATCCTCGCCTTCATCGCGTACCTCCCTTGAAGTTAGTAAGAGCTAAGTTACCACAACCGGCAGACTGGACCGATGCCTGACGTCGTGTGGACCCCGTCGGAGGAAGTGCTTGCGCGCGCGAACGTCGTTCGGCTCATGGGCCGGCACGGTTTCGACGACTACTGGGAGCTCGTGCGCCGCTCGCAGGAGGATCCCGGGTGGTTCTGGCCGGCCGCCATCGAGGACATGGACCTCGATTTCTTCAGGCCGTGGGACGAGGTCGTCGACCTCTCGCGCGGTCCCGAGTGGGCGACGTGGTTCGTCGGCGGCACGGTCAACGTGGCCTGGAACTGCGTCCACCGGTGGAGCGAGCGCACGCCGGACGCGGTCGGCGCCGTCTTCGCGGGCGAGGACGGTGAGCGCCGCGAGTGGACCTTCGCGGAGCTCTCGCGGGCGACGACGCGCCTCGCCGAGGGCCTCATCGCGCTGGGGATCGAGCCCGGCGACCGAGTGGCCATCTACATGCCGATGTGCCCCGAGGTCGCCGTCGCATCGCACGCCTGCGCGCACGTCGGCGCCGTGCAAGTGCCGATCTTCTCCGGCTTCGCAGCGCCCGCGGTTCGCGAACGCCTTCGCGACTCCGAGGCGAAGGTCGTCATCACCGCCGACACGTCGCTGCGGCGTGGCAAGTGGCTCGACATGCGCGCCACTGTCGAGGAAGCCGTGACGGAATCGCCGTCCGTCCAGCACGTCGTGACGTGGTCGCGTGCCGACGGCTCCTGGGACGGCGTCCAACTCGGGCCCGGCGAGCTCGCCCCGCTGGAGCTGGACGCCGAACATCCGTACCTGCTCACGTACACGTCCGGTACGACAGGCAAGCCGAAGGGCGTCCTGCACGTCCACGGCGGCTTCCTCGTCTCGATCACGCGCGAAGTCGCCTACCAGGCCGACGCCCACGCGGGCGAAGTCATCCTCTTCGCCACGGACATGGGCTGGATCATGGGGCCGTGGACCGTCGTCGGCGGCGGCGCGCTCGGCTGCAGGCTGATCTTCGCCGAGGGCGCGCCGGATCAGCCGCCCCACCGCCTCTGGGCGCTCGTCGAGCGCGAGTGCGTCAACGTCCTCGGCTGCTCGCCGACTCTCGTCCGCGCGCTCATCCCGCATGGCGAGCCCCGCGCCGATCTCGCGTCGCTGCGCACCATCGTCACCACCGGTGAGCCGTGGAACCCGGCGCCGTACATGTGGCTCTTCGAGCACGTCGGCGGCGGCCGCTGCCCGATCATCAATTGCTCCGGCGGGACGGAGGTCGGCGCCTGTTTCCTCTCGCCGACGCCCGCGATCGCCATCAAGGCCTGCTCCCTCGGCGGTCCCGCGCTCGGGATGGACATGGACGTCGTGGACAACGAGGGCAATTCGCTCGTCGCCACCGGCGAGGTGGGCGAGCTGGCCTGCCGGAAGCCGTTCCCGGGGATGACGCGGGGTTTCTGGCGCGATCCTGAGCGTTACCTCGAGGCGTACTGGCGGCGGATCCCCGGCCTCTGGGTGCACGGAGACTGGGCGTCCGTGGACGAGGACGGTTACTGGTATCTGCACGGGCGCAGCGACGACACGCTCAACATCGCCGGCAAGCGGATCGGGCCGGCAGAGATCGAATCGGCGGTCGTGGCGCACCCGGCTGTCGCCGAGGCGGCGGCTGTGGGCGTCCCCCACGAGGTGAAGGGCGAGGTCGCCTGGGTCTTCTGCGTGCTCAAGCCGGGGAGCGACGGTGGTGAGGATCTCGAGCGGGAGGTGGCCGACCGGGCCGCCGAGGAGCTCGGCAAGGCGTTCCGGCCGGAGCGAATCGTGTTCGTCGGCGCCCTGCCGAAGACGCGGAGCGCCAAGATCGTCCGGCGCGCCGTGCGCGCGAAGGTGCTCGGCAAGGATCCCGGGGATCTCTCGTCCGTGGAGAACCCCGAGGCGCTCGACGAGATCGAGCGCCTCGAGGCCTTGCGCCCGTAGCCGCGGGCGCTCGTTGTCCCCGCCGGGCTATTCGCCGGCGTCCAGGGCGGGTGGGTGCAGCCGCACGAAGACGCCTAGCCCAGTCAGAGTCAGCCCGGCAAGGACCACCGCCGCGAGCGGCAAGCCGGTGAAGGGAAGCTCGCCGCTCGCCAGCGCGCCGAGGACCCCCCTCGGCGAACTGCGACCACTCGCCCGCTCGCCGGCGACGCCGCCGGTTCGGGCGCGCGGACCGAAGTCAGCCGGGGTGCCGCCCGGCTCGGTTGTCTCGGAGCGGCAGAGTCCGGCGCTCGCGTCGGTGGTGCCGCCCCCGGAGGCGCCTGCGCTCGCGCAGCCGAGCGTGCCGCCGCCGGTCGTGTCCCCGTTGGCCGTGCCCGCGGTCGCGCTGCCCGTCGTCGTGCACGAGCCGACGGTCGTGCCTCCGCTGAGATCGCCGCTTCCGCCGGTCCCGTGACGCAGCCGGCACCCGCACCTCCCGCCGAGTCGCGGGTCCCGCCGCTCCCGTCGCTGCCGCCGCTCGTACCGGTCGTGCTCGCCGCGCTCTCATCGCCATCCCCAGTGGACGCCGTCGCGGCCGAGTCGCCGATGGTTGCGCCCGCATTGGCGTCGTTTCCGGGCGTGTCCTGCCCGGTTAGGTCAAACGCTGGCTGTCTGTCCAAGCGCGGCGCCCGGGGCGAGCGCCGCTGCCACAACGACCGCGCCGAGGGCGCACATGATCCGCAACCGTCTCATCGACTCCTTCGGTGAGATTGCTGTGCTGAGAAAGGATGTTCGGGAGCGCTTGTTTCTGGCGAGGAATTCCTCGTTCGAGGGAGAGTATTCGCCTCTGGAGCGAAAACCGCTAAGCTGACGGTGATGCGTCTCGCACTCGCACAGATGAACACCGTCGTCGGCGATCTGGACGGGAACCGCGACCGGATCGTCGAGCGCCTCGAGGAAGCGCGTGACGCGGGAGCGGAGCTCGTCCTCTTCCCCGAGCTGGCCGTCACCGGCTATCCGCCCGAGGATCTCCTGCTCCGGCCCGGCTTCTTGCGTGCCGCCGCGCGCACGCTGGACGAGATCGCCGCGAAGACAAAGGGGATCGCGGCGCTCGTGGGGACGCCGCACCTCGACCGTGATCTCTTCAACGCCTGCGCGATCTGCGTCGACGGCGAGGTGCTGGCGATGTACCGGAAGCAGTTTCTGCCGAACTACGGCGTCTTCGACGAGGACCGCTACTTCCAGCCGGGACGCGGGCTCGTGCTCCTGCGCTGCGGCGAGACGCTCATCGGACCGACGGTGTGCGAGGACGTCTGGCAGCCGGGTCCGCCCGCCACGGACCTCGCGCTCGCGGGCGCGCATGTCGTCGCGAACATCTCCGCCTCCCCCTTCCATCTCGGAAAGGGCGTCGAGCGGGAGGAGATGCTCGGCACGCGCGCGCGAGACAACTCGTGCTGGATCGCGTTCGTCAACGCGGTCGGCGCGCAGGACGAGCTCATCTTCGACGGCCATAGTCTCGTGCTCGACGAGGAGGGCCGCGTCGTCGCCCGTGCGCCTGCGTTCGAGGAAGCGCTGCTCGTCGTCGACGTCGACGCGACGACCGCCGTCGGACGGCGGCTCCGTGACGCGCGGCGGCGCGCACTCGCACGCACGCGTCGCGAGCTTCCCGACCCACCCGTCGTCGAGATCCCCGAGCGCGCGGACCGCAAGAAGGCGGCCGAACCGACATCGGCACCGCTCCTCGACGATCTCGAGCAGATGCGGCTCGCGCTCGAGCTGGGCCTGCGCGATTACGTGCAGAAGAACGGCTTTGCCGAGGTCGTCCTCGGCGTCTCGGGTGGAATCGATTCGGCGCTCACGGCGGCGCTCGCGGCGGAAGCACTCGGGCCCGAGCACGTGGTCTGCGTCTCCATGCCGTCCCAGTACACGTCCGCAGGGACGCGCGCGGACGCGAAGCACGTCGCCGACGGACTCGGCGCGCGCTACATGGAGATTCCGATCGAGTCGATCAGGGAGGCAGTCGGCGTGGCCCTCGCCGATGCCTTCGCCGGCACCGAGCCGGGGATCGCGGAGGAGAACCTCCAGGCTCGCATTCGCGGCCTCCTCGTCATGGCGCTGTCGAACAAGTTCGGATCGCTGCCGCTCGCAACGGGTAACAAGAGCGAACTCTCGGTCGGCTATTCGACCCTCTACGGCGACATGGCCGGCGGGTTCGCGCTGTTGAAGGACATGTACAAGACGGACGTGTACCGGCTGGCGAAGCACCTGAACGCGCGCGCGCGACGCGAGCTCATTCCGCAGTCGGTGCTCGACCGCGCGCCGAGCGCCGAGCTGCGCGCCGACCAGAAGGACGAGGATTCGCTGCCCCCGTACCCGCAACTCGACCAAGTCCTGGAGGCCTACGTGGAGCTCGACTCCTCCCGCGAGGAGCTGACCACGGACGGCTTCGATCCCGAAGTCGTCGAGCGCGCCGTCGAGATGATCGACAAGGCGGAGTACAAGCGCCGGCAGGCGCCCCCGGGAGTGAAGCTGCGCCCGAAGGCGTTCGGCCGCGACTGGAGGGTGCCGATCACAAACAGGTGGCGCGGATAACGCTGGGGTCACCCCACGCCTCCTCCCGCATTTCAGCGTAACGAGAAGAAGCGCGCGCGTGGCGCGCGAGATCGGCCAACACCGTCACGAAACTCGAACGAGATCCGCGAGCGCGCGAAACCAGCGGAGCCGCTCCTCGTAGGACACCGCGGCGTTCGCCGGCGACGTCGACGGCAGGACGAACAGCCGGGTCTTCGCCAGCCGACGTTCCTGCGGCCCAAGCTCTGGCCGCTCGCGGAACACACCTTCGTAGGCCGCCTTGCCGACGAATGCGATCCACTCGGGCTCCAGGTCCGCCGCCAGCCGCTCCAGCCGTTCGAGCGATCCCGAAAAGTCGCCGCGCCGGAGATCCGAGCTCCCACGCGTCGTCCGCAGCGCCGCGTTCGTCAGCCCGTAGCCCAGAGGAAGCATCTCCCACTGCTCCGCCGGCTCCAGCACTCTCGGAGTGAGCCCCCCATCCGCCAGAAGCCGCCAGAAGTCGTTACGAGAGTTGGCGAAGTGCGCCCGAGCAGCCGCGGAGCGCACGCCCGGATTGATGCCGCAGAACACGACCCGCAAGCCGGGCCCCAACACATCCGGAACGGCCGACGACACGGCGGTACGCTACGACGCAGCGGAGTAGCGAGCGACGGGGAGGCAGCAATGGCGGTTGAGACGAGAACGCGGACGATGCCCAATTACGTCGGCGGCGAATGGACGGATTCGAAAGCGAGCGAGACGCTAGACGTCACGAATCCCGCCACCGGCGAACAGCTTGCACAGGTCCCCCTTTCGAACGCAACCGACATCGACCGCGCCGTGGGTGCCGCCCGCGCGGCCTTCCCGGACTGGCGCAAGACACCACCGCTCGAGCGCGCCCGCGCCTGCTTCGAGCTCAAGTACCTCCTCGAGGAGCGCAAGGACGACCTAGCCCGTCTGGTCACACAGGACAACGGCAAGGCCATGAAGGACGCCGCCGGCGAAGTTCGCCGCGGGATCGAGTGCGTGGAGGTCGCCACCGGGATCCCCTCGCTCATGCAGGGCGCCAACCTCGAGGACGTGTCGCGCGGGATCGACTCCGACATGATCCGCCAGCCCATCGGCGTGTTTGCAGCGATCACGCCCTTCAACTTCCCCTTCATGGTGCCGATGTGGTTCCTGCCCTTCGCCATCGCCTGCGGAAACGCCATCATCGTCAAGCCCTCCGAACAGGACCCGCTGGCGATGGAGCTCACGTTCGAGCTGATCGACCGGATCGGATTGCCGGCCGGCGTCGCGAACCTCGTGAACGGC
Source organism: Gaiellaceae bacterium (assembly GCA_035639875.1). Taxonomy (GTDB): domain Bacteria; phylum Actinomycetota; class Thermoleophilia; order Gaiellales; family Gaiellaceae; genus JAIBJP01. The sequence goes on along the minus strand of DASQXE010000070.1, from coordinate 28,333 downwards.
AGCAAGGACTCGGTCAACGCGATCCTCGAACACCCCGGGATCGACGGCGTTTCCTTCGTGGGGTCGACGCCAGTCGCCCGTCACATCTACGAGACCGCTGCGAGGCACGGGAAGCGCGTCCAGGCGCTCGGCGGCGCGAAGAATCACGTGGTCGTCATGCCCGACGCCGAGCTCGAGTCGGCGGTCGACGGCGTCCTCTCGTCCGCGTTCCACGCTGCCGGCCAGCGGTGCCTGGCGAACTCGGTGTGCGTCGCGGTCGGCGACGCGTACGAGCCGCTCAAGCGCCGCCTGGCGGAAAAGGGCGGCGCCATGGTCATCGGCGACGGCTCCGATCCCGACACCGAGGTCGGCCCCGTTATCTCGGGCGCGTCGCGCGACCGCATCCTCGAATGGATCGACAAGGGCGTCTCCGAGGGCGGCGAAGTCGTCCTCGACGGCCGCGGCAAAGGCGCCAACGACGGCCACTTCCTGGGCCCGACGATCATCGAGGCCAATCCCGACTCGGAGATCGCGAAGGAGGAGATCTTCGGTCCCGTCCTCACCTTCATCCGGGCGCGCGATCTCGACCACGCCCTCGAGATCATGAACTCGTCGCCGAAAGGCAACGCGGCGTCGATCTTCACGACGTCCGGCGGCGCGATGCGCAAGTTCCGCTACGAGGCGCAAGCGGGGATGATCGGCGTCAACATCGGCGTCGCCGCGCCGATGTCCTTCTTCCCGTTCACCGGCTGGAAGGATTCGTTCTTCGGCGACCTGCACGCGCACGGCCGCGACGCGATCGAGTTCTACACGGAGAAGAAAGTGGTGATCACGCGCTGGCCCGAGTAACGGCCAGACGTTTCGAATACGCCGTCGTCGAGCGCTTCGGCGACCCGCCGCACGCCGAGCCCGATTGGACACCGGAGCACTTCGTCCTCGCCGGGCTCGCGCGGTGCACGTTCAAGAGCCTCGACTTCCATGCCAAACGGGCGGGAATCACGGTCACCGGCAGCGCTGCAGCAAACGGGCTCGTCACGAGGCGCGAGGAAGACGGTCGCTACGCCTTCGTCGACATCGACTGCCGCCTGGAGATCGAGCTCGACCCGCAGCCAGGCGAGGAAGATCTCGGCGAACTGCTCGACTTAGCGGAACGCGACTGCTTCGTCGGCGCGTCGCTCAACCCGATGCCGCACTACGAGTGGCACGTGGATGGAAAAGCGGTCCGGTGAGTACCGTCGCGCTCGACGTCGAAGCCGTCCGCGCGCGTTTCTCGGCGCTCGACCGCCCGACCGCTTTCTTCGACGGTCCCGGCGGGACCCAGACGCCTGATTCGGTGATCGAAGCGATCGCCTCCTACCTGCGTGAGGCGAACGCGAACCTCGGCGGCCCCTTCCAGACAAGCCGACGCAGCGATGGGGTGGTCAACGCCGCCCACGAGGCTGCGGCCCGCTTCCTCGGTGCGACAGCGGACGAGGTCGGCTTCGGCCAGAACATGACCACGCTCAACTTCGCGCTCACACGCGCGCTCGCGCGGGAGCTCCACGCGGGCGACGAGATCGTCGTCACGCGGCTCGATCACGACGCCAACGTCGCGCCCTGGCTCGAGCTCGCGCGAGATCTCGAGCTGCGCGTTCATTTCGCCGACTTCGAGCCGGAGGACTGCACGCTCGATCTCGCCAGGCTCGAGACGGTCCTCTCCGACCGAACTCGCGTGGTCGCTTTCCCGTGGGCCTCGAATGCGGTCGGCACGATCACCCCGGTAAAGAGCATCGTCAGGCTCGCGCACGAGGCGGGCGCGTTGGCGTGGGTCGACGCCGTCCATTACGCGCCGCATGGTCCAATCGAGGTCGAAGCGACGGAAGTCGACGTTCTCATCTGCTCGCCATACAAGTTCTGCGGGCCCCATGTCGGCCTCTTCTATGGGAAGCGCGAGGTCATCGAGCGCTGGCGGCCGTACAAGGTCCGCCCGAGCGCGGACGAGCCTATCGCCCGTCGTTACGAGACCGGTACGCTCGCGCACGAGCTGCTGGCTGGCTTCACCGCCGCGATCGAGTACCTCGAATCGCTCGGCTGGGACGCCATCCAGGCGCACGAACGCGAACTCGGCGAGCGCTTCCTCGACGGCTTGCCGGACGCCTACCGCCTCTACGGGATCGACACGATGCTGAACCGGACGCCGACGTTCGCCCTGACGCACTCCCAACGGTCGTCTGTCGAGCTCGCCGCGGTCCTCGCGGAACGCGACATCGCGGCCTGGCCGGGCAACTACTACGCGCTCGAGGTCATGGAGCATCTCGGCCTCGAGGACGGCTGCCTGCGGGTGGGCATCGTCCACTACAACACGGCCGAGGAGGTCGACCGGCTCCTCGTCGCGCTCGCGGACCTCACCTGATGCGCTCCTCACGTCGCTCAGGCGTCGCTCGCAAAGGAGGCAAGCGAGCGGACGCGAGGCAGTACGAGTACGGCGAGCGGACGCGAGCACGCATTCGCGTTCAATCAGACGCGGCGTCTAACTCAACGCGGACGCGTTGGAGCCCGGCTCTGCCGGGCGGGAGGCGGAGGCGGTGAGCGGCGTGAGGCTCTACTGGGCGCGGAACGACGGTATGACCGGCCACGTTTTTCTCGACCCGCTCGACGTCGAGCGCCTGCGGCAGGAGATGGTCCTGCAGGGCATGGCGTTTCCTGAGCTTCGCGCAGGCATCCACGTCACCGTGACGGAGGTCGACGAGGCACTCGAGAGCGCGAATCCAGAGCCGATCACCCTCGACGACCGGAAGCTGTGGGCGGACTGGCTCGCATTCCTCGAGGGCGCGTCCGTGAACGGCGGCTTGCTCGCCCGCTAGCCCCGCGTCAGCTCGTGCCAGACGAGCCCTCCAGTCGCCCCGGGCGCGGCCTCGGCCGACGGGTCGTGCGCGCCGTCGAAGAGGCCGCCGTACCGAAAGCGTGAATTGTGAACGGCGGCCGTCCAGCGCTCCGGCGTCCAGGCTGTACGAGAGCGACCTCCTCGACCACGTCACCGGCGCGCGGCCCCGCAACTATCTCCATGCGGGCACGGTGGCGCGCGATCCCGAGCGCGAGGTCGACCTGCTCGGTCGTCCACGTCACGTTCACCGCGGCCTCTCCACGCCTTGCCGCCAGGACGATCCGGGCGGCCGCTCGGTGGGCTCGGGCCCGTACAAAGGGAGCTTGGACGAGGTAGCGAGCGCCGGCTCGTAGGTGCTGGGCCATCCGGTCGAGGTGACGCGTCCCAGTCGAAGGCGACGTCGTACAGCTCCGCTTGCTCGGCGTAGAGCTTCGTCGAGACCTCTAGGCGTACGAGCGACGCGCCGCGTCCCAGCGGGGATCGTCCCAGCGGATCTTGTCCGGGTTCACGCCGCGCCGTTCAGCGAGGTCGAGCGTCAGCAGCTGGAACGGGACGATGTCGACGACGGGATGAGCGGTCGGGACCAGGGTCGTCTCGGCCCCTATCTCACCGAGCGCCCTCACGACATCCGCGGCGCGCTCGGCGGCGCGACCTTCGCCTTCGAGAACGAAAACACGGACCGTCTCGTCGATGGCCGCCAAATGCCCGTGCAGGATCTGCTCGGTGTGGTGAGCCTCGGCGGGGATGTACGCGCCTTCGCGGAGCTTCAGAACCGCCTCCTGCGCCGTCGGCCAGTCGCGCCCCGCCCCCACAACGACGACGCGCTCCCAGTCGCCGGCTTCGAGTGGATCGGAGAGGGCCTGATCGACCGCGGGCCGCAGCCATCTCACGTCCTCGCCTTTGAGCGCGTCCAGCGCCGCCACCGCGCACGTGTACGAGGCCGTGTGGCAATAGGACTCTTCGACCTCCGGCGTGACGACAATCACCTCGTCGGCGAGTTCGGCGAGCGCGCTTTCGCTCTTGCCGGTTACGAGCCAGAACGGCCCGCCGAAGGCCTTCGCCGCCTCGATCACCAGACGCGTCTCGCCCTCATGGCTGATGCAGACGAGCAGGTCGGCCCGCGGCGGAGACAAGACCGCTTCGAGCGCCTGCAGTGCCTCGCCGCCCGTCTGCGCGGCATGGAACGAGGTGCCGCAACCCGTCAAGACGACGCGGCCCGCGGGCAGCCGCCGGTCGCCGACGCGGTCGGGCACGCCGCGCAGCCATTCGGGCTGATCGTGAATCGCTTTGCGCGTCCGCTCGCCGGCCATGGAGGAGCGCGACGGTAACATCCCCGCGAATGGAGGGGTTCCGCTTCGTGCGCCCGCAGGAAGTCACGTTCCGCGATCTCGACGTGTTCGGGCACGTAAACAACGCGGTCTACCTCACGTACATCGAGACGGCGCGGATCGCCTACATGCGCGAGGTGCTAGGCATCGACTCCCTCGAAAACCTGCTCGTGATCGTCGCCAAGGTGAACATCGACTTTCGCTCCCGGGCGACGCTGGGCGAAGTGCTCGAGGTTGGCACCTGCACCTCGCGGATCGGAACGAAGAGCTTCGATCTCGACCACGAGATCCGTGGCCCGGACGGACGCCTCGTCGCATCCGCCGCGACGACGCTCGTGGCAATTGATTACCGCGCCGACAAGACGATTCCGGTGCCGCCCGAGTGGCGCGAGCGGATCGAGTCGTTCGAAGCGAAGGAGTTTGCTGTCGCATGAGCACGTTTGAGAAGAGGACGCTCGCGAACGGCCTCCGTGTCATCACGGCGCCGATGCCCCAGGCGAAGTCGGTGGCGTGCTTCGTGATGCTCGCGGCCGGCTCCCGCTACGAGACCCGCGAGACGAACGGAATCGCGCACTTCGCCGAGCACATGTTCTTCAAGGGGACGGAGAAGCGACCGACCGCGCGCCAGATCGCGGGCGAGATCGACTCCATCGGAGGCGAGTTCAACGCCTTCACGAGCAAGGAGTACACCGGCTACTACGTCAAGTGCGCCGCCGAGCACAGGGACGTCGCGCTGGACGTCCTCGTCGACATGCTCCGCCATTCCAAGTTCGATTCCGACGAGATCGAGCGCGAGAAGGGCGTGATCGTCGAGGAGATGAACATGTACTACGACACGCCGCGCGACTACGTCGACGGAGTCTACGACGAGCTCCTCTATGGCGACACGCCGCTCGGCTGGGACATCATCGGCCGCAAGGAGACGGTGCGGGCGGCGGAGCGCACCACCTTCCTCGACTATCTCGACCGTTGGTACAGGGCGCCGCGAATGGTCGCGGGAGTGGCCGGGAACCTCGGGGACGGACTCCTGGAGCGGCTCGAGGAGCTGCTCGGCGACGTGCAGGACGGTGCGACCGGAAGCCCGCCGCCGGCGGAGTGGAGCCAGCACGCGCCGCGCGTGAAGCTCCACACCAAGCAGTCCGACCAGGCTCATATCCGCGTCGGAGTGCACAGCTACCCGCTCGTCCATCGTGACCGCTACGCGCTGCAGCTTCTGGCGACCGTCCTGGGCGGCGGGATGTCGTCTCGGCTCTTTACCGAGGTGCGCGAGCGCCGGGGGCTCGCCTACTACATCTACGGCCATCAGCAGGGCTACACGGACACGGGAACGCTCTACTCGCAAGGGGGCGTCGACATCCAGCGGATCGACGATGCGGTCCGCACCGTCGTCGGCGAGTTCGGCCGTATCGCATCGGAGGCGATCGAGGCCGACGAGCTCGAGAAAGCGCGCAACTTCGCCAAGGGCCGCCTCGTCCTCTCGCTCGAGGATCCGAAGGGAATGATCCTTTTCGGGCTTCGGAACGAGGTGCTCGAGGGCGTTCAGCGCGAGCCGGAGGAAGTCCTGGCGGGCCTCGACGCGGTCACGATCGAGGACGTGCAGCGCGTCGGCCAGGACATCATCCGCGAGGACCGCCTCAACTTCGCCCTCATCGGCCCCTTCGACGACCCGGACCGCTTCCAGAAGCTGCTGACCCTTTCGGCCTAGGCCGGGGTCTGACCCCGGACATGACCTAAGGAGTCAGGTCGTACGAGTAGCCGCTGCCGAGCTGCTCGACACCGTCCTCGGTGACGAGGACGGTGTCCTCGAGGCGGCACCCGCCGAAGCCCTGGCGGTAGAGACCCGGCTCGACGGCGACGACGTCGCCCGCGACGATCTCGATCCCGGTCCGGCCGAGGCCCGGCTGCTCGTGCACCTCGAGCCCGACGCCGTGCCCAAGGGAGTGGAAGAACCCCTCGTCGAGGATCTCGCCCGGCGCCTTCGTGAGCTGGGTCGGGAAGCCATGCTGCTGGAAGAACTCGCAGATGATGCGGTGGGCCTCCTGGCCGCTGAGTCCGGGACGGATCGTCTCGTAGGCCAGGTCGAGGGCCTCCCGGACGAGGCCATGGAAGCGGACGAGCTCCTCGGGTGGATCGCCAACGCAGAACGTCCGTGTCATGTCGGTGTAGCAACCCGACTCGGGATCCTGCGGATAGAGATCGACAACGACCGGCTCGCCCGGCCGGATCTCACCGTGACCGGGCTCGTGGCCGACGGCGGTCTGGGCGCCGTGCGAAATGATCACGATGTCCGGAACGAGCACGCCTGCGTCGCTGAACACGCGCATTGCCTCGTTCCGCAACTCCTCGGAGGTCACGGCGCCGGCGCGCAAGCGCGCACGGATCGCGTCCATCGCAGCCTCGGCCGCCTGCTGCGCCCGGCGAATGCCGGCCAGCTCGGTCTCGATCTTGACGCGGCGCCGTCCGTCGAAGAGCTCAGCGTCGACCCGGATGTCGACACCGTTCGAGCGGAGGTGATCGGCGATGTCGAGCGGGAACCAGCGCGGCGCCCTCGCCTCCTCCACGCCCACGCGCCGACATGCCCGCAGGACGATTTCGCGGTCGAGCTCGTCCGAGCTGAGACCCTGGGCGATGAGATCGTCCATGCCGAGCTCCTCGAGCGGAACGGGCTGCAACCCGTCCAGACCTTGCATGCGCGGGATCTCGAGCGAGCCGACGAAGGCGAAGCGCGACCCGTTGCGCTCCACGTAAAGGAATGGATCCGGAACGGCGACCGGCACCTCGTGGCGCAGCTCGGGCGAGCGGACCGTGTCCGCGTAGATGAGCAGATCCCCCACGATCCCATCCTACCCAGCTAGATTCATCCTTCGTGGAAGAGGCCGTCGAGCGAGCGCGCCGCCTCGTCGCCGCCTACGACGAAGCGCTTTCGACTCTCATTCCGCCCGGGGCGGAGCTCTTCGACGCGCACGTTCACGTGGGCCGCGACATCGACGGGTTCGTCGCACCGTACGAGGACCTGGTCGCCCTGCTCCGCCGCTACGGGGTCAAGCGCGCCTTCACGTTTTGTCTGGACGAGCCGGACCGAGAGCCGGCCTTTCGGGCAGCGAATGACCGGACGCTGGAGGCTGCGGAGCGCTCGGGCGGGCTCCTCGTCCCGTTCGTCCGCCTTGACCTCGCGCAGGAGCCGATCGAGGAGGCGACCAGGTGTCTCGACCTCGGGGCGCGCGGCATCAAGCTTCATCCGCGGGCGCAGGGCTTTCTGCTCAACGACGAGCGGCTGGCTCCGGTCTTTGCGCTCGCGGCCGAACGGCGTGTGCCGATCCTCATCCACGGCGGCCGCGGGCTGCCTCCGATCGCCGATCACCTGAGTCGCCTGGTAGAGGCCTATCCGGAGGCGCAGCTCGTCATCGCGCATGCCGGCATCGCCGATCTCGCGGCGCTCTCGGAGGCATTCGGCGGCCGCGCCGGTGTCTTCTTCGACACCTCCGTCTGGAGCTCGATCGACCTCCTGGACATGTTCCAGCGCGTCTCTCCGCAGCAGGTTCTCTATGCCTCCGACTTCCCCTACGGCCAGCAGCCGAGCTCACTCTTCCTCGCGCTGCGAACCGCTCGGCTCGCGGGCCTGACCGACGATCAACTGTGCGACATGCTCGGGCGCTCCGCGGCGCGTATCGCCGACCGGGAGGAACCGCTGCCACTTTCCGATCCGAACGGCCGCCGCGTGCTCGCCCAGCCGATCACGTTCGCCCGCATCCACCACTACCTCGCCATGGCGACACCGCTCTTGTGGACGAGGCAAACCGACACGATCGGCGTGCTCGGGCTCGCGCTCAACGCGTGTCGCGAACGCGACGGCTTCGAGGAAACGCGTGAGCAGATCGCAGAGCTTCTCTCCTGCGCGCGCGAGCTCTGGCGCACGCTGCCGGAGACGGAAACCGAGACGGAACGGCGCGATCTCAGCCGCATGACGTTCCGGCTCATCCACCTGGCCGACATCCTCGCCGTCACGACGTCCGAGTGATCGCAGCCGTGGTGCTCGCTGCGGGCGCGGCAACGCGCTTCGGCGCTCCGAAGCAGGAGCTTCTGCTCCCACGGGTGCTCGCACGCCTCGCCGCCAGCCCGGTCGACGAGATCGTCGTAGTGGGCGGCGCGCACCCGCTCCAAGCCGAGGGCGCCCGGGTTGTAGAGGCGCCGGAGTGGGAGCTGGGCCCGGGCGCCTCCCTGCGGGCCGGGCTCGCCGAGCTCGGACCGGACGTCGAGGCTGCGGTCGTCTGCCTCGCCGACGGCCCGAACCTCGCACCCGAGGCCGTAGGCCGAGTCCTCGAGGCGTGGCGCGCCGGCGCCGCAAGCGTCGTCACGGCGAGCTATGCAGGCGCTCGCGGGCATCCACTCGTGCTCGGGCGGGCAGCGTGGAGCTCCGTCCCGGACGAGGGAATGCGCGCGCTCCCTGCGGTCCTCGTGCCGTGCGACGACCTCGGTGCCCCCGGCGACGTCGACACGCGAGAGGACCTGTGAGGCGAAGACCCGGGCTCATTGCACTCGGAATCGTGCTCGTATCCCTTGGCGCCGGAATCGTCTACGCCGTCGTCACGGGCCGAAATTCGTCGGGAATCGAGGAGAACCGCCGCGCGCTCGCCGCGGCCGGCGCTTATCCCGGTGCCGAACGAGTGGGCAGCGGCAGCACCGCCGCATTCCCCGAAAACGGCCTGCCGGTGCCCCGCGGCGTCGTGACGACGGCGGCGTACCGCCCTCCGGTGGGCGCGAAGCAGATCGACGTCGTCGACTTCTACGTCACGCGGCTCCGCGGCCGGTGGACGCCGAACGTCGAGCGCTCGCTGGCGGGCCCGAGCGGCGAGCGGGCCTTTCGCGTCACGTTCTCACGTGACGAGCGCTGTCTCGCTCTGCTCACGGCGGGAATGCTGGTCTCCCAGGAGGACGAGCGCGTCTACACGCTGTCGGCCTACGGCGCGAACGACCATAGCTGTTAGGTGGCCTCGACCACCAGCGCTCAACCGTAGCGGCTCCCTGCCGATGTACAGGAGGTTGGAAGCGCCGCTCGCCGAACTCTGACCCGCCCATGGCGATCTCGCCTTTCGGAGCCGCACGCCTGAGTCGCCGCTTGACGCTCGAGCAGGCCGCCGCACGCGCCAAGATGGACGTCGACGCGGTCAAGTCGCTCGAGGACAACTGCATTTACCGCTTCGGCTCGAACGCCAACGCGCTCTCGGCGGCTCTCGTCTACGCGGCCGCGCTCGGAATCTCCGAGCGCGAGGCGCGCCGTCTCGCCGGCCTGCCGGTTCCCTCGCGTCTCAACCCGTGGTCTTTCCGACGCGGCATCGCGACGGTGGGATTCGTCTGCGCCTTCGGAGCGCTCCTCTGGTTCGTGGCCAAGCCGGGGCTCTTCCCGTCCCCGCCGACGGTCCCCGAGGCCAAGGCCGCCGTTCCGAGCGCGCCTCGCTTGCCGGACCGGTGGGACATCCAAGTGGACGTCTTCAACGGAACGAACGTGGGAAACGGTGGCGCCGGGATGGCGAACCAGATCGCGGGTCTCGCGTACCGGATCGGCCAAGTGGGAGACGCCCGCCAGAAGAACTACCAACGAACGCTGGTCTACTATCCGCCGGGCGGCGAGGCGATCGCCAAGCGGCTGGCCAGCGAGCTCGGCGTCGGCACCGCCGCGCTCCCGGGCGGAGACAATCCGCGCCGCCTCGTCGTCATCGTCGGTCGCTCGGCAAAGTTAGCTAGATGAGCGGCGTGCGTAGAGCCGCGAGCTTGGCCTTCAGCTCCGGCGGCATCTCCTCCGTCCATGCCTGGCGCACGTACATGCGCAGCTTCTCTTCGAATCTGTACCGCTTCCGGCAATAAGAACACTGGTCGAGGTGTGCCTCCGCCTCCGCGTGCTCTTCCTCGGAGAGCTCGCGGTCCAGGAACGGCTGGAGCACCTCCTCACACTTCGCGCATGGATCGAAGCTCACGACGACGCCCTCTCCTGCACGGCCGCTTCAGCAAGCTCTCGCTTCAGGATACGCCTGCCACGGTGCAGCCGCGACATGACGGTCCCGATGGGGATGTCGAGGATCTGGGCGGCGTCCTGGTAGGTGAAGTCGCCGATGTCTACGAGCACGATCACGTCGCGGAAATCGTGGGGCACGGCCGAGAGCGCGTCGACGATGCCGTCCTGCGACAGCCGCTCGACGATGCGCTCCTCGTCCTCCGAGCCGGTCTCAGCCTCGAGGCTGTTGTAGAGGAAGTAATCCCCTTCTTCGAGGGGCTGGCTCGCCGGCGCCCGCTGCTCGCGGCGGCCACGGTCAATGTTGAGGTTCGTGAGGATGCGGAAGAGCCACGCGCGCAAATTGGTGCCGGGTGTGTACGAGCGCCAGCTCCGGAAGGCTCGGGCGTAGGTCTCCTGGACAAGGTCCTCGGCTTCCTCGCGCGTCGGGACGAGCCGCCGCGCGACCCGATAGACCTGATCCGACAACTCGAGAACCTCCTCTTCGAACCGCACACGCTCGCGCGCCTCCTCCGCGATGCGGCGAGCGTCGGTCTCGGGCGGATTGCTGCTCATCGCCCGGACCCTAACAAGAGAACGGACGGGCTCTTCTTGTTATTCCCGCTACGAACGGAGCGGAAAACCGCCGCGTTCGAGTGCGGCAACGATCTCCGCGCGGGCGATGCGCTCGTCGTCCCACGCGAGCATCACTTGTCCCATGAGGTTGGCATTCGCGGACTCGAGTCCGTCGAGCCCCTGGAGCGCTCCGCCGAGCCGCATGACGCAACGTTCGCAGCGCACACCGCTGACCTCAATCGTCTCGGACTGCAGCGCCACGGTCCGATGTTACGTGAGCTCCACCAAGCGGCGGCAGAGGGACTGAAGCCCCTCCGCGCGCCCGAGCTCCAGCTGGTCGCCGCCCTGGTCGAGAGAGCGGGCGGGCTCGACTACCCCGTTGCCGAGGCGTCCGGCAAGCTCGTCGAGAAGGTCGGCCACCGTGGCGAGTCGATCGCCGTCCGGATGGATCAGCCGCGCTGCTCGGCCGAAACGGAGAGCGGCCCACCGGTTCTCCGCGTAGGCGCCCCGGTCGGCTCGGCCAGTTGCGTCCGAACCTCGGACGAGCGCATGGACGAGGGACGCAACCGCCGCCGTCGCCTCGAGCCGAGTCGGCTGGTCCGGCATGCGGATCTCGAGCGTGCCGTAACGCGGATGGGGGCGGATGTCCCACCAGATGCGCGTGTACTCGTCAGCGAGGCCGAGTGCGAGCAGCCGTTCGGCGAAGGCCTCCCACTCGGCGTACGACCCGAAGACCGGCGGCGCGCCGCTGCGCGGGAGCAGCGCCAGGATTTCTGCTCGCGCGGAGGCGAGGCCGGTCTCGCGGCCGGCGACGTACGGCGAGTTGGTGGAGACCGCCAGCACGAGGGGCAGCCAGGGAAGCACGGCTTCGAGGACCGCCATGCATGCATCGGGGCTCTGAATCCCAATATGGACGTGGAGTCCCGAGCAGTACTGCCGCCGCGCGGAGGAACCGGCGTACTCCACGAACCGGCGATAGCCCTCGTCCTCCGTGATCGGTTGCTCCTCCGAGACCGCCGTCGGCCACGTCCCGGCGGCCGCGAGGACGAGCCCGGCCTCGGCGGCTCGCTCCTTCGCTTCGGCTCGCAGCTCAGCGAGCTCGGCGACGGCCTCCGTGACGGAGTCGCAAATCCCGGTATTGAGCTCGACGACGGCGGCAAAGAGCTCGGCCTTCAGGCGCTTGCCGTCCAGATGTTGACGCGGGAAAGGCGCGGGCGAGAGCGACTCGGCGTCGAGGGCGAACAGCTCTTCCTCGAGGCCGACCGACCAGGGAGCGCTCTGCCCGAAGGCGTGCGGGATCAGCGCTGAACGTCCTCTAGCGGCACTGGGACGGGCGGTCGCAAAGGATGCAAGCGAGCGACGGCGAGACAGTACAGGAGGTATGGCGAGCTGGCGCGAGCGCAGCATCCTCCTGCGAGCGTCGTCAGGCGAGCGGCGTGGCCGGGCTTGCCCGGCCAAAAGGCCCCGCCGTCCAGTTCGCTAGAGAGGTGGGTCGGAGGCCCGGGCAGGCGGGCGGGCCTCCGACCGGTTACTTCCGGTCAGCCAAGCTGGCGATTCGGCTTCCGGAAGCGGGCCCCTGGGGGAAAGGGCCCATCCTTGGGAGAGCGGCGCCGGTGTAAGTCGGCCGGCCGCTCATCCGATCGAGTTGGGTTGGCGCCCAAGCGTCACCGTGATCTCTTTTGTTTCGTTCTGCCGGTGGATCTGGAGCGTGAGCTCGTCTCCGGGCCTCTTCGACGTGACTACGCTCCGCAGCTGGTCGGCGGATTCGATCGGCTGGCCGTCGATGGCGGTGACGACGTCCCCGCCGATCAAGTAGCTCTCGCCGTCGACGACGACCTGGGACGAGCCGCCGCGCAGTCCGGCTTCCGCGGCCGGGCTTCCCGGGCGCACACGTTCGACGAGGACGCCGTGGTCGGCGGGTAGGCGCACGTTCGACGCGAGCTCCCTCGTGACCGTGGTCATCTCGACACCGATGTAGGCGTGCTCCACCTTGCCGTGTTCGATGAGCTGCGAGACGACGTCCTTGACCGTGTTGATCGGAATGGCGAATCCGATCCCCACGTTGCCCCCCGACTCGCTCTCGATCTGCGAGTTGACCCCGATGACCTGCCCGTCGGCGTTGAGGAGCGGGCCGCCCGAGTTCCCCTTGTTGATCGCGGCATCGGTCTGGATAACCTCGTCGATCGCGAAGCCGTTCGGGGCGGTGATCTCGCGCTGCAAGGCGCTGACGATGCCGGCGGTGACCGTCCGCTCGAGCCCGAATGGATTGCCGATCGCCACGACGGCGTCACCCACCCTGACCTGGCTCGAATTCCCGAGCGGGAGTGGGGTCAGCGCCCGGCTTTGTGCGCGCTTGATGCGGAGTACAGCGATGTCGGTCGACGGATCGCGCCCGACGACGGTGGCCGGCATCTCGTCGTTTCCGGAGAAGCTGACCTCGACCTTCGAGGCGCCCTCGACCACGTGGTAATTCGTCACGACGTGGCCGGCCTTGTCGATCACGAACCCGGAGCCGAGGAGGCGGGCCTCCTGGGCGCCGAAGAACGGGTTCTCGGACACGACGGCCGTGGCGAGAACCTGAACGACGCCGCGCTTTGCGCCCGCGTAGATGTCCGAGATGGTGCGCCCGCCGGCGTTGTGGAACGAGGTCGACTCGGCTGTGCCGGCGCTCACCTCACGGATCACGGTGGTTTGGTTCTCCTCGCCGACCGCCCGGTCGATTCCTACGGCGATCCCGCCCCCTAGGAGGGCGGCGACAACTAGCGCGCCAGCGCGCGGCCACAACGCCTGCATGAGAGCGGTTATAGCTCCGGGTCGTTTAAGCGCGGGTTGTGGCGGGTTAAGGACGCGTTAAGCGAGTCCGCCGTGATTCCAGGCGCAGGACCGGCCATTGACCAAGATGTGCAGGTGAACGTCACGCCGGCGAGCCCGCTTCGCGAATCGCGAACGTTTACGGCCGACGAACGACGGTTCGAGGTCCTCTATCGCAGCCACTTCGCGTCGGTGACGGCTTACGCCCGTCGACGCTTTCCTGCGCGGGCCGACGACGTCGTCGCCGAGACGTTTTTGATCGCTTGGCGACGGCTCGAGCAGGTCCCGGAGGACGCGCTGCCCTGGCTCTATGGCGTCGCCCGACGAGTCGTGGCCGACCTGCTGCGCTCGACGCGGAGGCAAGCAGCGGTGGCTGAACGTCTCGTCGAGGCCGGCCTCACCGAGACCGCAGCGCCGGAGCTGCCCGACGGCCAACTCCGAAGGGCTCTCGCGGCGCTCTCCGAGGAGGACCGGGAGCTCATCCTGCTCGTCTACTGGGAAGACCTCGAGCCGGCGAGAGCAGCTGGAGCGCTCGGGTGTTCGCGCCCGGCTGCTCTCACGCGGCTTTGGCGCATTCGACGCCGACTACGCGCCGAACTCATGTCGAGCTCGAACGATTGAGAGGGGAGTCACGTGACGCTTGATCTCGAAATCCGCCTACGCCGTGCCAATCCCGAACCTGCGCGTGCCTTCGGGGTCGACGAGGAGCTTCTGCGCCGAGTCCTTGCGGAGCCGCGTGAGCGCCCGACGGCCACTCAGCGCATCCGCCGCCGTCCCCTGCTCTTGCTCGCGGCGGCCGTGATCCTCGTCGCGGGAACTGCGGCCAGCGTCTCGCAGTTCGCCGTCCAGTACTTCGGCGCAGACGACTCGGAGCCGACGCCGGCGGCGATCGTGGCCGAGCTACGTCGGCTGTCGCAGGGATTCGAGGTCGACGCCGAACGATACGTCCGCCTCGCGTCTTTCGACTCAGAAGCCGGAAGGACGACGATCTACATCGCGCCGGCGACGAAGGGGGCGCGGTACTGCGTCGCCTCGGCGACCGGCTCGACGGTCGACGGGGGCAGCTGCAGCGTGGACACCGTGCCGGAGATGAAGGTCCCGTACGGAAATTTCCACTCGAGCTCCTACGGCGACGTCTTTCCGATCTACGGCCGGGTGCCCGACGGCGTCGCATCGATCGAGGTGCGCTTCGAGGACGGCGCCGCGCACAAGGTGTCCGTGCGCGCTCCCTGGTGGATTTACGTCGTCGGCGGCGATGAGACAGCAGCCGGCCACCGGCCCGTCGCCCTCGAAGCGCGTGGGCCGGACGGCGCGCTCCTCGCCACCCAGCACTTGAACAAGTTCTCGTTCTCGTCACGGGCGGCCGCACTGGCAGCGATCCCGGAGAGCGACGGCAGTCCGGGACAGGAGGCGGTTCGGAATGCCCTCGTCGCCATCCTCCCTATCGGGGCCGAAATCGGTCCCAAGGTGCGTCTCGACGAGACGCGGCTCGTGAGAACGGTGCACACGTCACGGGGGTCATTCGACGTCTACGCAGCTCCATGGGGAAACGGTGGGCTCTGCTTCGGGTACGACGACCACCGTCTCGCCTTCGAGCACACGACGACCGGTTGTCCGTACGGTGAGCCGAGCCCCGACCAGCCTTCGACCTTCTCTGCGCACACGATCGAGGTCTATGCGGATCGGTCGGGCTTCGCGGTGCTGGACGGAACGCCTCCGCGCGCCGCGGCGGCCGTCCGCGTGCGGTTCCAGGACGGAACCAGCGCGGGCGCCGACATCTTCACGCGCTCGTTCTTCGGCTTCTGGTTCGACGGCAAGCGGCTGTCGCCGGCCCACCGGCCCACCGAGCTCGTCGCTCTGGACGCTGACGGAAGCTCCATCGATACGTTCTCGCTCGACCCTCCTCGCCTGATGCCGTAGCCTGCGCTTCGTGCGAAGGCTCGTTGCGGCCGGCATCGCGGTTCTCGGACTCGCCGTCGCCGCGGGCTGCGGCGGAGGCGGGACCACGACGACGCAAGCGACCGGAGGCACAGGCACAACGGCGGCCAATCCGTGTGCGAAGGATCAGCTCCAGCTCGTCAATTCCGGGAAACTGACGATCGGGACGGACAACCCGGCCTATCCGCCCTGGTTCGGCGGCACGCCGAAGAACCCCTGGAAGGTCAGCGATCCCGCCAGCGGCCAGGGCTTCGAAAGCGCCGTCGCCTACGCGGTCGCGGACAAGCTCGGCTTCTCGAAGGACGAGGTCGAGTGGACGGTCGTGCCGTTCAACAATTCCTTCAAGCCAGGGCCTAAGGACTTCGACTTCGACATCAACGAGATCTCGTACACGCCCGAGCGCGCCACCGCGGTGGACTTCAGCGACTCCTATTACGACGTGAATCAGGCGCTCGTCGCGCTGAACAGCTCGAAGATCGCGGGCGCGAGCTCCATTGCCGATCTGAAGGACGCGAAGCTGGGAGCTCAGATTGGGACGACGAGCTACCAGTACATCGTCTCGAACATCCAGCCGAGCAAGCAGCCGAGCGTCTACGACACGAATGACGCTGCCATCGCGGCAGTGAAGGCGAAGCAGATCGATGGCATCGTCACCGACCTCCCGACCGCGTTCTACATCACCGCCGCCCAGCTCGACAACTCGAAGATCGTCGGCCAGTTCCCGACCGTCGGGACCCCGGAGCACTTCGGCATGGTTCTCCAGAAGGGCAGCCCGCTCACGTCCTGCGTCAACAAGGCTCTCGCCGCACTGAAAGGCGCCGGGACGCTCGCGCAGATCCAGAAAACCTGGCTCTCCGAGAAGGCAAGCGCTCCCGTCCTGCAGTAGCGGGACACTCCTAGTGTGAACGGCAGCCGCCGGTCCAGGATCCTGGGCGGGATGGGAACCGACGCCCGCAGCGTCACGATCGCGCTGGCCAGCACGGTCGTCTTCTTCACAGTGCTGATCCTTGTCGTGACGAATTCGCCGGGGTGGCCGGAGGTGAAGAGCGCGTTCTTCGATCCCGGCGTCTTCAAGGATTCGTTTCCGGAGATCCTGCGAGCCTTCTGGACGAACATCAAGCTCTTCTGCATCGCCGAGGTCTTCATCCTCGTCTTCGCGCTCTTCATCGCCATCCTCCGCAGCCTGCCGGGGCCAGTCTTCTTTCCGCTCCGGGCGCTGGCGATCGCCTACACCGACCTCTTCCGCGGGGTTCCGACCATCCTCCTCATCTTCATGCTCGGCTTCGGCGCGCCGGCCCTTGCCATCTCGGGCGTGCCCCGCTCGCCGTTCTTTTGGGCCGTGGTCGCGCTGGTGCTCGTCTACTCGGCGTACGTCGCGGAGGTCTACCGGGCAGGCATCGAGTCAGTTCACCCGAGCCAGGACGCAGCCGCTCGCTCGCTCGGCCTCTCGCGGGCGCAGTCGCTTCGCTTCGTGGTCGTCCCGCAGGCGGTACGGCGCGTCGTTCCGCCGCTGCTGAACGATTTCATCGGGCTGCAGAAGGACACCGCGTTGGTCGCCCTCATCGGCCCCGTGGAGACGTTTCGCCAGTCCCAGATCGACAACGCCGCTACGTTCAACTTCACGCCCTATGTCGCCGCCGCCGTCGTCTTCATCCTCTTCACGATCCCCCTCGCTCGGCTCACGGACTGGCTCGCGCTCCGGAGCCGCCGCCGCCGAGTCACGGGCGGAGCCATCACAGCGTGACCGACGGAGCCTGGGCCCTCAGCCTCGAGCGCGTCCACAAGGCGTTCGGGCGGGTCGAGGTCCTGCGAGGAATCGACCTCGCCGTCGCCGAGCACGAGGTCGTCTGCCTCATCGGCGCGTCGGGCTCGGGCAAGTCGACTCTCCTTCGCTGCGTCAACCTGCTCGAACCGATCGACGCAGGCAGGATCGAGTTCCTCGGAGAGGAGATCAGCGCCCGCGGAGTGGACGCCGACCGGGTGCGTCGTTCGATCGGAATCGTCTTCCAGGCGTTCAACCTCTTCCCGCACATGACCGTGCTCAAGAACGTGACGCTCGCGCCCCACAACGCGCTCAAGGTCCCCGCCGAGCAGGCTGAGGCGGAGGCCGGCGAGCTCCTCCAACGCTTCGGTCTCCTCGACAAGAAGGACGAGTACCCCGACCGCCTTTCCGGCGGTCAGCAGCAGCGCGCCGCGATCGTGCGCGCGCTCGCCATGCGGCCCAAGCTCATGCTGCTCGACGAGGTCACGAGCGCGCTCGACCCCGAGCTCGTCGCCGAGGTGCTCGACGTCATTCGCGAGCTGGCCGATTCCGGCATGACCATGCTCATCGCTACCCACGAGATGAGCTTTGCTCGCGACATCGCCAACCGCGTCTGCTTCCTCGACGACGGCGTGATCTTGGAGGAAGCGCCGCCCGACGAGATTTTTTCGTCACCGCACAACCCGCGGACGCAGCAGTTCCTGCAACGAATCATCGCAGCCGGGCGGCTGTAAGCCGCCCGGCGTCAAACTAGACGCCAAGCGGGCGAAGCCCGTGCCCGGCGTGGCGAAGCCGGTGCCAGCCGTTGCAGCCGGGCGGCTGTGATCGCTGCGAGACGAACTTCGAGTCGGCGATTTCGTCCTATCAAGCTGGAGCCGCGCGGCCGTTCCGTGGTATAAGCGGCCCCTCGGCGCACGGAAGCTTCGCGAGAGGAGAGAAGGAACATGACGAGACGTGCCCTCTGGCCGGCGGTCCTGATCGCCCTCCTGTTGCTCGCCGCCGGCTGCGGTGGAGGCTCGTCCAACAAGGCGGGTCAGACCGGCGGCAACGTCGTCCAGGGCGGGATTCTCCGCCTTGGGACGACCAACTACATCGACACGCTCAACCCGTTTGCCTACATCGAAACGCAGGCCGCGAACGCCTTCAACATGATCTTCCCGCAGCTCGTCCAGTACGACTACGCGGACGGGAAGTACAAGATTGCCGGTGACCTCGCGAAGTCGTGGGAGACGTCCTCAGACGGGAAGACGTGGACGTTCCATCTCAACTCGGGCGGCCAGTGGTCGGACGGACAGCCGATCACCGCGAGCGACGCCGCCTGGACGATCAACACCACTGTCAAGTTCCAGAACGGGCCCACGGCCGTTCTCGCCGGTAGCGTCGCGCACGTGACGAAGGCGGAGGCACCCGACCCGACGACCCTCGTCATCCACTACGACAGCCCGGTCGGGAACGTGCTCGCCGCGCTCGAGCAGGGATGGGTCTTGCCACAGCACGCGTGGGAGCAGTACGCGACCGGGAACGGGAAGGGGCTCAAGACGTACCGCCCCGAGGAGCACCTGCCGATGGTCACCGGCGGCGCCTACACGCTCAAGAAGTACGAGAAGAAGGGCACGACCGTCTTCATCAAGGACCCGCACTTCTACGGGCCGAAGTCGAACGTGGACGCCGTGGCCCTGACCTACTACACGAACGCGGACGCGATGATCGCCGACCTGAAGCAGAACCAGCTCGATTGGGTCGACCAGGTGCCGTTCTCGGCCGTCAACGTCGTCAAGAAGGACCCCAACCTCGTGGTGCAGACCGTGCCGGGCTTCGAGACGACCAACATCACCTGGAACTCGAACCCGCGCAAGCCGAAGAACCGCGAGCTGCTCAATCCTCAGGTGAAAAAGGCGCTCTCCGAGTGCGTCGACCGCGACAAGATCATCGATGTCGTCTTCAGCGGCTACGCCTCGAAGGTCGAGAATATCGTCGGAGACATCGCGATCGACGCGAACAAGGATCTCGGGCCGCTCGAGCACAACTGCGCGGACGGCAATGCGATCCTCGACAGCCTCGGTTACAAGAAGGGGCCTGACGGCATCCGCGTCGTCCCGGCGACGACGGGCCAGTACGCGCAGCCGGCGCACAAGATGCAGTACGACATCATCATCCCGACCTCGCTCGACTTCAACGGCGACCGCGAGTTCGACATCGTCCAGCAGGGCTTCCAGGAGGCGGGCGTCAAGGTCACGGAGAAGGTCGGCGGCGACTCGTCCGCCGCCTATGCGCTCGAGACCGACGACAACTGCGACGCGTCGAAGTCGATCGGCTACTCGCACTACGACATCGCGATGTGGGACTGGGTCGGCTATGTCGACCCCGACTTCCAGCTCTCCGTCGTGACGAAGGACCAGTGGTGCTCGTGGAGCGACACCGGCTGGGACAACCCCGAGTACGACAAGCTCTATGACGAGCAGGGGACGACCGTCGACCCGGAGAAGCGCAAGCAGATCGTCTATGAGATGCAGAAGATGGTCTACGACAACTTCCTCTACACGCAGCTCGTCGAAGAGCAGTTGATCGACGCGCACCGGAAGGGCTGGGACGGCTTCAACACCGCGCTCAACGCCTACTCGAAGACCTACTACACGCAACCGCACAAGGTGGGATAACGGAGCCGCCGACAACGAGCTGAGGAGTCGAGCGTGAGGGGCATCGACTTCGTCGTGAAGCGGGTTCTGTTCGCGATCGCGACGGTCTTCGTGGCGATCACGCTCAACTTCGTCCTCTTCCGGGCGATCCCGGGAGACGCGATCCAGGCGCTCCGCTGCCAACACTGCACGGTCCAGTTCAAGAACGCGCTCCGCAAAGAGCTCGGCCTCGACAAGTCGAAATGGACGCAGTACCGGCTGTATGTCCAGGGCCTCGCGCACGGCGACATGGGCAAGTCGCTTCGGTCGCAGAACCCGGTCACGCACGAGCTCTGGCCCGCGATCAAGAACACGATCCCGATGGTCGCGCTCGGCTACGTGTTCTCGATCATCCTCGGGACGATCACGGGGGTGATCGCCGCCTGGAGGCGGGGCACGATCGTCGACCGCGGGAGCGTCGGGACGGCGCTCGCTTTCTACTCCATGCCGCCCCAGTGGCTCGGGCTCATGATCGTCCTCTTCCTGGCGAGCGCCGTCGGCTTGCCGACGTCCGGGATCAAGGACCCGAGCCTTGGAATCCTCGGTGAGCCGTCGCTCTGGACGGTCGTCATCGACCGCCTGCGTCACATGGTGCTGCCGTCGCTCAGCATCGGCCTCGTCCTCTACGGCGAGTACACGCTCGTCGTCCGCTCGGCGATGCTCGAGACGCTGGGCGAGGACTACGTCCTGACTGCTCGCGCCAAGGGCCTCTCGAGCTGGGCGACCGTCTGGAAGCACGCCTTCCGGAACGCGCTCCTACCGATCGTGACGCTCGTCGCCATCTCGCTCGGGTTCATCATCGGCGGCTTCATCACGATCGAGTACGTCTTCTCGTATCCCGGGATCGGGCTCGCGATCGTGGAGGCGATCGACCAGCGCGACTACCCGATCTTGCAGGGCGCCTTCCTGCTGCTCGCGCTCGCCGTCATCTTCTTCAACCTCGTCGCCGACCTCCTCTACTTCAAGCTCGACCCGCGGGTGACGACATGACGATCGTCGAGGCGGCCAGCGCTCCCGAGGCGCCCGCAAGCGTCCGCGCGGGCGTCTTCCGTCATGTCCTCGGCCAGCCGCAGGCGATCGTCGGGCTGGCGGTCGTGTCTGTGTTCGCGCTCGTCGCGCTCCTGGAACCAGTTCTGATTTCCGGCGATCCGAAGGAGAAGGTGGCGGCCGTCTTCCAGGCGCCGAGCAGCGCGCACCTTCTCGGGACGGACGGTGGCGGGGCAGACATGCTCAAGCTCCTCGCCGCGGGCGCGCAGATCTCGCTGCTCGTCGGCTTCGCGGCGGCAGTCGTGTCGGCGCTGATCGGCGGGAGCTTCGGGCTGCTCGCCGGCTTCTTCGGAGGCAAGACCGACATCGTGCTCATGCGCATCACCGACTACGTGCTCGTGATCCCCGACGTGCCGCTCATGGTCGTCGCGGCCGCGCTCTTCGGGCGCTCGATCACGAACATCATCCTGATCATCGGGATCATCTACTGGACGACGACCGCCCGGCTGATCCGCGCCCAAGTGAAGAGCGTGCGCGAGCGAGTCTATGTGCGCCGGGCCCGCGCGCTCGGAGCCGGGAACTGGCGCCTGATCGGGAAGCACGTCCTCCCGCAGGTCGCGCCGCTTCTGATCGCGAACACGGTCCTGCTCGTGGCATATGCGATCTTCGCCGAGATGTTCATCACCTTCCTCGGCCTCGGCGACCCGAGCCTGATCTCGTGGGGGCGGCTGATCGAGAACGCGTTCACCGATGACGCGGTGCTCAACAACGCCTGGTGGGCGATCGTGCCGCCGGGCGTCTGCGTCATGCTCGTCGTCCTGGGCTCGACGCTGCTCGGGCAGGCGATGGAGGACACGCTCAACCCGCGCCTGCGCGTCGGCCACCTGTCGGTGCGCCGGTTCCGCATTCGGCCGGTGCCGCGTACGGAGCCATGAGAGCGCCGCTGCTCGACGTCTCGGACCTGCACGTCTGGTTCGACCTGGGCGGACGCGGCGAGGTCCACGCCGTCCGCGGCATCGACTTCTCCGTCGACGAGGGCGAGCGGTTCGGCCTCGTCGGCGAGTCCGGCTGCGGAAAGACGACCGCGATCCTCGCGCTTATGGGCCTCCTCCCCCCGAACGCGAGCGTCGCGGGCCAGGTCCTGCTCGCGGGCGAGAACGTCCTCGCCCGGGGGGAAGACAGCGCTGCGCCGCACCGCTGGAGCGAGATCGCGATGGTCTTTCAGGGCGCCATGAACGCCTTCAACCCCGTCCGGACGATCGGCGAGCAGATCGTAGAGCCGATGGAGCTCCACGATGTCGCGGAAGGGCGCGTCGCCGTCCTCCGCGCGCGGGAACTGCTCGAGGTGGTCGGTATCCCGGCGGATCGCGCCGCCCGCTACCCGCACGAGTTCTCGGGAGGCATGCGCCAGCGCGCCGCGATCGCCATGGCGCTCGCCTGCAACCCGAAGATCCTCCTCGCCGACGAGCCGACCACTGCGCTCGACGTGATGGTGCAGGCTCAGATTCTCGAGCTCCTTACCGCACTCGCGAACGACTTCGGCCTCGCGCTCGTCCTCGTCACCCACGACCTCCCCGTCGTCGCCCAGGTCTGCGAGCGCGCGGCAGTCATGTACGCGGGCGTGATCGCGGAGCTCGGCCCGGTCGACGAGCTCTACCACGACCCGCGCCACCCGTACACGCGCCTCCTCTTCGCGGCGACGCCCGACCTCTACGGCGACGACGAGGTCGTTTCGATCCCGGGCGCCCCGCCGCGCCTCGACCGGGAGCCGATCGGCTGTCCCTTCGCGCCACGTTGCGACCGCGCCTTCGCCCCGTGCCCGACGGTGACGCCGCGCATGCTCGAGGTCGGCACCCACCACTTGGCCGCTTGTCATCTGAACGAACGGGTCGTCGAGGCCGTGTCGTGATCGCCGAGACGAGCTCCAGCGGGACGCCGCTCCTCGAGGTCGAGGACCTCGTCGTCCGCTACCCAGTTGCGCGGGGGCTCGTCGGCACGCTGCAACGCCGGCCGAAGCTCCAGGTCCATGCCGTCGAGGGCGTCTCCTTCACGCTCCGGAGAGGCGAGATGCTCGCGCTGGTCGGCGAGTCGGGGTGCGGCAAGACGACGACCGCGCAGACAGTGCTCCGAATGCTCGAGCCCGATCGAGGAACGATCCGGTATCGCGGCCAGGACATCTCCCGGCTCTCATCCCGGCGGCTGCGGCCGCTCCGCCGGCAGATTCAGATCATCTACCAGGATCCGTACGAGTCGCTCGACCCGCGGTTCCGCGTTCGTTCGGCCGTGGAAGAGCCGCTCGTCATCCACCGGCTCGGCTCCCGCGAAGAACGGCGGAAGGAGGTCGCCGAGGCCCTCCGGCTCGCCGGGCTCGATCCACCCGACCTCTACCTGGAGCGGTATCCGCACGAGCTCTCGGGCGGCCAGCGCCAGCGGGTGGCGATCGCGGCCAGTCTCGTGCTCCACCCGGACGTCCTCGTCGCCGACGAGCCCGTGTCGATGCTGGACGTCTCAGTGCGGGCCGGCGTGCTCGGGATCCTCTCCGAGCTTCGCGCGCAAGGTCTCGGCATCCTCATGATTACGCACGACCTCTCGACCGCGGCGCGCTTCGCCGACCGGATCGCGGTCATGTACCTCGGCCGCATCGTCGAGGAAGGGCCTGCCCAGCACGTCGTGAACAATCCACAGCACCCCTACACGCGCGCCCTTCTGTCCGTCGTGCCGAAGCGCGATCCCCGTGAGCGCACGACCCCCCAGATCCTCCGCGGCGAGACGCCGAACCCGGTCCGTGTTCCTCAGGGCTGCCGTTTCCATCCGCGCTGTCCGTGGATGATCGAGGACTGCAAGTCGGTCGACCCCGCGCTCCGCCGGCCTGCGGCGGCGACGTCGCCGGACCACCGGGCCGCCTGCATTCGGGTCTAGTTGCTCCAGCCGCGGATGAGCAGCGCGAGAACAGTGGCCACGTGGGCGATCGAGTCGAGGTCGACCCACTCGTCGATCCCGTGCAGGCCGTCGCCGGTCGGCCCGTAACAAACGGCTTGGCCGGGCTGGAAGAAGCGGAGATCGGTCGTGGCGCGGGCCGGCTCGGGGCGGGGCCTCGTCCCGTGAACCGCCTCGTGGCAGTCGCCGAGGAGGCGGACGAGGTCGGTTTCCTCTGAGAAGGAATAGCCGCGAGCGCGAAAGCCGCGGAACTGGACGCGCGCGCCGTCGACGACTTCGACGGCCTGCGCGAGGAGAGCCTGGGCTTCTGATGGCTCGGTCCGAATCGGAAAACCGAGGCGGACGTCGAGCTCGGCCTTCCCGGGCGTCATGGAGGGCCAATCCCCGGCATGGAGGGCGCCGACGTTCAGGAGGTAGGGGTTCTCGATGCCGGCGAACTCGGGCTCGGGGTCAGCGTTCAAGGACGCCTCCAGCTCGTGGAGCGCTCTGACGACCGCGAACGCCGCCTCGATCGGGTTCGACCCTTCGTCGGCGTGCGAGGCGTGGCGCGCGCGTCCCTCGAGCGTGATCCGAGCCCAGATGACGCCGGGAGCGACGAGGTCGAGGCCACCGTTGGTCGGCTCGGCGATGACGACGCCGTCGGCAGCGGGGCCCTCGAGACAAGCGGCGAGGGCGCCGTTGCCGCCGCACTCCTCCTCGATGACGCTCTGGTAGATCAGCACGCTGCCGATCTGACCGGCCGAGAGCGCTGCTTCGACGGCCAGGAGCATTGCGGCCACCCCGCCCTTCATGTCGCACGCGCCGCGGCCGTAGAGGCGTCCGTTCGTGATCTCGCCGCCCCACGGATCCTTCGTCCAGCGCTCGGTCGGCTCCGTGCTGACGACATCCACGTGGCCGTTGAGCAACAACGAGCGGCCGGCGCCTCCGCTCAGGGTCCCGACGAGCGAGCGGCGGCCCTCGTACGAGATGAGCGGGATGCCGCTGTCAGCCCGCATCGCGAGCCGCTCCGGATCGGGCTGAACCGACCGCACGTCGAAGCCGAGCTCCTTCATTCGCTCTTCGACGAGCCGCTGCGCCGGCTCCTCGTTGCCGAGCCGGCTCTGCACCCGCACCAGCTCCTGGAGGAACGCAATCGAATCGTCCAGACCGGCCTCGACGGCCCGCCGCGCGTCCGCGGGTGAGAAGATCGCCATCGCCGATGGACCCTAACGTCGCCGATCTCCTCCTCACAGGGGGCGCCGTCCACACCGTCGACGACCGATGGACGGTGGCCGAGGCGGTTGCCGTCACGCAAGGCCGAATCGAAGCGGTGGGCGCCTCCGACGCGCTCGCGGGCCTCGTCGGCTCTTCCACGCGCGTGATCGAGCTCGAGGGACGAACCGTACTCCCCGGCTTCCAAGACGCCCACCTGCACCCGCTTGACGGCGGCCTGCTCTCCGTCGTCTGCAATCTGCACGACACGTCGTCCGCAGAGGAATGCCTGGGGGAGATCGCGCGCTACGCGAACGCCAACCCGGAGCGCGAGTGGATCGCGGGGAGCGGCTGGTCGATGGACTTTTTCCCCGGCGGCAACCCCGACAAGGAGCGGCTTGATGCCGTCGTCCCCGACCGCCCGGTCTATCTCGAGAACCGCGACGGCCACACGGCGTGGGTGAACAGCCGGGCGCTCGTACTCGCCGGCATCACCGCAGATACCTCGGATCCGCCGGACGGACGCATCGAGCGCGACGCGAACGGGGAGCCGAGCGGCGCGCTCCACGAGGGCGCGAAGACGATCGTCGAAGACATCGTGCCGCCGACCTCGCACGCCGAGTGGGAGCAGGCGCTCCTGAACGCCCAAGCCGAGCTGCATGCCCTCGGCATCACGGCCTGGCAAGACGCCGTCGTGACCGCCAAGACGCTTCCCGCGTACATCGCCGTCGCAGGTCGCGGCCTCCTCACGATGCGGGTGGAGGGCAACCTCCTCTGGCAGCGCTCACAGGGCGAGGAGCAGATCGAGGAGCTCGTCGCGCTGCGCGAGCGCGGCCACGTGGGTCGCCTGCGCATTCGCGGCGCCAAGATCTTCGCCGACGGTGTGCTGGAGAACTTCACCGGCGCCCTGCTCGAGCCGTACGAGGGCACTGACAACCGCGGAATCGCCATGCACGAACCGGAGGAGCTCGTCCGCATCGTCACGCTTCTCGACGCGCAGGGCTTCCAGGTGCACCTGCACACGATCGGCGACCGCGCCGTGCGCGAGTCCCTCGACGCCATCGAAGCTGCTCGAAAGGAGAACGGTCCCCGCGACGCGCGCCACCACCTCGCTCACGTCCAGCTCGTCCATCCCGACGATCAGCCGCGCTTCGCGGAGCTCGGCGTCGTGGCCAACCTCCAGACGTACTGGGCCGCGGCGAGCCGCTACGTGACCGAGCTGACCCTGCCGTTCATCGGCGAGGAGCGCGCGCGCTACCACTATCCGTTCCGCAGCCTGCAGCGCGCGGGCGCGCCGCTCGCGTGCGGGAGCGACTGGACGGTGTCGACGGCAAACCCACTGCCGCAGATCGAGGTGGCGGTTACGCGCGTCGAGCACCCGACCCGAGGCACGGAGCCGCTCCTGCCCGGAGAGCGGCTCGACCTCGACACCGCGGTGGTCGCTTTCACGCGTGGCTCGGCCTACGTCAACTTCCTGGACGGAGAAACGGGAACGATCGAGCCCGGCAAGCTGGCGGACCTCGTCGTTCTCGACCGCGATCTCTTCGACCGCGGGGCGGGGCCGATCGGGGATGCGCGGGTCGTCCTCACCCTCGTCGAGGGCGAGGCCGTGTACGACCAGCTGAGTTAGGCCTCGATGAGAACGCGGCCGTCGACGGCTTTGGCCGGATAGACAGCGACGCGCATGGTCGGATCGTCGAGGCAGACCCCTGTCTCCGGGTCGAACTCCCAGCCGTGCCAGGGGCAGCGAAGGATAGTCCGGCCGGCGAGGGAGTACGACCCCGGCGCGCCGCCGACACGTCGCTCTACGGTTCCGAGGCACAGCGGCCCGCCGTGATGGGGACACCGGTTGCGGATGCCGCGCGGCTCTCCGTCCACGACTACGACACCGACTTCGCGTCCGCCGACGTGCGCGACGAGCCGGCCCATCCGCTCGAGCTCTTCGAGCGACCCGACGTCCCGCCAGCCGCTCACCGGGACGCGACGGCGAGCCGTTGGCCATACAGCTCGGACGCGTTCTCGTGCAGAACGCGGTCACGCCACGCCGCGGGCAGGCGCTTGAGCAGGAACGCCGGATCGTCGAAATCCCAGTGCGGGTAGTCGGACGCGAAGCAGAGGACCTCAGGCGCCCCGGCGGCCTCGAGCATCTCCCAGAGGAGGGCGTCCCTCCCGTCCGTGTGCTCGAGCGGCTGCGTCGAGAAGCGCACGTGCGCCCGTGCGACCTCGCTCGGCTTGCGCTCGAGCCAGGGCGTGTCCGCGCGCAGCGCGCGCCAGTTCGTGTCGAGGCGCCACAGGATCCCGGGGAGCCAGGCGATCCCACCCTCGATCAGCAGCAAGCGCAGATTCGGGAGCCGCTCGAAGGTCCCGTGCACGAGCAGGGAGACGAGGTGCGCCATCGTGCTGCAGGCCGACCCGAGCGTGTGCCATTCGATGTAGAAGGTGACCGGACCGGCGCCGCCGGGCGGAGCCGCGAGCCCCATCCCCTCGCCGCCCGAGTGAATCGCCACCGGGAGCCCGAGCTCCGAAGCCGCCTCGAAGATCGGCAGGTAGCGGGGCTCGCCGTACGGCCGCTCGGAGCCGCCGCAGACGAGGACCTGGACGAAGCGCGGATCCTCCGCCACCCTGCGGATCTCCTTGGCCGCCTCCTCCGGATCCTGCGCCGGGCAGATGATCGCGCCGCGCAGCCGGGGTTCGCGGTCGAGCCAGCGCTCGCGGATCCAGTCGTTGTGCGCACGCGCCAGAGCGGCCGCGCGATACGGGCTCGGCATGAGCGAGACGAGCACGGCGTCGTCCGCGTTGAGGACTCCGATCTCGGTTCCGCTCGGGTCGAGAAGCTCGCGCCGGACCGCTTCCACGTCCGCGCCCGGGGGACGGCCGGCGCTGCCAAGGTCCTGGCGGTACCAGGACGTCGGGTGCGTCCACGAGTAGCCGGGGAGCCCGAAGTACGGTTGGCTACGAAACCAGTCGCGCTGCGCCTCGTCGACGTGCACGAGGAGCTCCTCGGCGTCGCCGATCTGCGGGTGGATGTCGCAGTCGATCACGCGCTTAGGTTCTCATACGTTGTCGCGCGGGAAGTCCAGGTCCCACGCGCGTTCGAAAACACGCTCGCCGTTCTCCGTAACCACGAACTCAGCCTCGACGCGGAAATTCTCCGCGTCGCAGGTCATGGAGCTGTGCACCTCGGAACGAGTGCTCCAGTCTCCGCGCCCCAGGCCCGAAGTCGCGTGGAACCGAATCGCGGCCGATAGCGGCTCGCCGTCTACGATCGAGTAGACGCAGTGGCTCGCATCCGACGTCTCG
>DASQXE010000069.1:0-4401 GCA_035639875.1 Gaiellaceae bacterium | reverse complement strand
CGGATCCACCAGGAGACGAGGACCGAGAGCCCGAGCAGCACGAAGAGTGCGTAATAGAACGGCCAGTTCTGGTAGGCGATGTCCCACATCGGGAGTGGCAGCGTGAGACCGTGGTTTCCGTTCGTCAGCTGGGACCAGTTCAGCGTCACGAGCTGCATGACGAAGAGGAAGGCGATCGTCAGGATCACGAACGCGTGCCCGCGGCTCCGCATGAGCACCGACCCCACGGCGGCCGCGAAGATGCCGGCCACGACGGCGGACACGGGCACGAACCAGAAGGGCGAAGCGCCTTCGAAGACGCGGAGCGAGAAGAGGGCTGTCGTGTACGCGCCGATGCCGAGAAACGCGCTGTGCCCTAGCGATACGTAGCCCCCGAAGCCGGAGATGATGTTCCACCCGCTCGCCATGACGGCGAGCAGCGTGGAGAGGATGATCATGTTCTGGTAGTAGAGATCGTCCGAGACCACCGGGTAGAGAAGCAGGAAGACCGCCACCGCGGCGATGACGCCGTGCCAGGCGTGCCGCTCGAGCCGCGCCCTCACACGACCACGTCCTCGCGGAGCTTCACGCCCATGATCCCCTGGGGCCGTGCGAGCAGGACGACGATGATGACGACGTAGGGAACCATCGTCGCCCAGCGCGGCGAGATGTAGACGGTGGTCAGCGTCTCGGAGACACCCATGGCAAGCGCCCCGACCACGGCGCCGGGCAGGCTGCCCATGCCACCGAGGACGATGATTCCGAGGAGCCGCGAGATCCAGACGTAGTGCGACCCGGGGATGAACGGGTAGAGGACGCTGACAATCGCGCCGCCAGCTCCCGTCGTCGCGACGCCGATCGAGAACGTGAGCGCGGAAACCTTGCGCGGGTTCACACCGACGAGACGCGCCGAGGAGACGTTCTCGGAGACCGCGCGGATCGCCCGACCGAGCCAGGTGTAGCGCAGAAGCGCGTAGAGCGCGACGAGAACGCCGAGCGCGATGAAACAGCCGTACACCTGCGCCTTGGGAAAGTAGAAGTCGCCGAGTCGGTACGAGGAGGCGAAGTAGCCGGGCGTCGTCGCATGGGACGTCGTCGACCAGACAATGCCCATGACGCCCTCGATCACGAGTGCGAGCGCGAACGTGAGCAGGACGGATGTGGACGCGGGCCGGCCCGAGATCCACTGGATCGCCCCGCGATACAGCAGCCAGCCGACCACGAACATGATCGGCGTCGTGATGAGAACGCCCAGAAGCGGGTCGATGCCGGCTTCCTTCCAGAACCACCACGTGAGGAAGGCGGCGAAGATGAGGAGCGCGCCCTGTGCAACGTTGATCACGTCCATAACGCCGAAGATCAGCGTCAGACCGGAGGCCATGAGGGCATACACGCCCCCGATCAAGAGGCCGAGGACGATCGCCTGGACGAGCTGCGTCACGCGCGGTCCTCCGGAGAGGAGGAGCGAGGAACTCCTTCCCCGCCCCTCCCTCTCGTCGTCGTTACTTCGACCAAGCCGGCTTCGGGTTGACGATCGTGTCGGACGTCGACGACTCCTTCGGCAACACGATCTCCTCGTTGCCCTTCTGCCACTGCGCAAGGAGGAAGGCCTGCTGTGGAGCCCCCGTTTCGTCCCAGCTGAGCGTGCCGAGGATCGTGTCCACCTGGTTTCCATGCAGCCAGTCCGCAAGCGCGTCCTGATCGTCGATCGAGCCGACTCCCTTGACGGCGGCCTCGAGAACCTCCGCTGCGGCGTAGGCGTCCGCCGCGTCCTCAGGCGGGTCCGTTTTGTACTTGGCCCGGTACGCGTCCAGGAACTCCTTGTTCCCTGGCGTCGGCGCGTCGACGTGGTAGCTGACGGCGTAGAAGATCCCCTCCGTGTTCTGGAGGCCAATCGCATTCGAGAACTGATCGGCGAAGGAGGGGCTCGACGCTTGGAAGAACTGCTTCGGGCTGTAGCCGACCTTGATCAGCGAGCGGTCGAGGTTGACCCCGTCCTCGAGGCCGGCCGAGCCCTGGGCGATGAGATCGGGCTTCTTCGCCGCAATCGCCGATGCGATGGCGTCGAAGTTCTTCGTCTCAGGCGGATAGACCTCGCTGTAGACCGTCTGCACGCCCGCCGCTTCGAGCCCCTTCTGGATGCCCTCCGCGACGGGGCCGCCAAACGGATCGTCGGCGGGGACGTAGGCGGCCGTCTTGGGCTTCTGGTCGGCTGGTAGCCCGCTGGCCCACTGGACGAAGAGATCCGCCTGGTGCGGTGCCGTCGCCTGCTGGGCGAAGAAGAGGTGCTTGAACCCGCGGCTGAACATCTCCGGCGAGCCGCCCGCGGGCTCGACATAGAGCATCCGGTTTCGCTCGGCCACCGCCGACGCCGGCAGGTTCAGGAGCGACGAGAACGTGCCGAGCAGCAGGTCGACCTTGTTCTGCTGGATGAGCGCGTTGTAGTCCGTGACGACCGTGTTCTGGTCCGACCCGTCGTCCTTGACAACGATCTGGACCGGGCGGCCCAGGAGCCCACCCTTCTTGTTCACGAGCTCGCGCCAGATCTCGTAGCCCTGCTGGGCGGCGACACCCGGCTCGGAGAAATCGCCGGTCAGCGGCAGCGACGCGCCGATCTTGATCGGCTTGCCGCCCGCCGTACCCGTGCCGCTTGTCCCGCCGCCCCCGCCTCCGCCGCAGCCGGCTGCGGCGACTGCGAGCAGCGCCGCTACTAGGAGGGCGACCATCCGACCAACCCTGGAAACCATGCGAAAGACCTCCCTACCTCGTCGTTGCTGATTACACAACCGTCTGGTTTCTCTCAGCGCCTCTCTCCCTCCCCGTTGCGCTGGGTCACGCTCACTACTGCACCAACCCAGCAGGCTCTTCGACGAGCGCGGCCAGGGTGTCGAGGAACTGGGCCCCGCGCGCGCCGTCGACAACCCGGTGATCGAAGGAGAGCGAGAGGGTCATCGCGGGGCGAACGGCGGGCGCGCCGTCGACGGCCACGACCCGGTCCGCGATGCGTCCGACGGCAAGGATGGCCGCCTGCGGCGCGTTCACGACCGCGAGGAAGGCGTCTACGCCGTACATCCCGAGGTTGGAGACGGTGAACGTGCCACCTTGGACGTCGGCGGGCGCCAGGCGGCCGGTGCGGGCTGCCTCGACGAGCTCGCGCCGCCGCGCCACGATCGCCGGCAGGTCGAGACCGTCCGCTCCCTGGATCACCGGGACGACGAGACCGGCGTCGGTTGCGACGGCGAGTCCGATGTTGATCTCGTCACGCGCGGTGACCGTGCCGTCCCGCCACGTCGCGTTCACGCGCGGGTGCTCCAGCAGCGCGGCCGCGCAAATCCGCACGAGGAGGTCGCTGTGCGTCAGCTTTTCGCAGCCCGCACGGCGGCGCGCCGTCTCGCGCCAGCCCTCGAGCCTGTCGGCATCCACCTCGCGGACGAGGAAGAAGTGCGGCACGGATTGCCAGCTCTTGGCGACGCGCTCGGCCATCCGCTGCCAGACCGGACCGGTGTCGAGCGCTCCCACGCCATCGCCCCCGGCTTGCTCCAGATCGGCGGCCAGGACGGACCCGTGCGGTCCCGAACCGGTCACCGAGTCGAGGTCGACGCCGCGCTCTTGCGCGAGCCGCCGCGCCTTCGGCGACGCGAGCGGCCGCCGAGGTCGGGATTCGGCCGGAGACTCGGTCGGGGAGGCGGTCGCCACCGCGGCGGGGCTCGCCTGCGGCTCCGCGCTCACCGTGGCCGGCTCGGGCGCGGATTCCCCCGGCGCGAGTACGAACGCAACCGCCTCGCCGACGGGCACGTCCTCGCCCTCGGCCGCCCGCAGGCCGCCGAGGACTCCGTCCGCGGGGGCCTCCACCTCGACGGTCACCTTGTCCGTCTCGACCTCGAGGAGCGGCTCCCCTTTCGAAACGGTGTCCCCGTCGGCCTTCAACCAGCGAAGGACTTTCCCCGTCTCCTGGGCGAGCCCGAGCGCGGGCATGATCACCTCAGTGGCCATCAGTCTGTCGCTGCCCCTTCCAGGCGCGCCGAGGCGACCACCGCGTCCGTCGTGGCGGGGCTGTTGAGGTTCGACTGCGTCTCGCGGACACCGGGAAGCCGCCCGCCGACTGTCGGATGCCCCCCACCCGCAACGAGCAGCTCCTCGGCCGGGAAGCGGGTGATCACCTCGGCGCCGTCCTTGGTCACGACGAGCTGCTCCTCGATCCGCGCGGCCGACCAGCCGTCGGTCGCCGGCCAGAAGGTCTCGAGCGCGAACACCATTCCCTCCTCGATCGTCTCCGGATAGTCGAAGGAGACGAGGCGGGAGAAGATCGGCTTCTCCCAGATCGAGAGCCCGACCCCGTGTCCGTACTGGAGCGCGAACGCCGCCTCCTCGTCCGGGAATCCGAACTCGTGCGCCTCCGGCCAGACAGACACGACGTCGGCG
>DASQXE010000068.1:0-2570 GCA_035639875.1 Gaiellaceae bacterium | reverse complement strand
TGAACGCGGAGCAGCTCGTGCGGATCGTCGAGGGCTCGATGAGCTCGCCGGTCTACGAGCTCCTCAAGCGGCCCGACGAGCTGTTCGTCGTCGAGCACGCGCACTTGCAGCCGCGGTTCGTCGAGGACTCGGTGCGGATCGGCCTGCGCGACACCCTGGCCGCGTACCCAGAGCTGGACGACGCGGACTTCCTCCTGTCGCGGCAGGTCAACCTGGAGACGATCCACTCGCACGACGTGATCGCCGAGCGCTACGGCACGGCCGCGGAGCTCCGCGGCGAGCTCGACGGTGGCGACCCGGCGGAGCGCCACACCGAGCTCCGCGAATGGCTGACGTAGCCGACCTCGAGCGCCGGCTCGAGTCGGCGCGGCGACAGCAGCGCGCCATCGCGCGCGTACTCGGCGCTGTGGCTCGCGCAGAAGGCCTGCAGGCGGTCTTGGACGAGGTCGTCGAAGCCGTCACGCTCCTGAGTGGAGTCGAGAACGGCCGCCTCTGGCTCGTCGAGGACGGCCGGCTCCACGCCTTCGCAAATCGTGGCTTCGAGGAGACCTTCGAGTACGACCGCCTGCACCCGCACGCGATCGACGGAACGACCATGGCCGGGCGAACCGCGCTGGCGCGCGGCGTCGTCCACATTCCCGACGTGCTCGAGGATCCGGACTACGCGTATGCCGGTCCGCGCCCGTACCGCGCGGCGCTGAGCGTTCCGATCCAGTTCGAGGATGAGCTGATCGGCGTGATCGGGATCGTCCGGGCCGACCCCGGTCCGTTCGCAGAGGAGCACATCGAGCTCGTGCAGCTCTTCGCCGAGCAGGCGGCGATCGCAATCGCCAATGCGCGGCTGCTCGAAGCGGTCGAACGCCAGCGCAGCGAGCTCTCACGATTCCTTTCGCCGCAGATCGCCGAGCTCATCACCTCGGAGGACGGCAAGAGGCTCCTCAGCGGACACCGCGCCTACATCTCGGTGCTCTTCTGCGACCTGCGGGGCTTCACCGCCTTCGCGGAGACGGCCGAGCCGGAAGAGCTCCTGGATGTGCTGCGCGACTACCACACCGCGATCGGGGAGCTGATCCCGGCCTTCGGCGGCACGCTCGAGCACTTCGCGGGAGACGGGCTGATGGTCTTCTTCAACGATCCTCTGCCGGTCGAGGAGCACGAGCTGCAGGCGATCCGCCTCGCGCTGGCCGCCCAGGAGCGCCTGGCCGAGCTCGCGGCGGGCTGGCGCAAGCGGGGCACGGAGCTCGGGCTCGGAATCGGGATCGCAGCCGGATACGCGACCCTTGGCAGGATCGGCTTCGACGGGAGGTACGACTACGGGGCGCTCGGATCGGTCACCAACCTCGCCTCGCGGCTGAGCACGAGAGCCGAGGCAGGCCAAACGCTCGTCAGCCAGCGCGTGTACGCGGCCGTCGAGGAGGAGATCGAGGCCGAGCCCGTCGGCGAGCTGGAGCTGAAGGGCTTCACGCGGCCCGTCGTCGCCTACCAGGTGAAGAGGCTTCTCACGAGGTAACAGCGCCTCGGCGGAAGCGAAAGCGCGTCTCCGTCCCCGCCCTGAGCCGTGCGATGTTGGCGCGATGAAGCACGAGCACCGCCAGCGCGGCGATTCCGGCGAAGACGTCGACCGGCCAGGGCTCGCCCAGCGCAACCGCCGCCACCGGCAGCGACAGGGCTGCGGCAATCGAGGCCACCGAGGCGTAGCGGAAGACCGCGAAGACGAGGATCCAGACGGCCGCGCCGATCCCGCCGACCAGCGGCGCGACACCGAGGAACGCGCCGCCGCAGGTCGCCACCACCTTCCCGCCGCGCTTGAAGCCCGTGAAGAGCGGCCGCCAGTGCCCGAGCATCGCGGCGCCGCCCGCAAGGACGCCGGCGAGATGCCCGACGTAGATCGTCGCCAGGAAGGCCGGGACGAACCCCTTCGCCACGTCGAGCGCCATGACGGGAGCGCCGAGCCGCGCTCCGTAGGTCCGCCAGACGTTGGTGGCCCCGATGTTCCCGCTCCCGACCTTGCGGATGTCCTCGCCGCGCAGCGCGCGCACCAGCCAGTAGCCGGTGGGAATGCTCCCGGCCAGGTACCCCGCCAGGACGAAGAGAAAGTAGTTCAGCTCGAGATCCGGTACCCCGCGACCCAGTCGTTCACGACGTCCCAGTCGAGGTTGTCGAAGAACGCGTCGATGTACGAGGCCCGGTCGGTCTGGTAGTCGATGAAGTACGCGTGCTCGTAGACGTCGAGCGCCACCAGCGGCGTCGCGTTCCAGATCGGGTACGTGTTCTGCGCGTCGCCCGCGTAGTTGAAGAGCCGCCCCTCGTCCCAGTCGTAGGCCGTCCAGGCCCAGCCGCGCCCGGCCATCCCGGTCGCCTTCAGGTCTGCGCGCCACGTGGCCGCGGAGCCGAAGTCACGCGTGATCAGCTTGCCGATTGCCCCACCCGGGTCACCGCCCCCGCCGCCGAGGTGCTCGAAGTAGACCTCGTGGTTCTTGATCCCACCGAGGGCGAAGCTGAGCTCGACCTTCAGCGCTCGCACCTCGGAATAGACCTGGTTCGCGGCTGCGAGATCGACCTCGGCGAGC
>DASQXE010000067.1:0-15838 GCA_035639875.1 Gaiellaceae bacterium | reverse complement strand
CGCCAGGTTCCCGACGCCCTCCAGGAGGAAGAAGCCGCCCACTCCGATGTCCACGTCGAAGGCCTGGCCGACGACGTAGTACATCGCCACGTCGGCGAGCCACATCGCGACGGACGTGGCGAAGACGAGGAAGACGCGCTTGCGGCCGCGAAAGGCCCCGAGCCCCTCGACGAAATGCGCGGCGGCGCGCGCGGCGCGCGTGTGCCAGCGCGGCGGCAGCCATTGCGTCGCCCTCCAGATGAAGGTCTCCGTGCGCTCGCTGTCCCGCGCGGCGAGCGCGACGAGGAAGACCCCGACGGCCGTGCCCGCCGAAAGCGCGATCCCCGTGAGGAGGACGGCGCCGCCCTCTCCGATCATGAGCGCGCCGAGCAGGATCCAGACCGAGAGGACGACGCCGTCGAGCAGCCGCTCCGCGAAGAGCGTCCCGGCGGCGACGAAGGCGGGCACGTGCTGCTCCCGCATGGACTCGATGCGGAGGAGATCGCCGCCGCGTGCCGGGAGGATGTTGTTCGCGGCCCGCCCGACCGAGACGGTCGAAAAGAGCTTGCGCTTGCGGATCGTGTACCCGGCGCCCGAGAGCAGGTACTTCCACCGCAGCGTCATGAAGCCGACGTTCACGATGATGAGTCCGAGCGCGGCAAGCATCGTCCAGCCCGGCAGTGCCGTAATCTCCCGCCACGCTTCGTGGAGGTCGACCTCGCGCAGGAACAGCCACAGGAAGGCGCCCGTGGCGCCGGAGCCGACGGCGACGCGAAAGAGGTAACGGCGCCACGGGGTGCGCATGGGTGGATAAGTATGTCGCCTTGCTATGGGAGCGCGAGCGCGGGCAAGACCCTTTTCGCGCCGCCGCGAGGTGGCGATCGGCCTAGGAGTCTACGCCGCCTACCTGCTCGTCCGTCGCCTCGTCGTGAATGACGAGGGCCGCCGGCTTGCCGCCCGCAACGCTGAGCGGATCGTCGCCCTCGAGCGGCGCCTGGGAGTCCACGTCGAGCCGGAGCTCCAGGCGTGGCTGCTGTCACGGCGGCGGCTGGTCGGCGGCCTCAACGTTGCGTACGTGACGCTGAACGTCGGCTTGACGGTGGGCTGGCTCGTCCGGCTCTTTCGCCGCCGCGATCCCGAGTTCCATCGGTTGCGCCGCGCCGCCCTGCTGGCCACGCTCGGCGCGCAGCCGGTCTTTCTCTTCTTTCCGGTGGCCCCGCCGCGCACCCTCGATCATCTCGTGGACACGATCGCGGACGTGAGCGGTGTCGACCTCGACACGGGCGTCATCGCCAAGCTCTACGACCCGATTGCGGCGATGCCCAGCATCCATGTCGTCTACGCGGTCATCACGGCGGCGGGGATCGCGCAGACGAGCCGCTCGGCGCTCGCGCGGAACGCGGCGCCCGCGTATCCCCCGCTCGTCGCGGCGGTCATCTTCGTGACCGCGAACCACTACGTGCTCGACGCGGTCGCAGGCGCGGCGCTCGGCTTTGCAGCCCTGCGGTTGGCGCGGGCGCTCGACTAGGCTCCCGCCCGTGCCTGATTTCACGGGCAAGCGCGGCCTCGTGCTGGGCGTCGCCAACCGCCGCTCGATCGCCTGGGCGATCGCGCAGAAGCTCGCGGGGGGTGGCGCCGAGCTCGCGTTCACCTATCAAGGCGACCGAATCGAGGAAACCGTCCGCGAGCTCGCACAGTCGGTCTCGAGCCCGCTGGTGACGGAGTGCGACGTGCGCGCCGACGACGATCTCGAACGCGTGTTCACGGAGGTCGCCGAGACGTTCGGTGGCCAGCTCGATCTGCTCGTGCACTCGGTCGCGTTCGCGGATGCGCGCGACCTGGAGGGGCGGTTCACGGACACGCCCCGTGACCGTTTCTGGCTCGCGCTCGACGTATCCGCCTATTCGCTGGTCGCGGCTGCGCGGGCCGCCGAGCCGCTGATGGAGGCCGCCGGAGGCGGCTCCATCCTGACGATGACCTACCTCGGGGGCGAGCGGGCCGTTCCGCACTACAACGTCATGGGGGTGGCGAAGGCTGCCCTCGACGCATCGCTGCGCTATCTCGCCTGGGATCTCGGGCAGAAGAACATCCGCTTGAACGCTGTCTCGGCGGGGCCGGTGCGAACGCTCGCCGCACGCTCGATCGCCGGCTTTCCGACCATGGAGGCCATCGTCGAGGAGCGAGCGCCGCTGCACCGCCCGATCTCGGCCGACGACGTCGGCGCGGCGGCCGCGTTCCTGCTCTCGGACGAGGCACAGAACGTGACCGGGACGACGCTCTACGTCGACTCCGGCTATCACGCGATGGGGATGTAGATGGGGCCTCTAGACAAGCCGCTTTTGGCTTAACCATGGCCTTCTTGCGGTCGCTCCGGTCCTCGAAGCGCGTCCTGGTGTCGTCCCTTTGCTGTCACAGCTCTGCCCCGCCGTACACCGAGGATGAGGAGATAGTCGTCCGGCGCGCTGATACCGCCGTCCGCGCGGTACTGCTCGAGGTATCCGACGAACGCGCGGTGCAGCTGCCCACGGCGAGGCGCATCGAGGGACTCCAGCAGGGCTTTGAAAGCACCGTGCGCGGTGGTCAAGAGCTCCCAGATCGCCTCGGCCGACTCGCCTTGAAGCGCGTGATTTCCCTCCACGAATCTGAGCTCGAACTCGTAGCCGAGGAGGTCGCGCACATGCTCCTTCCGGCCCCAGTCATCGGGATCTCCCGCCCCCGGCTCGGGTCGAAGACGGAACGGCTCGAGCACGGCCGACCACGCGGGATTGGGTTGCCACGACACGAGGCCCAGTCTCCCTCCGGGCCGGCAGACTCGCGCTAGCTCACGAGCGACGGCAACGTGGTCGGGAGCGAAGATGACCCCCACGGCTGAGGCGACGACGTCGAAGCTCGCGTCGTCGTAGGGGAGGTCCTCGCAGTCGCCCACGTCGAAGCGAATGTCGAGGCCTTCGTCGGCCGCCAGGCGCTTGGCAGTTTCCACAAGCCGCGGCGCAAGGTCGAGCCCGGTCAGCTCCGCTCCTGCCCGCGCAGCTCGGATAGCGACAGCCCCCGTCCCGGTGGCGGCGTCGAGCCAGCGCTCGCCGGCCCGCGGAGAAAGTTCCGCGACTAAGTGATCGTGTAGCGGCGCCAGCGTCTCTGCGACGCGCTCCCAGGGCGCGGATCCCCACACCTCCGCCTGACGGGTTTTCAACGACTCGAAAGCCACTGCCTCGCCTCCGCGGCGCTGCCCGCAGCGCCCATCGCCTCGAGCCGCTGGATCGCCTCTTCTGCGAGCTCACTCGCGGCGCCTACGTCGAGGAAGGGAAGAAGATCGACGAGCAGTCGTGCAGCCAGGTAGCGCTCCCCGTAGGCCTCCAGTGCCGAGGCCGCAGTCTTCGCATTTGCGATCGACTTGCGGATCTGGCCGCGATCGGCAAGCTCGACGGAAAGCCCCCAGTCAGCCATCCACGCGAGGTGCGGCGCGCACGCGGACACCGCCAGTGCACGTGCGTTCTCGGCGAAGCGGTGAAGCTGCTCCCAGGCCCGCTCGAGCGCACTGAGCTGGAGCTCGAGGCGTAGCCGATAGACCTCGCCCTGCGCGCCCTCGGCTTTTTCGAGCTGCTCGGCCCTGCGTCGCGCGTCCTCCAGGCCGATCAGAGGACGGAGGATTTCGACCAAGTGATAGGCGAAGAGTCCAGGGCCGGAGACCGCCGTCGCATCGTAAGTGTCGAGAGCCCGCTTGGACGCCTCTGCCTCGTTCAGCTCAAACGCCGCCAGTGCCTGCCCGGCGAGTGCGGTCAGGCCGTGGAAGCAGGTGTGCATGCCCTCCTCCGCGACGAGGTCCGGCGCGGTCGCTGTCGCCTCCGCCAGCTCGGCAAACCGCCCGAGCGGTACCAGGGCGGTCGTCTGGGCCGATCCCGCGTGGAGGCTGCGATGGGGACCGAGTCGGGCAGCGAGCGCGGCGGCCTCGGCGCCGGCGCCAGCCGCCTCCTCGAAGCGACCGGCACCCGAAAACGCGAGCGACGCGGTGACGAACATCTCATGCGCCTCCCCGCGGTCCTCCATCGTTCGTCCAACCGCGAGCGTGCGCTGCGCGAGCTCGGCGGACTCGCAGAAGCCCTCCGCCGTCTCCATCACGAGCATGTCGAGCGCGTAGGAGAGAAGCGTCTGCGAGCCGATCTCTTGGGCGATCGCGACTGCCCGCTCGGCATCACGCCGCGCGTCCTCCTTCGAGTGTGGCGCGACTTTCCAGAACCGGAAGCCTGCGCGCCCGGTGAGCAGCGCGCCCAGCTCGAAGGTGGCCTGCGCATTGTCGGCATGTTCCAGGCCCCCTCGCACCATTTCGGCCGCCTTCGTCTTCCAGTCGTCGCTCGCGAGGGCACCGGCATAGCGCGCCCACAGGAGCGTCGCCCTCGCGCGCAGCCGCTGGGTCACGCCCACGTCACCGAGGCGCTCCGCGAGTTCGAGGGCCCCGCAGTAGTACGACCACGCTTCGTCCGCGCGCACACCGGCATGGGCTGCCTGCGCCTTCAGCTCCAGGGCGGCTAGGCGCTCGGCGTCGGTGCGGGCGAGGCTCAGAGCGCGGTTACCGAAGCCGAGCGCTTGGTCGATCGCGAATTTCGTCGTCGCTGCACGTCCTGCGGCGAGAAGCGCATCCGTGGCCCTTGCCCGCACGTCGTCGCGACGAGCAGTATCCGTCGGCCAGGCAAGCTCGGCGTTCTCCGGAAGCGCTGCTGACTCGTAGTGGTGGGCGATCAGCTCGACGTACTCCTCGCGCCGATCGCCGCCGATCTCCTCGATCCAGCCGGCGACCTCCGCGTGCGCAGTCGCGCGCCTTCCCTTGGGGATCGACTCGTAGGCGACCTCCCTGATAAGGCCGTGGCGGAACGCAAGCTCGGTCTGCCCCGGCAGCGCGGAACGAGGTCTTGTCTGAACCAAGCCCTTTGCCTCAAGGGCGCGCAGCGCCGGCCGAACGTCCTCGTCGCGCATCAACTCGAGCGTCGTCGTCCAAAAAATCCGGCCGACGACGGCCGCATCCTGGAGCGTCCGCTTCTCCTCGACCGCAAGCGCATCGACGCGAGCTGTGAGCAGCGCCCGGACCGTGTCCGGGATCGTCACGTTCGCGTCGGGCGCCGCCTCCGCGATCCCGTCGGGCCGCCAGGCAAGCACGCCCTCGTCGATGAGGTGCGCGACGATCTCCTCGGCGAACAGCGGGTTGCCTTCGGCGGCAGCGAGAATCCTTTGGCGGAGGCTTGGGCCGACGCTTGGAAGCAGTTCGTGGAGGAGCGTCTCGCTTTCCGCGGCGGAGAGAGGGTCGAGGCTGATCTGCGACATCCCCGATCGCGCGCTCCAGCCGGTTCGCATCTGTGCGAGCTCGGGCCGTCCAGTTGCAATGATGAAGACGGGACCGGTGGAGCGCGAGACGAGGTGCTCGACCATGTCGAGCAGTGGTGGCTCGCCCCGGTGGAGATCGTCGATCACCACAAGCGTCGGGCGGCGACCGGCGAGCGCGCTCAGGAACCGCGGCCATGCGAGGCCGAGCTCCTCGCCGATCGATTCCGGCGACATGCCTTCGAGCGGGTTCTCCGGCAGGCCGATGCCTGCAGTCGTGGCGAGGGCGAAGTGCACGCGGTCGACCTCGGTCGAGTCGAGGCTCCGATCGTCGAACACGCCGCGGACGAAATCCGTCAGCTTCTCGGCCGCGACCTCGGCTGCATCGTCGAGCAGGATCCCTGCAGCCGCCCAGAGGATCTCGCGCAGCGCCCAGTAGGTGATCCCCTCGCCGTAGGGGAGGCATCGCCCTCGGTAGACCGCCGGCGCCTCCGGTCCGGAATGGACCTCTGCGATGAACTCCTCTGTAAGACGCGACTTGCCGATGCCAGCCTGGCCGAGAATCGTGACGAGCGCAGGCCGGGCTTCGTCGGCGCTTCCCCGGTAGAGCGTCTCGAGTAGCGCGAGCTCGCGTTCTCTTCCGACGAGCCGACTTGAGATCCCGGGGACTCCGCGCGGTCGCGCGGCCTCGGCCGTCCCGAGCACGCGCCATGCTCGAACTGGAAGAGACTTCCCCTTGAGCTCTCGGTGCTCGAGCGGCTCCGTCGAGAACGCTCCCCGCGTCGCCAGGTACGTGCGCTCGCCAGCCGCCACGTCACCCGGCTCCGCCGTCTGCTGGAGCCGAGCGGCCACGTTGACGACGTCTCCAGTGACCATGAACTGGTCGGTTTCGGTTCCTGCGATGACCTCACCCGAGTTCACGCCAATTCGCATTGCAAGCTCGACGCCGTGCCGCGCGGCGATCTCGGCGTTGAGCTCTTCGAGACGCGCCTGCATTGCGAGAGCGGCCCGCAGGGCGCGCTCGGCATCGTCCTCGTGCGCCGCGGGGATGCCGAACACCGCCATCACCGCATCACCGATGAACTTCTCGACGACCCCTCCTTGCGACTCGATCACCGACGCCATGGCGCCGAAGTACTCGGAGAGGAGCGTGCGCAGCCGCTCGGGATCGAGCTGCTCGCCGAGAGCCGTCGAGCCCGTAAGGTCCGCGAAGAGAACCGTGACGAGCTTTCGCTCCTCCTCCCTCGCGGACGGCCGATCGAGACGATGACCGCATGCGGCGCAGAATCGTTCACCGACGGTCGTCTCGGCGCCGCACGAGGGGCATGCCTCGGCCAGAACGCGTCCACAAGTGGGACAGAACCGGGAACCGGGCTTGGTCTCGGCTCCACATGACGGGCAGCGCGACTGACCGACTGAAGTCACGTTTTGGGCCTCCAGAAAGGCCTTTCGCGCTGAGCCATGGTCGAACACCGGTACCTTCGCGCAGCAATGGGCTGGTTTCAAGCTCCGCCCGAGGTGCGGGTTCGAATCCGTTGCCCGGAGGTGACCGTCCGGAGAACCGTTCGGCTATGACTCAGTGGAGAGCCGTGGTTGCCTCCCACCGCGTCCACCCGATGCCCGTCAGTACCCGCGCGATGGGGATGTAGGCGCGTCGTGGACCGTCGGTCGCTGGCCGTGATCTCGCGGATCTCCGTCACCCCGGTCAAGGGCTTCCGCCTCGACCACCCGGAGAGCATCATGCTGGACCGAGACGGCGCGGTCGGCAACCGCCGCTTCTGGCTCCTCGACGGCGACCGGAAACGTCTCCGGAGCTCACTGACGCCGTGGCCTGTGCAGATTTCCGCCCGCTGGCTGGCAGACGAGGAGCGTTTGTGGATGCGATTCCCGGATGGAGGCGAGGTGGAGGGAAGCGCACTCGGGAGCGGGGAGCCCTTTGTCCTCGACTTCCATGGACGGGAGGTTTGGGCC
Source organism: Gaiellaceae bacterium (assembly GCA_035639875.1). Lineage (GTDB taxonomy): Bacteria > Actinomycetota > Thermoleophilia > Gaiellales > Gaiellaceae > JAIBJP01. Next base: position 8,578 of record DASQXE010000067.1, on the reverse strand, counting down.
CAGATCGTCGCCGGAGCGTGGACCGAGCGACTGTCGGCCCTGGCCGGCCATCCAGTGCTGCTCGCGCGGCCACGGCGTCCGGGCATCGGAATGACCGAGCCGGTGACGTTTCTTTCTGATGCTTCGGTCGCTCGCTTGGCGGTGGAGGCCGATCGCCCGATCGATTCGCGCCGTTTCCGGATGCTGTTCGAGCTGAGCGGGTGCGAGCCCCACGAGGAGGACGCGTGGGCGGGGCGCCGGTTCCGCATCGGCGACGCCGTCGTCGAGCTCGGCGGCCCCGTGCCGCGATGCGCGGTCACGACCAGGGATCCCGACACAGGCACGCGCGACCTGGACACGCTTGCGCTCATCCGCGGCTATCGCGGCGTTCGTGACGGGGAGGCCATCGACTTCGGCGCGTACGCGCGAGTCGAGCGGCCAGGCCGCGTGCGCGTGGGCGACGTCCTGCGCGACGCAGCCTGAGACGATCCGTCAGCGCGCGGCGAGCAGGCTCGGAAAGCGGCCGGCGTCGAAGTCGCGGACGAAGTCGTCGAGCCCGTGCTCGAACTCGATGCCGCGCCCGTATGCGCCGTGGTAGTCGACGATTACGACGCCGATGTCCTCGAACGCCCGCTCGAGAACGCACCCGCCGCCTTCCCAGGCCGTGCACGCCGTCGGCAGCTCGTACAGCGGGTCGGCCCCCCGGGCCGTGCGGATGCGGTTGACCTGTCGGAGGACGTCGTCGAGCGGACTCTCGGGTGCGACGGGTGTGGCAGGCGCTTCCCGCAGCGTTGCCGTCATCGCAGCGAGTTTACGCCACGGGCTGTGCGGGCGTATCGTCCCGCCGTGACCGACGGCCCGGCGATGTCGCTCGCGGAGCTGATGGAGCGGTCGAAGCTGTATCGCTTCCGCAAGATGACGCGGGCGATCCCGCGGGCGCCCCGGTGCAAGCTCTGCAACGTCCCGTTCGCCGGAATCGGGCGGCTCTTCAGACTCGCCGGATTCGCCCCCTCTCGCAAAAACCCGAACATGTGCAATTCCTGCTTCGAGAGGGCGCCGGTCGGCGGCAGCGAGGTCGAGATCGGCGTGCTCTTTGCGGACGTGCGCGGCTACACCTCCCTGGTCGAGAGTTCGTCGCCGGAGCAGACGGCAGAGCTCCTCAAGCCGTTCTACCGAACTGCGCGCGACGTACTTCTGCGTCAAGACGCCGTCATCGACAAGTTGGTCGGTGACGAGGTCATGGCGCTCTTCATCCCGCTCTTCGCCGGCGAGAACGCGATCGAGAAGATGGTCGCCGCGGGGGTAGACCTGCTGGAAGCCGTCGGCCCACAGCTCCCGGTCGGGGCCGGCGCCGACTTCGGGAGGGCGTTCGTCGGCAATGTGGGCGAGGAGGACGTGAAGGACTTCACCGCGCTTGGAGACGTTGTCAACACGGCTGCGCGTCTCCAGGCCCGCGCGGAGCCGGGGCAGCTTCTCGTCTCCGAGCGCGTCTACGAGGTCGTCAGCGACCGCTTCCCGGACGCCGAACACGTCGACCTGGACCTCAAGGGCAAAGCCGCGCCCGTAGGGGCCCACGTGATCGAGACCGGACTGCGGGTTACGGCTCCAACCTGAGCGTCTCGAGGCGTAGGCCGGCCTTCGGCGCCACGATCAGCACCGAGTGCCACTCCCGCTTGCGCAACGCATTTCCTCGTGCCGGCCGCTCGTCGATGTACAGGCGCGTCGGGATTCCGCCCGAGAAGCGGAGCCGAAGCGTTCCGCTCCCGTAGATCCAGATGGTGGCTTGTGTTCCGATCATCATTCGGTTCTTCCACCCGCTGCAAAGGATGGGGCGGCCACGCGCCAAGCTCGCGGGCGGATGAAAGAACGCGCCATGCTGCCAGAGCTGGACGCCGCCGTCATTCACAGAAGGGCCCCAACCTGCGTCAGCCAGACCGAGTGTCGCGAAGTCGGCGCCGTGCCGGCCGGACTGCTGGTACAGCCCGCGGTGTAGAAGGATGCCCGTGATCCCGAGCGAGCGCAGCTTCGCGGCATCCCCCGGTAGCCACACGCCGCACGAGAGCCGGTCGTAGCCGAAATAGAACTCGAACGCCTTGACCGGGGCAATCGTGTCGTACCCGCCCGGCTGCTCGCGCGGCGCCTCCAGCTGGTAGTAGTCGTACACGCTGCCGTAGTGGACTCCCGGCTCGAAGAGCGGGAGCTCGAGGACACGGCCGGGTGACGAATCCGCGAGCGTGCTGTACGCCTTGTTGCCCGGATCTGCTGTCGCCGCGGAAAGTGGTTGGACGATCAGATCGAGGGCGACCAGAACGAGCGCCGCGCCCGCCAGTGGGACTCGGTGTCGCGGTGCCTCCGCGACTGCGAATGCCGCCAGGGCCGCTAGCGCGAGGACCGCGATCGGGAGCAGGCGTCCCGGAACTCGGGTGAAGTGGAGCGCCGAGAAGTTGCGCCAGACGAACGAGTAGCCGGGCAGGTTCGTCCCGAGGGCGAGCAGAACCGGGAGCACAGCCGCAAGACCGAGAAGCGCGGCAAGTCGGCGGTCGCGGCATGCTAGGAGGACGAGGCCGACGAGTGCGAGCGCGGGCACGAGCCAGCCGAGGTAGACGAACTCTTCGGTTGCGGGCGTGTGCCACCGGTTGATGAAGTCGATCCACTCGGCCGAGTAACGCCGCAGCTCGGCGAGCGAGCGTCCTTGCTCTTCGCGCGAGTGCGCGATGAGCGTGTAGCGGATGGCCAGCCCGATTCCCGCGGAGGCCAGCGCCCCCACGGCCGTCCAGCCGAATGAGACCGGCGCGAACCGCACGGCCGCGTAGGCAAGGACGAACGGAGTCACTCCGAGCGCGAGATGGAGCTGCCCTGCGAGCACGATCGAAACGACTGCGGCGGCCGCGAGCGCACCCCAGAGATTGGCCCCGCGCCGGCTGCCGGCAACGCGCGACCGCTCGATTGCCAGCAGCGCAAGCGGAATGAAGAGCGCCGCCCAGCCGAGCAGGTGGCCGGCGCTCTGCTCGAGCCGGTAGGGAGCAAGTGCGAAGGCGAGGCCGCCCACTGCCGCGGGCCAGGGGCCAAGAGCGAGCGCGCGAAGCCACGCGTACGTGAGAAGCCCCGCGGCGACGACCGTCGCGAGCAGGAGCAGGTTCCACGCGACGACCGGCCCGAAGAGCGCGTCCAGCGGCCAAAATCCGAGGCCGAACGGCCAGCCGCCGAACACCGTCTGAGGCTCGACGAGCGGCTGAAAGCTGTACGGATCCTTCCAGGGAGCATGTCCGTGCTCGAGCTGATGCCCGACGAGCCAGAAGCGATACACCGACTGCAGGTGGTCCCCGGCCGGCGGCTCGTCCGCGCCCGCACCGCCGTTCGCCATGAAGGCCGAGTCGAACGAGCGGATCGCCGGCCAGGTCGCGACGAGCGCGGCGACCGTGTATAGGCCGGTTAGGAGAGCGAACGGGCGGCCGCGAGCAACTCGTCGAAGTCGGGCAGCTCGCCCGTCTCGTAGCGCCATGCTCCGCGGATGATGCCCTCTCGGTCGACGAGGAAGGCGGTGCGTTCCGCGACCTCGTGCATTCCGCGATATTCGTGGGCGATGTCGAAGCCGCGCACGGCGTCGCCGTTCCAGTCGGAAAGGAGTGGGCAATCCCCGAGATCGAGCACTTGGCTCCAGGCGACGTGCGACCAGGCGCTGTCACGGGAGATCCCGAAGGTCCGCACGCCGGTGTCCTGGAACTCCGCTCTCCTGTCACGCAGGAGCGTCATCTCGTCCGTTCAGGTGCTCGACCAGTCGAAGAGGTAGAAGAGCAGGAGATAGGGGCCGTCCTCTCCCAGCTCGCTCAGGCGCGCCGCGTCGTTCGGGGTCACCCACACGCGGGCGTCCGGGGCCTGCTCGCCGACCGCGATCATGCGACCGGTGCCAGGGCCGCCTCCGTCGCGTCGGCAATCTCGCTGACGACCTCGACGATGTCGCGGTTGGCATTGAAGACGCGCAGCTGACGGTCGGCACCGTTGCCGCGGCTCAGGATGTCGCGGATCCCCTCGAGCTCGCGGTCGGAGCCGAGCTCGCGTGCATGCGGCTCGATCTCCCGGAGCGTTCGCCGAATGAGCTGGGCGACCGGAACGCGGTTCCGCCGCCCGGTGAGCAGATCCATGACGGGTGCTTCGAGGCCGTAGCGCGCGGCCAGCCACTTGTTCTCGGTCGTCAGGATCCGGTGGAACGAGGAGAGATCCTCTTGTGCGTCGTACCGGTCGGAGTAGTACTTGACGAGACCCTGCACGTAGGCGGCGAGCGCGGTCGTGTCCTCGACTCGCGAGACGGCGTCCATCACGCGCACCTCGATCGTCCCGAACCGCGGGTGCAGGCGGATGTCCCACCAGATGTGCGTGTAGTCCGCGATGCAACCCGTCTTTTCGAGCTGTCCGACGACCTCGGCGTAGTCGGCGTAGTCATGGAATCGGGGCGGCGGCCCCGAGCGCGGGAAGGCCGCGAAAACCATCTGGCGGCTCGACGCGAGGCCCGTCGGCTCGCCGCGCCAGAAGGGGGAGTTGGCTGACAACGCAAGCAGCTCGGCGAGGTGGAGCAGGAGCGCGCTCGTCACCTTGATCGCCTTCTCGGGATCGTCAACCGCCACGTGGATGTGGAGGCCGAAGATGAGCTCCCGGCGCGCCACGTACTGGAGCTGGTCTACGAGGTTCCGGTACCGATCCCGCGCGGTGATGCGCTGCCGCTCGAACAGGCTGAAGGGATGAGTGCCGGCCGATCCGACGCGCAGATCCTGGCTCCGCGCGATCTCCGTCACGTACGAGCGCAGGCGGCGCAGCTCGGATTCGATGTCGCCCGCCGTCCGGCAGACCGGCGTGGAGATCTCGACCACGGACTGCATGAGCTCCGGGCCGATTCGCTCCGTGAACTCGCCGTTCTGCACGGCGGTGAGGACGGTATCTACGTGCTGGACGAGGTCGAAGGTCTCCGGGTCGAGGAGCATGTACTCCTCCTCGACGCCGAGCGTGAACGGCGGCGAGTCGCCGAACTTATGCTCGAGCACGCTGCCGCCTTCGGCGAAGCCCTTGCCCGTGATCGTCGCTGGATAGATCTGCTTCACGAGGAGCAAAACTCTACTCCTGCTCCCTCAGATTTCTTTAAGAAAAGGGAAGACCGTGCGTCCTTGCTCCGTCTGGTTGGCATCGGCAGAGGGGTCAGACGAAGGGAGCAGCAAGATGCGTATTCGGAGGCGGAACTGGATCATCAAGCGGATCGCGCTCGGATTTGCGGTCGCGGCGCTCGTGGCGCCCGCCGCTGCGCAGGCGCGCGTCGACGAGGGCATCAACGGCCAGCCGAACAAGGCCGGAGAAGCCGGCGTCGTCACGAAGCCGACCGCTCGCCCGTCGGGCATGCCCAGCGCAGGCCTGAACGATTATCTGCGGTCGCGCGACGGTGTCGAAGTCGTCCGCACGCAGCCGCGGAGCACGCTTCGCTCGAGCGATCTCATCGAGAACACGCGCGTGTCCCCGCGCAACCCGGTCGAGGTCGTCTCCGCGTCGGGCTTCGACTGGAGCGACGCGGGCATCGGCGCCGGTCTCGCAATTGGCCTCGTGCTCGTCGGCGGCGTCGCCTTCCGCGCCACCAAGCACCTCGGGCAGCCGCAGACCGCGTAAGCCAGGCCGTTTCGGGTCTTCCGTGAGCGGGCCTTCGGGCCCGCTCACGCGTGTCCTCGCCGGCACCGGCTCGGACCGGGCGGAGCCCGGCTCCAACGCTGTCGCGTTGAGTTACACGCAGCGGCAGGATGCGGCGCTCGCGAGACCTCGCCGTACTGGAGCTGTACTGTCTCGGCCTCGCTCGCTTGCCTCCTTTGCCAGCGTCGCCCGAGGAACACGCGCGCGTCAGACCGCGAGCACGGCTTCGGCCTCGATCTCGATGAGCCAGCGTGGATCGACGAGCGCGGCGACGATCACGGTCGTGTTCGCCGGCCGTATCTCTCCGAAGGCCTCGCCGTGCGCCCGCCCGAAGCCCTCGAAGTCAGCGGCGGGAGTCAGGTAGGCGCGCGTGCGCACCACGTCCGCCAGCGAGCAGCCGGCGTCTTCGAGCGCCTGATCGATCCTCTCGATGCACCGCTTCGTCTGGTGGTACGTGTCCCGTGCCGGATCGGCGTCGTCGGGCATGATCGCGGCGCAGCCGGCCACGAAGACACGGTCTCCGACCCGAACCGCACGCGAATAGCCGACGGCCGCTTCATACGGAGAACCGGTCGAGATGAGGCGCCGCTCCACGCGGCTAGTATCCCGGCCCTTGGACGCGCTCGCCCAGATCGAGGGCTGGCCCGCCGAGCACGCGAGCGCAGGCGTCGTCCGCGCCGACGAGACCTGGACGCACGGCCCGACGACGCGCGAGTTTCGCTGGGCCTCGGTCACGAAGTCCCTGTCAGCTCTAGCCACGCTGGTGGCGGCGGAGGAAGGAATCGTCGATCTGGACGAGGGCGCCGGCCCGGAAGGCGCAACGGTCCGCCACCTCCTGGCTCACGCGTCGGGTCTCCCCTTCGAAGGCGAACGTCCCATCGCGCGCCCGGGTCAGCGGCGCATCTACTCCAACACCGGCTTCGAGGTCCTCGCAGCACTGGTCGCCGAGCGTGCCGAGATGAGCTTCGCCGACTACCTCGGCGCGGCCGTCCTCGAGCCGCTCGGCATGACACGGACCGAGCTCCGCGGCTCCGCGGCCTCGGAGCTCTTCGGTCCTTTGGACGATCTCCTCGCGGCTGCGCGCGAGCTGGTCGCGCCCCAGCTCATCGCACCTGAAACTCTCGCGGAGGCGACCGCCGTCGCGTTCCCGGGGCTCGCGGGCATCCTCCCCGATTTCGGCCGCTACGACCCGAACGACTGGGGGCTCGGCTTCGAGCTGCGCAATGCGAAGTCGCCGCATTGGACGGGGGCCGCGAACTCCGAGCGCACCTTCGGGCACTTCGGCGGCTCGGGCGCGTTCATCTGGGTCGACCCGCAGGCCGGCGCCGCCTGCGCGTGCCTCACCGATCTCGAGTTCGGCACCTGGGCGAAGGAGGCGTGGCCGCGACTCTCCGATGCCGTCCTCGCGGAGCTACGATGAGCCCGTGGTGTGGACCTGGATCCTCATCATCGCCTGCTACGCCTTCGCCGCTCTGTTTCTGCGCCTGATCGGCGGCTTCAACGCGGCGGGCGACGCGATTGCGAACTGGGGCAGGAACGCCTCCACGCGCCGCATCCGGCGCCGCGGACACACACCGCAGACCTATGCGCAGTCGCGCCTCAAGCGCTAGCGACGAACGACTCGTAGAGCGACCGGTCGCACGTGGCGACGGTGGCCGGAGTCAGAGCCGTCACCGCGCCCTCGAACGTATCTCCGGGCCTCAGCATCCCGCTCGCGCCGCGGATCATTCCGCTCAGGACGACCCCGAAGCGCCCGCTCGCGTCGACGCGCTCGCCTGGCTTGAGCTCGCGCCGCTCCATCTGCTCGCCGAGGCGGGCTAGGCGTTCCCCGGGGACGCCCGCCAGCTCGGCAATCCGAGCGAGCTCGAACGCGGTCGCTGACTGGTGCCTCGGCATATGCTCGATGGTATGGGAGAAAGCCCGCTCCTCGCCGGTTGGCGGACCTGCCCGCGTTGTGGGCACGGGCTGGAGCAGGAGAAGAGGTCGGTTCGCTGCCCGAGCTGTGGCCTCGCCGTCTACGCGAACCCGGCGCCGACCGCGAGCGCGATCTTGCTGGACGACGAGGGCCGCGTCCTACTCGCACGCCGCGCGGTCGATCCGGGAGCCGGCTTGTGGGATCTGCTCGGCGGGTTCATCGACGAGGGTGAGGAGCCCCTGGCGGCGCTGCGGCGGGAGGTCGAGGAGGAAACGAGCCTTGCGATCGACGTCGGCGAGTTCGTCGGAGGGATCCCGGACCGGTACGGGGACGACGGGATTTTCACGCTGAACCTCTACTGGACCGCCCGGGTCGCCGGCGGTCAGCTCGAGCTCGACGACGAGATCGCCGAAGTGGCGTGGTTCGATCCCGACGGGCTCCCGCCCGACGAGAAATTTGCTTTCCGGAACACCGTTCAGGTGCTCGAGCGGTGGAAATCCCTCGTTAGGTCAGCGAAAGGGGAAAAATAGGCCGTTCGGCCCATGCAGGCCCGCCGATCTCCTGCCGATAATCGGGCCACCGTGTCCGAGCGTGGTTTCCACCTCATCGACGACGATCTGAGCGAGGGCTGGCTCGAATCGTTCGTCGCTCAGGGGCTCGCCGAAGTCGAGGCCTACCTCCGCAAGCACTCGGACTTTCAGACCTTTCTCGAAGACCGCGACTAAGTCGGCGCCGCCGCCGCCTGCCTAGCGGCTCTGGGGCGACGCTCGCCAAGGCGCAAGCGAGCGGGCCCGAGGCAGTACGAAAGTGTACGGCGAGGGCCCACGAGTGCTGCGTCCTGCCGCGAGCGTCGTCAGGCCAGGCTTTGCCCGGCCGACCAGAGTCGCTAGGAGAGGCCGAGCGAGCGCTCGAGCATGGTCTTCGGCTGCGCGCCGATGGCGGCCGACTTGGGCTCGCCCGCTGCGAAGAGAATCATCGTGGGGATGCTCATCACGCCGTAGCGGCGGGCGAGCTCGGGCT
>DASQXE010000066.1:0-2720 GCA_035639875.1 Gaiellaceae bacterium | reverse complement strand
AGGAGGTTTTTCGCCGTCCGAGGCGGACACGTGGTGGTGGGTTTCGACACGTCCCCAGGGCGTGCCCAGCGGCATAAACACCCGCCTCGTCCAATTGGCAAAAGGTCCTCGGGTCTGACCACCCCATACGGGGGCTTTCTGGAGCTTGTTCGCCGTCCTCGCAGGACATGTCCGAGGGACTGTCCCTGGACATGTCTGCAACTAACAGGCCGGAGCGCCCGCGGCCGATCGAAAGGCTGGCGTCAGACCCCTTCGGAGCCAGACCCCCGTCAAGGCCGGAGCGTAAGCCGAAGCGAAGCGAGCCTTTACGCGGAGGCGAACTGATGCGACGCGAGCACGCGAAGCATGCTCGCGCCGCACGGAAGGGAACAAACGCCAGTCTCCAAAGAGCGCGCGGGCTCAGCCCGCGCGCGTTTCCCGCGAAGCGGCGTACAGAAAAATCGGCGTCTGACCCGCAAGGGTCAGACGCCGATAGTTACGCCGCGTGGACGAGATCCTCGCCTGAGATGGCGACGACCTCGGCGAGCTGGTGCTCGAGCTGGGCGAGCGCGTCGCGCTCGACCTGCCGGACACGCTCGCGGCTGATCTTCAGCTCGCGGCCGATCTGCTCCAGCGACGTCGGCTCGCCGTCGAAGCCGAAGCGCAGCTCCAGCACACGGCGCTCACGCTCCGGCAGGCGACGCACCGCGTCGCGCACCGAGCGTGCACGCAGGGCCTCGGTCGCCTCGAGTTCGGGATCGACGGAGTTCGGGTCGGCGAAGAGGTCGCCGAGCTCGCCGTCGCCCTCGGAGCCGACCGCCTGGTTCAGCGAGACGGATGCCTCGACCGCGCCGAGCGCCTCCTCGACGTAGCGCAGCTCGAGACCGGTCGCCTGCGCCAGCTCCTCCGGCGTCGGCTCCTCGCCGCTCGCAGCCTGGAGCCGCTGGCGGGCGCGGTTGAGCTTGACGCGCCGCTCGTGGACGTGCGTCGGAACGCGGATCGTCGCGGACTGGTTCGAGACCGCGCGCTGGCAGGCCTGGCGAATCCACCAGGTGGCGTAGGTCGAGAACTTGAAGCCCTTGCGCCAGTCGAACTTCTCGACGGCGCGGTTCAGGCCGATCACGCCCTCCTGGATCAGGTCGCCGAGCTGCAGCCCGTGGCCCTGGTAGCGCTTCGCGATCGAGACGACGAGCCGCAGGTTCGAGTTGATCATCCGCTCCTTCGCCGCGGCATCACCGCGCTCGACACGCTTCGCCAGCGCAACCTCCTCCGCCGCCGTGAGCAGCGGATAGCGACCGGCCGCGTTCATGAACAGCGTGAGGCTGTCCGTCGAGCCCGACAGGATTTCCGGCCGCGCGACCGGCTCCGAGTGCGGAGTGGAGATCAGCTCGACGCCGCGCTCCTCGAGCTCGGCCCGGAGGGCGGCAAGCTCCTCCTCGTCCAGCTCGTGCTCGTGCGCGTACGCCTCGAGGGTCTCCTCCTCGAGCTCTCCGAGCTCCTCCGCCTCGTCGACGAACGCGCGGGGTTCCATTTCAGCAAGCTTGGTCAATCGGTCACTTCCTTAACTTCTCTCTAAAGAACGGGCGCCCGGCAGAGCGCCACACTTCTTAGAACGCCTGGGGCCGCGCCCGTATTCCTACAGGAGAACCTGACGCGACTTCTGGTGCGTCAGAATCTTACGCTTTACGCGCTGCAGCGCGTTGTCGATCGTTTTCGTGTCGCAGCCCAGCTCCTCTGCCATCTGCTCGTAGGACGATCCCTCCAGATAGAGACGTAGAGCATCGGCTTCTAGTTGGGAGAGACCGCTCCCGAGCGTGAAGACGAGGCTCTGGAGCTCCTCCGTGGAGATGACGCAGACGGAGGGATCGTCGACGCTCGGCCCCGGCAGGGCGTCCCCGAGCGTGACCTCGCTGTCGGAGTCCTGGCCTGCCGGCGTGTGGCTGAACGAGACGTAGGTGTTGAGCGGAGCGTGCTTGAACCGGGTGGCCGTCTTGATCGCCGTGATGATCTGGCGGGTGACGCACAGCTCGGCGAAGCTGCGGAACGAGGTTTCCTTGTCGGCCCGGAAGTCCCGAACCGCCTTGTACAGGCCGATCAGGCCCTCCTGGACGAGATCCTCGGAGTCGCCGCCGGCCAGGAAGTAGGAGCTCGCCTTCAGCCGGACGAAGCCGGTGTAGCGCCGGATCAGGACGTCGAGCGCGCCAGTGTCGCCGTTCCGCGCGCGCAGCACGAGCTGGAGGTCTTCGAGCTCCCTCTGCGCCTTCTGAGCGGCGGTTGCGGCTTGCCGTGCGGCCATCGGCTTTTCCCCTGGTTCACGGGCGGACGCGAAGTCTCACCCTAAGGTTGAGGCCGAAGATAGCAAGGTCCGCCGCACTTTACAAGGTGTTTGCAGTGGACCCAGGATGATACGAACGTATGTTCGTGCTATAACCCCGGCCGTGCAGCCGCACGTCGCCGTGATCACGCTCGGAGTCAGAGACCTGAGGATTGCGCGGGCGTTCTACCACGAGGGCCTCGGCTGGCCGATCCAGCAAGAAGACGACAACTGGGTCTGCTTTCTCCTCGGGGAGGGAGCCTCCGCGCTCGCGCTCTATCCCTGGGACGAGCTCGCCGAGGACGCCACCGTCCCCGCGGACGGCAGCGGCTTCCGCGGCGTCACCCTTGCGCACAACGTCCGCACGCAGCAGCGGGTCGACGAGGTGCTCGCCGAGGCCGAGCGGGCCGGCGGGAAGATCGTCAAG
>DASQXE010000065.1:0-28731 GCA_035639875.1 Gaiellaceae bacterium | reverse complement strand
ACTCCGATCCCCGCTGGCAGGAACTCCTGGGCTGATCCAACGGGCGCTCTCGTCGTCGCCTGAGGACGATCCCTGAGGGGGCTACACTGGGCCGCGAGCCCCCGTAGCTCAGTGGATAGAGCAGCGGGTTCCTGAATCGCGTCTAGGCCGCGCGTTCGAGAACGCGAAGCAGTTCTCGGCGCATCGTGTCGTCAAGCAGTTCCGCGAGGCCCGTTCTGTGACGACGGTCGAGGCATGCCCGAGGAGCTTGGAGACCACCTCGAGGCGCAGGCCGCGGTTGAGGAGATCGGAGCCGAACGTGCGCCGCAGCGTGTGCGGCGTCACCTCGGAGAGGTTCTCGCCGTTGCGCGTGCGCGCGCAGCCGCGTTCATGGGGACACATGTCCTGCGGCACATGGCGCTGCGCTTGTCGCGCCAAAAGAACGATTACGCCGTCACCAGTCCGCGCTACTGCTCCGCCCTCTCCTCGGCGATAGCCCTCATGGCTGCGCGCACGGCCGGCCACGGCGCATCCTCGGCTCCCGCGAGGCGAGCGACAAAGTCCGCGTCCTCCGCGGCAACGCCTTGGATGGGCGAGGAGTGGGTGAGTTTTGCGAGCGAGCAGGTGTGGGAGGCCGCGCGAATCGCTCTCGATGATGCCCGCCTTCCGGCTGCCCCTTGGCCGCACACGAGTGCGAGTGACGAGCGCAAGCGCCCAGTGTGGCTGCCGCTCATACGGAGGCCAGTGGCGCCTATTCTGCCGGACATGGTCATTGACGGGCTCGATCCCACCGCCAACCCCCTATACGAGTGGGCCGCCGCCTGTAGCCCCGCGCGAGAGCTGACCGCTCGCTCGCACACGGAAAGCCGCCGCCGCAGCCGCGTGTGTGCGACGGAGGGCCGCCCGGCGTGAGGCTTTTGGTTCTTGGCGGAACAAAGTTCCTTGGCCGTGCCGTCGTCGTGTCCGCGCTCGAGCGGGGACACGAGGTGACGTTGTTCAACCGCGGCCAAACGAATCCTGATCTATTTCCCAGCGTTGAAAAGCTCCGCGGCGACCGGGCCGGCGAGCTGGACGAACTGCGTGGACGCGGGTGGGACGCGGTGATTGATACCTCCGCATACGTCCCCAGTCAGGTGCGGTGGACGACTGAGCTGTTGCGCGATGCTGCCGCTCACTATCTGATCGTGTCCAGCGTGTCGGCCTACGCCAGCCATGCCCAGCGGTTGCGAGAAGATTGCGCGCTGGCCCAGCTTCAACCCGAGCACAGCGCGGAGGAGCTGCGCGATGACTACGCCAATTACGGCGCACTCAAGGCGCTTTGCGAGCATGTTGTTGCCGAGGACTTTGCCGACGGCCACGCAATCGTGCGGGCGGGTTTGATCGTCGGGCCGCACGATCCGACCGGACGCTTGACCTACTGGCCCCATCGCGTCGTGCGCGGCGGCGACGTGCTCGCCCCTGGGCCGGACGAACGCAAGGTGCAGTTCATCGACGTGCGCGATCTCAGCGCCTGGATGGTCCAACTGTCCGAAAGGAAACAAGTTGGAGTCTTCAACGCGACGCACCCAGGCGTGGCCTGGGGCGACCTGATCGACGCCTGCCAACGCGTTGCTCACAATGGCGCGCGCGTCGTCTGGGTCTCCGACGATTTCCTCGTTGCGCAGGGAGTCGGCGAATGGATGGAGTTGCCGTTGTGGGTGCAGGATCCGCAGTGGCGCGGTCTGCACGAGACGGACGTTTCTCGTGCGCTCGCCGCGGGTCTACGCATTCGCTCGCTCGACGACACCGTGCGCGGTGCCCTCGAGCAGGCCGAGCCAACGACGGATGCCGGGCTTACTCCCCAACGGGAGGCGGAGCTGCTCAGGATGTGGTCGGAGTGGTCCGAACGCACGCCGGACCACCGCACGGGCTGAAAGGCCGCGAAGCCCTCTGGCGCCACAGTCGGCGCCTCGTCGCCGTGCTAGTCAGAAATGACAGGCGGCGCCCCGGCCGGTAGGCTCAGGTGACGGCGCGGATGAGCGCGGTGACGCCGGCGGCGACGACGATCACGAGCAGCAACGGGCCGCGGGCGAATGCCACTGCGGCGCCGGCCGCGACGCCGGCGAGGCGCGGATCGAGGACGAGCCGCTGCCCGTCGCTCACCGCGCTGGCGACGACGAGCGCCGCCAGCAGCGCGGGCATCGCGGCGTCGAGCGCTCGCTCAAGCCAGGCGGGACGGCGGTGGCCGAGGCCGAGCGGGACGGCGACTCGCATGAAGACGCACACGCCCGCGAGCAGCACCACCGCGAGCCAGGTCACCGGCGCACGGCGATCACGCCCGCGGCGAGCCCGGCCGCGAGTATGGGCAGCCCGGGGGCGAGGAGCGGCGTGAGGACGAGGGCGACGACGGCGCCGAGCAGGGCCAGGACGCCGAGGTGGTCCCGGAGCAGCCACACGAACAGTGCGGGGAAGGCGGCGTCGAGTCCCAGGCGGGCTGGGTCGCCGAGCAGGCTGCCGCCGAGCACGCCGATCACCGTCCCGCTTAACCACGACGCCAAGTCGGTCGCGCCGGCGCCGATCAGTCGCGCACGGGAGCCCTGCGCCACGCCCCAGGCCGCGTCCGTGAGCAGCAGGCAGGCCCCCGCGCGCTGCCGGCGCGAGCTGCCGGGCACCGACGCGCTCATCGCGAGGTAGCGGACGTTCAGCGCCGCCGCGGCGAGGAGCGCGGCGGCGAGTGTGCCGCCGCCGCGCAGCACTGAGACGGTGGCGTACTGGGCGCTGCCCGAGAAGGCGGTCAGGGACATCGCGACGGGCGCGACGTGGCCGATCACGCTCGTGGCCAGTGCGCCGAACGCGACGCCCTCGGGCAGGCCGGCGACGGCGATCGGCAGCATGCGCCGCACGCCTTCCCACACGCTACCGTTGTCCATAGATTAGATGGTAGCAGCGGTCTGTCACCGCTATACTTGCTTTTGGTGGAAGCACGACCGCGCCTCGTCGGCGGCAACCTCGCCGTTGACCTCGTCAACACGCTGGACGACCAGATCCCGGGCGGCGACTATCTGCGCACCGATGCCGACGTCGCCGTTTGGCTCCACCACGTCGGGCTCGGCGGCACCGCACGGCTCGCCGACGTCCGCCGCGCCCGCAGCGCGATCGAGGCCGCGCTACGCCCGCTCGCCGTCGGTGACGAGCCGGACACGGCGCCGCTGGCCGCGCTCTACGCCCATGCCGCCGCGCGCGCCGTCCTCCGTCCCGGCGGCTTCGAGTGGGCGACACCCGTCGACGCGCTCGTGGCCTCCGCCGCTGAGCTGGTCGCCGCGGGCCCGCTCGAACGCCTGAGGATCTGCGGCAACTGCCCCTGGCTCTTCCTGGATCTCTCCCGCAACGGCAGCCGGCGGTGGTGCTCGATGGAGGGCTGCGGCACCCAGATCAAGAGCCGCCGCCTCACCGAGCGCCGCCGGGCGGCTCGGCGCCGCGGTCAGGCCGCCACCCGGTAGGCGCCCACGCGCCTATTTGGATCATCGAGGCGATGAAGATGGAGAACGAGATCACCGCCCACAAGGCGGGCAAGATCGCCGAGCTGCCGATCTCCGAGGGCGACGCCGTGACCGCGGGCGACACGCTGGCGGTGATCAGCGGTGAGTGAGCTCTTCGACCAGGCGGTCTCCTGGCTGCGGATCCCTTCGATCTCGGCCGGCGACCGCGACGATGCCGCGCTGCGTGAAGCTGCCGAGTGGGCCGCCGCGCGCGTCCGCGACGCGGGCGGGACGTGCGAGCTGGTCGAAACGCCCGGCGGCGCGCCGCTGGTCGTCGGCGAACTGCGCGCCGCCCGTGACGACGCGCCCATGGTGATGATCTACGGCCACTACGACGTGCAGGACCCAGGCGCGCCCGAGGAATGGACGTCGCCGCCTTTCGAGCCCACGGTCCGCGACGGCCGGCTGTACGCGCGCGGCGCGACCGACGACAAGGGCAACTTCCTGCCGCT
Source organism: Gaiellaceae bacterium (assembly GCA_035639875.1). Classification (GTDB taxonomy): domain Bacteria; phylum Actinomycetota; class Thermoleophilia; order Gaiellales; family Gaiellaceae; genus JAIBJP01. The sequence goes on along the minus strand of DASQXE010000065.1, from coordinate 24,782 downwards.
GCTGCACGTCGCCTGCAAGATGGCGCGCGCCGGCGAGCTGCCCGTGCACGTGCGCGTGCTGATCGAGGGCGCGGAGGAGTCCGGCTCGGACGACGCCGGCGAGTGGGTGCGCCAGGATGCCCGCGGCGCGGACGCCGTGATCATCTACGACATGGGCATGGTCGACGCCAAGACGCCCGCGCTGGCAATCGCGAACCGCGGGATTGTGTTCGCGCACGTCGAGGTCCGCACCGGCACGCAGCCCGCGCACTCCGGCATGTACGGCGGTGCCGCGCTGAACGCCTTCCACGCGCTGCACAAGGCGTTGGCCGCGGTTCTACCCCGGCCCGACGGCAAGCTACCCGAGCCCCTGCGCGCCGGCGTCGATCCGCCGTCGGAGCTCGAGATCGCCAACTGGGCCAAGCTGCCGCCGGGCGAGGGCGAGCTCGCCCAGGTCGGCGCACGGCCGTCCGACCCCGCCGCCACGACCGAGTTCTACCTGCGCACGACCGGCGAGCCGTCGCTGGACGTGCACCGCATCGAGGGCGGCCAGGCCCGCACGATCGTCGTGCCGGTCGCCAGCGCCGACCTGTCGGTGCGGATCGTCGGTGGCCAGCGCTCGGAGGACATCGCGCGCAACCTCGAGCAGCTCCTGCGGGACGCGCTGCCCGACGGCGCCGAGCTGACGTTCCGCGCCGACGACCGTGCCGAGGCCTCCGCGTTCGACCCCGAGCACCCCGCGCTAGTGGCGGCGCGGCGGGCGCTCGAGCGCGCCGCGGGGAGGGAGCCGGCGCTCGTGCGCACCGGCGGCACGCTGCCGATCCTGGCCGCGTTCGCTGAGCGCGGCATCCCCGCGATCGTCTCCGGCTTTTCGCTGCCCGACGACGCCCTGCACGCCCCCAACGAGTCCTACCGGCTGGTCGCGCTCGAGCAGGGCGAGAAGGCGGCGCGGGCGCTGTACGAGGAGCTGGCCGGGCTGCGGTGAGCTCGAGGAAGCGCATGGCTACCAGCCACCAACAAGTCCGGTCCGTCGCAGACCGCTACTGGAACGAGGTGCTCGCGCTCAAGCCACTCCTCGCCACTCAGATCGGCGACGAGCGCTTCGACGACCAGTTGCCGGATCTCACAGATGAGGGTCGGGAAAAGGCGTTCGCCGTCCACCGGGAGGCGCTCGAGGACGCGGAGGGTTTTGCTCTCGAATCTCTCGCCCGTGAGGACAGAGCGACGCTAGCCATGGTCACAGCGCTCGCCCGTATCGAGCTGGATGCGCTTGAGCAGCGGTTCGATCTCTTCGATGTCCTCTCCCACATGTGGGGGCCGGGGACGCTGCTTGCGACGCTCGGCTCCCTCCAGCAGGTCGATAGCAAGGAGCGGCTCGAGCGTTACGTAGCGCGCCTGGGCGCCTTTCCGGAATACATCGAGGGGGCCGTCGAACTGATCGCCGAAGCGGCCGCCTGTCAGCTCCCGACACGCTCAGTGGTCGCGCGAACGATCGCCCAAGTCGAACATCTTCTCGATGCGGACCCGGCAAGCAGCCCCGCGGTGAAGGCGGTCGGTGAGGACGAGGCTAAGGGGCGGGGACGGATCCTCGACGTGCTCCAGGCAGCTGTCTTCCCCGCCTTCGCTCGCTACCTCGAGTCGGTGCGTTCCGTATACGACCGAGCGCCCGAGGAGTTCGGCCTCTGCGCCCACCGGCGAGGCGAAGAGATGTACGCAGCGAAGATCCGTGCCTGGACTTCGACGGACATGGAACCCAAAGAGATCCACGAATTCGGGCTTTCGGAGCTCGCCCAGATCGACCTGGAACGCGCCGAGATCGCGGATCGCCTCGGATACCCGAGTGCGGAACGCGCACTTACAGCCGCTCAGGAGCGGGGCGAGACCATCGCGGATTCGCGCGAAGAGGTCCTGCACCTTGCCGAGCAGCAGGTTGAGCGGAGCTGGGAGGCCTGCCACGCGTTCTTTGGCCGCTTGCCGAAAAATAACTGCGAGGTGCGAGCTATCGATCCCTCGCGCGAGGGCGATGTCCTCGATCACTACTTCCCACCAACGGCGGACGGTTCGAGACCGGGTATCTACTACGTCCGCACCGTCCCGGGTCGGTCGGTGCACTCGCTCGCTTCGACGACCTACCACGAGGCGAACCCTGGCCATCATTTGCAGATGAGCCTCCAGCAGGAGGCAAGCGATCGATCCGCGATTCGTCGCTTCGGCGGCGAGCTTGTGGCGAATGCGTTCGTCGAGGGTTGGGCGCTGTACAGCGAGCGCCTGGCCGACGAGATGGGCCTCTTCGTGAACGACTATGAGCAGTTAGGAATGCTCGATATGCAGGCGCTTCGGGCCGTGCGGCTGGTCGTCGACACGGGGATTCACGCTCGCGGCTGGACGCGCGAGCGAGCGCTCAAGGAGATGGCGCAAACGGGATTGGGTGCGGGCGAGATTGAAATCGAGGTCGACCGCTACGCAGCGGACCCCGCCCAGGCCTTGAGCTACAAGCTCGGCCAGCACGCCATCGAGCAGTTGCGCGAGCGCGCTCGTGAAGGCGAAGGGAAAGCGTTCGTACTCAAGGACTTCCACGATCGCCTCATGAGCCTTGGCTCGCTGCCCCTCGACACGCTTGCCGCGGAGCTGGAGCGAGGCGACGACTGAGGCACCCGTATTTCGATGAGCAACTCTTCGGCCGCTTATCTGGGCACAGTGAGTTCGCTCCGATGACCGAGACGGCCCAGTCGGCCCAGCCGGCATTCGGACCCTTCGACGGGCGCATCTGGCTGAACGCAGCGCACCAAGGTCCACTCCCGAGAGCGGCTGTTGTGGCAGCGGAGAAGGCGCTTGCTGCGAAAGTGGCGCCTTATCGGATCGCGGACGAGGACTTCATCGACGTCCCGCGGCGCTTGCGTGAACTGCTGGGCCGGCTGATCGAAGCGGCCGCCGAGGAGATCATTCTTGGCAACAGTGCCTCCTGGGGCCTCCAGGTACTCGCGAACGGCTTACCGTTCGAGGAAGGCGATGAGATCCTCCTCCTGGCCGACGAGTTCCCGGCGACTGTCTTCCCGTGGCTTGTGTGTGCTGAGCGCGGGGCGTCCGTCCGGCAGCTCAGGCTCGCCGAGCCGGTCTTGCAACCCGAAACTCTGCAGCGCGAGCTCGGCCCAAGGACACGGATCGTCGCGATCAACTGGGTTCGCTCGCTGACCGGGCACGTCGTCGATCTTCCGGCCCTCCACGAGATCTGCGCTCAAGCGGGGACTCATCTCATCGTGAACGTCACCCAAGGCCTCGGCGCTTTGCTCCTCAATGTCCAAACGACGCCGGTAGCCGCGATTTCGTGTTCCGGCTTCAAGTGGTTGTGCGGCCCATACGCAACGGGCTTCGCGTGGATCCGTCCCGACGTGCTCGCGACGATGCGGCCCGTGCAGGCGTATTGGCTCGCCTTACCGGACGGCCTCGGACTCGATCTCAACGAGGAGGGAGAGCACCGCCTCAGGCACGACCTCGGTTCCCGCGCCTACGACGTGTTCGGAACGGCCAACTTCTTGAATTTCATGCCCTGGGCCGCCTCGGTGGAGCAGCTGCTCGAGGAGGGACTCGACAAGATCGCGGCGTATGACGCCCGGCTCGTCAGCCGCCTCATCGAGGGACTCTCTGAGATCGGTTTGCGCTTCGTGAGCCCGATCGACCCGCACGAGCGCGCCGCGATCGTCGTCGTGAGCGCGCAGGACGACGTCGAGAACAGAGCGATCTATGAACGCCTGAGAGCGGCGGGAATCGACATCGCACTGAGGGCGGGCAACCTGCGTCTTTCGCCGCACTTCTACAACACTGTGGAGGAGGTCGATCGGACGATCGCGACGCTCGCTCAGCTCGCGCCATTCCGCCAATGAGAGCGACTCGATGCGCGTGTCCGGGCCTCCTCCTTCTAGATCGTGCCGAAGAGCACCAGAGTTGCGGCCCCGCACTGCCATTCACTGACACGTTCTGACGCCCGCAGTGCTCGTCTAGGGTGTAGGAGCCGTGCCGGAACCGCGATAACCGCTGCTCTATCCACTGAGCTACGGGGGCTCGCGGCCCAGTGTAGCCCCCTCAGGGATCGTCCTCAGGCGACGACGAGAGCGCCCGTTGGATCAGCCCAGGAGTTCCTGCCAGCGGGGATCGGAGTGGAGCGCCTGGAGCTCGGTGCCGTCCGCCGCCAGTTGTCGTACCGTGGGCGGGCCGAGTGCGAGCGCGCGTTCGAGGTAGGCGAACGCGTCGTCGAGATTGCCGGTAAGCGCCTCGAAGCAGGCTGCGTTGTAGGCCGCCTGCCAGGCGTCGGGTTGACGCGCGAGCGTCTCGACGATGAACGCGCGGGCCTTGTCCTCGCCGCCCACACGAGCCTTGGCGAAGTTCACCTGGAACTCTTCCCAGGACTTCGGCTCGAACGCTTCTCCGGGCTTGGCTCCGATCGCCAGAACGATGGTCTCCGGCTCTATCGCGACAGCTGCGCGCGGCGTATTCGGCGGGAGGTGGATGAACGTCTCGGGTCCTGCCTCGAATGTGTCGTTGCCAAGGGTGAATTGCACGCGACCGCGCAGGACCACGTAGAGCTCCTCATCCCCGTTCGGCTCGGAATGGGGCTCGATGACGTACGCACCGAGCGGCGCCGTCCAGCAATTGGCACCGAATGCGCGCAGGCCGAGCCGCCGTCGCAGTGGCATCAGGATCGGCGCCCCGGTCATCGATGGATATCGGTCGAGGTCGTTCATGTGGATGACGGTGTAGGTCATGGAATGCCGCAAGTGTGTCGCGCGTTCGTGCCGAGCCGCCGGGTAGCGATCGTCGGAGTAGTTCCAGTGCTTTCCGTTGACAGCCTCTTGCGCCGCGGACACTCGTATCTGCCGTCACAAAGAGGAGGCACCGATGGGCGTCGTCTTCAGTAGGGATCCGGGTCAAACCGTTCCTTATCGCTCTCGGTCTCTTTTTCCTTCTGCTGGCGATCGCCGTGTTCCTCGACTGGAAGAACGTCGTGGATGATCCGAAGGTCTACAGCGGGATGGTCACGACGCTTCTGGGGGCCGTGATCGGCTTCTTGGGCGGGGATGCCACTGGCACAGCAGCGTCCAAGTAGCGCGACACTACTTGGGCGGCGTGGGGGCTCAACCGAACGGCTTGCGAGGGCGCCGGTGATCTGCGAGCTCTACTGAGAGACCGAAAACTCGTCCTCTCCGCTGCGATCTCGCCAGCGCAGTGCGACTTCCTCGTCGCCGTACCGGTGGTAAGCAACTCGGTTGGCAAGCACTTCGAAGTAGTGGGACTCCGGCGCCGGCCGCCAGCCGATCGTCTTCCAGAAGAGATCGTCGAGCTTTCGTCGGAGCTCTTCGTCCTCCAGCACCGTGGCCGTCCCCCCGAGTTTGAACTCGCCCTCAACGCCGTCCTTCGAGATCACCGGCGTATGGACATAGATCCGTGGGTCGCGCAGCAGATCGAGCGCCTTGAGCGAGCGCGGCATCATGTTTAGCAGCAGGTGCCCGTCGATGACGTAGGCCTCGCACGGATTCACGCGCGGCGAGCCGTCCTTGGTCAGCGTTCCGACGAACACGAACTGGAAGCGCTCGAGTAGTTCGCGTCCGGGCGCTGTGATTTCAGGCGCCGCCCTCTCTAGCTCAGACCACGTGAGCATCGATCGTTCCTCGATACGCGTCGCAATAGGAGTTGGCGCTCGTCGTCTCAGGCATGGCCAAATCGTAGGGTTGCCGTCGTTCCCGCTGTTGCGGACGGCGCCGCGGCCCCGGTCCGGCCTCGCGACTAAAGTGGCCGCCGGCATGCGCATCGCCATCGCCGTCTTCGAGGGAGCCGAGGAACTCGATTTTGTCGGTCCGTGGGAAGTGCTGGGCGCATGGCGCTTCCTCTATCCCGATGACCTCGAGCTCTTCTTGGTTGGGGACGACGATCACCCGGTCACATGTGCAAAAGGGATGCGTGTCCTTCCCGAGCGCACCTGGGAGGACAGCGGTGAGTTCGACGTCCTCGTCTATCCGGGCGGACGCGGCACCCGCGCGCAGCTCGGCGACGAGCGGATCCGCGCCCGCCTGCGGAGCCTGAAGGAGCGCGGCACCCTGATGGCGAGCGTCTGCACGGGCGCCCTCGTTTATGCCGATGCCGGCTTGCTCGACAATCTTCCGGCGACCACCTATTGGAGCGCCTTCGACGAGCTGCTGCCGCTCGGGAGTGAGATCACACCGCGGCCTGAGGAGCGCTTTGTCGACAATGGTGAGGTCATCACCGCGGCGGGAGTCTCGGCGGGGATCGACATGGCGCTCCACTTGGTCGGACGGCTCGGGTCGCCCGAGAAGGCGCGCGAGGTCCGCCGCTACATCCAGTACGATCCGGAGCCGCCGTACTGACGAGGTGATGCAACGGCGGGCGCTCGACTTCGTACCCTGAGGGCCGACCCGTGAGTGCATTGATGGTTCAGGGGACCTCGAGCTGGGCCGGGAAAAGCCTCGTGACGACGGCGCTTTGCCGCCTGTTCGCGCGCCGGGGCGTTCGCGTCGCTCCCTTCAAGGCGGAGAACATGTCCAACAATGCGCGCGTCGTTCACGGCGGGGAGATCGGTGCCGCCCAGTATTTCCAGGCGCTGGCGGCCGGCGTCGAGCCGGACGTGCGCATGAACCCGGTCCTGGTCAAGCCCGAGGGCGATACGCGCAGCCAGGTCGTCGTCGCGGGACGCGTCGATCACACCCTGGGCCGCCTGCCGTGGCCGGCGCGGCAGCGGTGCCTGTGGCCGGCGATCGAGAGCGCGCTCGGATCGCTCCTGGCCGAGTTCGAGCTGATCGTGATCGAGGGGGCGGGGAGCCCGGCGGAGATCAACTTGCGCGAGTTCGACCTCGCGAACATGCGCGTCGCAAGTGCAGCCGACGCACCGGTGCTGCTTGTCGCCGACATCGAACGCGGCGGCGCGTTTGCTCACCTCTACGGCACCTGGGCGCTGCTCGAGGAAGCTGAGCGGCGCGCGATCTGCGGCTTCGTCCTGAACAAGTTTCGCGGCGACCCGGAACTCTTGGCGCCCGCTCCCGAGCAACTCGAGGCGCTGACGGGCGTCCCCGTCATCGGTGTTCTCCCCTGGCTCGAACATGACCTCCCCGACGAAGACGGTGCTGGGCGACCAGCCGTCCAGCCCGGACGTCCGCGGGTCGCGATCGTTCGCTACCCGACCGCTTCGAACCTCGACGAGTTTCGCCCGCTCGAACAGGTCGCCCAGATCACATGGGCGCGTGAGCCGAAGGAACTCGAGGACGCTGCCCTCGTCATCTTGCCCGGCTCGAAGCGCGTGGCCTCCGATCTCGCCTGGCTACGACGCACGGGCTTCGATGCTGCCCTCGTTGCCCGCGTCGCAAGCGACCGCCCCATCCTTGGCATCTGCGGCGGCCTGCAGCTCATGGGCGAGCGCTTCGAGGATCCCCACGGTGTCGACGGTTCTGGGCGCGGCCTCGGACTGCTGCCGCTCGTCACGACCTTCGCGCGCGACAAACGCACGCGCCGTACCACCGTTCGATTCGGCAAGCTCGACTCACCCTGGCGGCAACTCTCAGGCCTGTCCGTTTCGGGGTACGAGATTCGCCACGGCAGGACGGCCGCAAACGGGCCGGTGACAGCGGCACTTCCCAGCGACCTCGGCTTCGTGCGCGGCCCCATTCTCGGCGCCTACTTGCACGGCCTGTTCGAGGACGGCGCTTTCGCTAGGCGCCTGCTTGGCGAAGCGCCCTCTCGGCCCATCGAGGAAAGCTTCGACAAGCTCGCGGATGCCGTGGAGGAGAACCTTGCGCTAGCGCGAGCCTGCCCCGATCTGCTCGCCCTCGCCTCGGCCTAGCAACGCCAGGGCAGGCCTGACTACGTCCGCACCGCGGTGAAGACGAGCGCACCGGCTGCGACCACCGCGGGGATTGTGAGCGAGGCGCCGGCGAACGGGAGGATCGCGACACAGAGAAGAGCGGCTACGACGGCGATGGCGCGCGGCGCCCCGGGCAGGAGGCGAACGCCCGCAGCCATCGCGATGATGTAAACCACGACGACGAGCGAGTTGGGCACGACGAGGAACGCTTCCGCGCCCCAGCCCGCGAAGTAGGCGAGTACGAGGCCGCCGGCGGCGATCGCTGCCACGAGCAGGATGGAGACATAGGGCACGTCTCTGGCGCTCAGACGCGCAATCGGCTGCGGCAGCCCGCCGTCGCGTGCGAGTGCGTACCCGAGGCGCGAGGTGGCGGCCACGAACGCGTTGGCCGTACCCGCCGTGATGACGAGCGCGGTCGCAGCCGCGACCCAAGTGGCGCCAGCGCCCAGCGTGGCGCCGAGGACACGGGCGACGGCGACACGGTTGAGGTCGTCGGTGCCGTAGGTGTTTGTGCCGACCACCGCGAGGGCGACGCCGAGATAGATCGTGGTGACGAGGGCGACGGCGAGCACGGTGGCACGCGGGACGTCGCGAGCAGGGTCGTGGAACTCGGAGGAGAGGTGGGTGATCGCCTCCCAGCCGAAGAAGGCGAAGAAGAGGAGGATGGTCGCGCGCCCGACCGAGCTCCAGCCGCCCGGCATGAAGGGGGTGAAGGCGTCGGCGCTCAAGCGCGGAAGCGCGGCGAGCGTTGCTGCGACGAGCACGAGCGCGATGCCGGCCGCGAGGACGAGCTGCAGGCGGGCGCTGACGCGTAGGCCGTAAAGGTTTGCGGCCACGGCGACGACGAGCGTTCCGGCCGCGAGCGCGAAGGCGGCCAGGCGGCCGACGCCGAGCGCGCCGGCGGCGTAGTGTCCGCCGGTGAGGGCGACCAGCGCCTGGGCGACCGCCGCGGCCGCGAAGTAGGACCAGCCGACCATCGTTCCGGCCGCGCTACCGAAGGCGCGCGTCGTGAAGGTTGCGACGCCGCCCGCGTCGGGAAAGCGCGCCGCGAGCGCGGCGAAGGTGAGCGCGATCGGGACGCCGAGAAGCCCGTCGAAACCCCAGGCCAAGAGCGAGGCCGGCCCCGCTGCCCCGGCGCCGACGCCCGGCAGGATGAGGACGCCCGCTCCGATCACCGCCCCGGCGTAGAGCGCGACGGCCTGCGGGAGCGTGATCGCTCTGCGCAGCTCCCGCCCCTTCCGCTGCGATTCCGGCGAGCGCTCGGTCGCTGATAGCTCCAGCACGGAACGAGCGTCGCTTAGTCGGAGCAATAAGAGCAAGTCACGTTATGCTCACAGGCAATCGTGGATCCTGATCGGTTGTTGAGTCTCGAGCTGCGGCACCTCGCCGCTCTCAAGGCGATTGCCGAGGAGGGGACGTTCGCGGCCGCGGCCCGCCGCCTGGGCTACACGCAGTCAGCCGTCAGCCAGCAGATCGCCGCCCTGGAGCGCATCCTCGGCGTGCGCTTGCTCGAGCGGCCGCCCGGTCGCCGGCCGCTCGGACTCACCCCAGCGGGCACCCTCGTCCTCCGCCACGGAAGGGCGATGCTGGCGCGCGCTCAGGCGGTGGAGGCCGACCTGGCCGCAGCCACGAACGGCACTATGGCGACCCTTCGGCTCGGCACGTACCAGAGTGTGGGCGTGCACGTATTGCCCGCCCTCCTTCCGCGTCTGCGCGCCGCCCATCCACAGCTCGAGGTGCGCCTCCGCGAGTCTGCCTCCGACTTCGAACTCCTCGACCGCGTCGAACGCGGCGAGCTCGACCTCACCTTCTGCATGCTCCCGGTCGAGGAGGGTCCCTTCGAGGTGGTCGAGCTCCTCGCCGACCCTTATGTGCTCGTCGTCCAGCGTGGGTCGCCGCTCGAGCGGCGTCGGCGGTTGAGGATCAGGGAGATCGCTTCCCTCCCGTTGATCGGCTTTCGCAGCTGCCGGAACGACCACCGGATCGAGGCGCAGCTCCGCGCGCGCGGCTACGAACCGGCCCTCGTCCTCCGCTCAGATGACAACTCGACGGTGCAGGCGCTCGTCGCCGTCGGTATGGGGGCGGCTCTCATGCCGCGCCTCACGGTCGATTTCGCCAACCCTCGCACCGGCTACATCGATGTCGCCGGCCTCTTTCCGCCGCGTCTGCTCGGGCTCGTCTGGCACCGGGACCGGGAACTCTCTGAAGGCGCCCGCTCGCTGATCGAGCTCGCCGCCCAGGTATGCGCGGACCTCCAAGAAGCCAGCCGCCATCGGCGAGGGCGATCTTCCCCGGCGGTTGGTCAGACTCGCGCGAGAATCTCGCTCTCGTAGAAGGTGAAGAAACCTTCCTGGTCGGGTCCGATCTGGTGGATGAAGACGTGGTCGAAGCCGGCGTCTTCGTACTCCCGGATCGCCTCGCGATGACGATCCGCATCCGGGCCGCAGGGCACGGTCTCGGCAACGTCGTCAGGCTCGACCATCGCGGCCGCATCCTCGAAATCCTTCGGTCGCGCAAGCTCGCGCCCGAGCTCGCCCTTGAGAGCAAGGTTCGGCCATAGCTCGGCGGCGAGCTGCTTGGCGTCTTCCTCGTCCTCGCCGTAGCAGACGTGGAGCATGCCGTAGCGCGGCTTCCCGTTTCCGCCGGCCTCCTCGAAGCGCTTGACGACGTTCTCGTCGGGCGCCGTGCTGATGAGAGCGTCTCCGAGGCGGCCCGCCAGCCGTGCCGCCACCGGCTGTCCGGCAGCGATCGCGATGTCGATCGAATCGTCGGGGACGTTGTAGATGCGGCAGTGGTCGACCGTGTAGTACTTGCCGCGGTGCGTCTGCTCGCCGCGTTGCCAGAGGAGCCGCATGATCTCGATCGCCTCCTCCAGCATCTCGATGCGCTCGTCGGCGGCAGGCCAGCGGTCCCCGAGGACGTGTTCGTTCAGGTTCTCGCCCGTCCCGAGCCCGAGGAAGAAGCGACCCGGCATGAGGCAGGCGCACGTCGCCGCGGCATGCGCCACGATCGCCGGGTGGATCCGGATCAAGGGGCACGTGACCCCGGTTCCGATCCGGAGGCGCTCGGTCGCCTCGGCGATACCGCCGATCACGCTCCACACGAAGGGGCTCGAGCCCTGCTTGTCCGTCCACGGATGGATGTGGTCGGAGATGAGCGCGTACTCGAACCCCGTCTCCTCCGCTCGGCGCGCGAGGTCGACGAGGTCGCTCGGACCCCAATCCTCGCTCGCGAGCGCATACCCGAGCTGGGCCATGCCCACGGCCTACCTCGGGGCAACGCGAGATAAACCTACGGCGTCAGGTGATGCCTCTCGCCGATGCAGTCGTGGGCCCAGTCCGAGACGATCGAGGTCAGATCGCGCTCGAGACCGTCGGCCGCCCGGGGAACGACGACCCGCACCTGGTGCACGGTCGCCTCCACCCCCGCGTCGAATTCGTACCGCCGCTCGGCCACGATCTCCACGGACTCCAGCTCTTCGAGCAGCGTCTGAGCCAGGCGGCGAATCTCCGCCTCGGTCGCCTCCCGTCCGGAGTAGACGCCGAAGTTGACGACGAGCTCGGTGCGCCCTTCTCGTTCGGCCTGGAAGACCAAGGTCGGAGACTTCATGCTCCACTCATACCCTCGCGGGGCTCCCACCTGAACATCCGCAGCGCGACGGCGAGGCCGAAGATACCCCAGACGAGAACGGCGGCGATCGCGCCCGGGGACGACGAGAGCAGCTCTCCCTCGATGAACGTGGAGCGGATTAGCCGCAGCAGATACGTGAGCGGGAGTGCCTCCGAGATGACTTCCAAGAAGCGGGGCATGTCCCGCGGGGAGAAAAACGAGCCGGAGATGAATGCCATCGGCAGGTAGAGAGCGTTCACGACCGCCGAGGATCCCTCGGCTGTGCGCACGACCGTCGTCACCGCGAGACCAAGAGCGGCAAAGGACGCCGCTCCCATCACGAGTGTGGCGACGAAGGAGGCCGGGGATGCAGGCCAGTCGGCGTTGAGGAGGAAGCGACCGATGAGGACCTGCGCGACCGCCTGTAGGGCGATGACGATCACCATCGACCCGATGACGGCGGCCAGGTAGATCGCCGGGCTCAGAGGCGTGCCGCGGACCCGCTTCAACAAGCCGGCCTCCCGGCGCACGACGAGCGTGATGGCGAGAGATGCGAACGCCGTCGCCGCCACGCCGTAACCGATGAGGCCGGCGAGGAGATAGGTCGAGCCGCGGACGCCGTCGATCTCGTTGTCTCCGTACACGGAGCCGAGCAGGACGAGCAGGATGATCGGGAAGAGGAAGCTGAAGAACGCGGCCTCCCGGTTCCGCCAAAACAGCTGCTGCTGGGCGCGGAGCTCGTGAGCGAAGAGTCGCATCAGACCTCCGCCTGCTCACGCGTCAGCTCGAGGTAGACGTCCTCGAGCGTGCGCGGGTGCACCTCGATCCCCTCGAGCTCCACTCCTTCGGCGAGGGCCTCGCTCGTGATCTCGTGCAGGACACGCGTCGGATCGGTCGTCGTCATCACGACGTCCTCGCCGTTGCGCCGAAAGCGGATCTCGACGACACCCTGCTCGGAGAGGAGCTCGCGGGGGGACCCGGTGGTGGCAATGCGCCCGTCGGCGAGGATGGCGATGCGATCGGAGAGCCGCTGCGCCTCCTCCATGTAGTGGGTCGTCAGAAGGATGCTCTTCCCCAGCGAGCGGAGGTCGCGAATCGTCTCCCAGGCCTGGCGTCGCGCGGCCGGGTCGAACCCCGTAGTCGGCTCGTCCAAGAAAATCAGCTCAGGGTCGCCCACCAGCGCCAGCGCGAGGTCGAGACGCCGGAGCTGTCCCCCTGAGAGCGTGCGGACGCGCGCGTCGGCTTTTTCCCTCAGTCCGACGAGCTCGATCACCTCGCCCGGGTCCCTGGGTCGCGGGTAGTAGCCGGCAAAGAGGTCGAGGGTCTCCCGGACCGTGAGCAGCGGATAGACGGCCGACGACTGGAGCACGATGCCGATGCGCGCGCGGAAGTCCCGGCCGGCGCGGGCAGGATCCCTCCCGAGGACGCGTACTTCCCCGTCGTCGCGGCTCCGATAGCCCTCGAGGATCTCGACGGTCGTCGTCTTGCCGGCGCCGTTCGGGCCGAGGAGGGCAAAGACCTCGCCGACCTCGACGGCGAAGGAGACGCCGTGCAGCACCTCGCGCGGCCCATAGGACTTGCGCAGGCCGAAGACCTCGATCGCGCTCACCTTGCGCGAGAATAGCCGTCACTAAGCTGAGGCAGGCCCTTGAAGCTCTTCGCCCTTTTCGCGATCGCGGCCGCGCTCTTTGCTCCCAAAGAGGCGGGCAGTATCGCGCCCGTATTCCACGGCTCGGTCTCGCGCATCGACGCGGGGACGCGAGCACGCATGGTCGGCTCCTCCTGGCATCCGGGCTGTCCAGTCCGGATTCGCAACCTGCGCCTCCTGAAGCTCGACTACTGGGGCTACGACGGGTCGGTGCACCGCGGCCGTATGGTCGTGAACGCGAGGCAGGCCGCTCACGTCGTCACCGTCTTCCGCAAGCTTTTCTACGCGCATTTTCAGATCCGTCGCATGCGGCTCATCGACGTGTACGGCGCGGACGACGACCGCTCGCTCGCGGCCAACAACACTGCGGCCTTCAACTGCCGCTTCGTCGCCGGGACGAGCCGCTGGTCCATGCACGCCTACGGCCTCGCCGTCGACATCAACCCGGTGCAAAACCCGTATGTCAACGGCAGCCACGCCTCGCCGCCCGCCGGGCGCGCGTACCTCGACCGCACGCGCCACGCGACCGGGATGATCCACGCCGGGGACGTCGTCGTGCGCGCGTTCGCCTCCGTCGACTGGGAGTGGGGCGGCTACTGGTCGTGGCCGACGGATTACCAGCATTTCTCCTCGAACGGCCGCTGAGTCAGGAACCTACCGCGGGGCTCGGGCGAGTGTCCTGGCCGCCGCAAGCGGTCAGGTCGAGCACGCAGAGAAGGAGGGCTGCCCGCCGCATCACCCGTAAGACAGCGGATGCCCTGACGGTTAGACGGGGACAGGCGCGAGCGACTCCGCCCAGGCCTCGACGGCTTCCTCGCGACCGCGCAATTCGAGCGTGCGCTGCTCGAGTCCTGATGTGTCCAGCCCAGCCGCCTCTGCAGCCGCGTCGCTGATGAGGATCTCTCCAGCGCCGGCCATGGAGGTGAGGCGCGCGGCGATGTTGACCGTGTCGCCGAGCGCGGTGAAGTCCAGTGCGTCGCCTTCCCCGATGTAGCCGACGAACGAGATGCCCGTGTGCACCCCGATGCCGACGGGGATCCAGGGCGTGCCCTCGCCGTGTCCCGTCTCGGCCAGCAGGGCGCGACCCGCCCTGATCGCGCGCGCGGCGTGGTCTGCACCCGCGAACCCGGGGATGAAGAGCGCAACCGCCTCGTCGCCGACGAACTTGTCGACGATGCCGTCTTCCCCGTCCACGACCCGTGCTGCGGTTCCCCAGAAACGCGTCACCAGCTGGCCGAACTCACCTGGCGGCAGCTTCTCTGCGAGCGCGGTCGACCCGCGCACGTCGGCGAACAGCGCCGAGACCTCGACTTCGGCGCCGCCCGGATGCTTGTGCGCCGTCTTCATGCACACGGTGCAGAGGCGGCGGTTCAGGGGTGAGGGCCTGCCGCCGAGCGGGCGGAGTAAGACGCCCCCCGGCTTCCCGAACGGCGCGTAGCAGAGCTTGCAGCGCGGCTCCGACGGGATCTTCTTGTGGAGCCACTGGAAAAACCGCAGTCCCCGGACTTGGCCGGTGAGGATTCGTCGCCACTCCTCGGTGGTCTCAGGCTCGCTCACGACGATCGAGCATACTCCTGGCGTGGCGGCCTTCCGCTATGTGATCGCCGACGTCTTCACGGACACGCCCCTCGCCGGGAACGGGCTCGCGGTCTTCACCGACGCGCGCGAGCTTCCCGAGGAGCGGCTGCAGCCGCTGGCGCGGGAAATGAACCTGTCCGAAACTGTGTTCGTCTATTCGGCCGAGGGCGACGGGCACGCGCGCATCAGGATCTTCACTCCGACCGCCGAGATCCCGTTTGCCGGCCATCCCACGCTCGGGACTGCATTCGTCCTCGCGGGCCCGCTTCAGCTCGCCGAGATCAAGCTGGAGACGGGCGCCGGCGTGGTTCCGGTGCGGCTCGAGCGCGAGGGACCGAGGATCGTCTTCGGCTGGATGACGCAGCCCCTTCCCACGGTCGAGCCCTATCCCGATGAAGGCGGACTCATGTCGGCGCTCGGGGTCAGGGAGTCGCGGCTCCCCGTCGAGGTTTACGACAACGGTCTCAGGCATGTGTTCGTCACGCTTGGCAGCGAGGCAGAGGTCGCGGAGCTGGAGCCGAACATGGCCGCTCTCGGCCGCCTCAACGACGTTCTCGGCGTCAACTGCTTCGCGGGCGAAGGGGAACGGTGGAAGACGCGGATGTTCGCGCCGGGCGGAGGCGTGCCTGAAGATCCCGCGACGGGCTCCGCCGCGGGCCCGCTCGCCTGCCACGTCGTTCGCCATGGCCTCGTCGAGTCGGGGACCGAGATCCAAATCACGCAGGGCGTCGAAATCAAGCGCCCGAGCACGCTCCATGCCCGCGTCGAGGCGGCGCAAGACCGGATCGAGCGGGTCGAGGTCGGCGGCTCGGCCGTCGTCGTCGCGCGCGGCGAGTTCAGGCTCGACTGAGCAGCCGGTGGACGACCTCTGAGGCAAGACGGGCCGCCGACGGAGGCCCGTGCCGGCGTCGGCGGTAGGAGAGGTACGCGGCCATGAACTCATCGCCGGCCCCCGTTGGATCTGCGACGTCGACCGGGCGCGTGGAAACGTGTTCCGCGATGCCGTCCGCGTAGACGACGCAGCCCTTGCGGCCGAGCGTGACCACGACTTCGGGCACGCCGAGCGAGCCGAGCGACGATTCGTCGTACGAGAGGCCGAGGGCCTCGGCCTCGTCCTCGGCGAGCTTCAGCACGTCCACGTGGCGGAGAAGAGCCGGGTCGAACTCGCCGTCGAGCTCGACCGGCCCGAGCTGACTCCGGCGGACGAGTCCCTGGCCGTCGAGGCTCAGCCGGCGACCGCGCTGCAGGACGGCGAGCGTCTCCGGGGGGAAGTCGTCCCGCGTCAGCGCGCCCGCGTGCACCCAGTCAGCGTGCGCGAGCGCGTCCCCGACCCAGCCGTGGACGTCCTCGGGCGTCCAGGATTCGCCACGCTCCTCGATCTCGATGCGCCGGCCGTTGCCCGCGTTCTCGATGCGGAACGCGATCGTGCGCTCGGCTGAGCGGGAGACGACCGGGACGCCGAGGGCATGCAGGCCCCGTCCGCTGTCCTCCGCGCCGATCTTCGTCGCGATCACGGCCGGATGACCGAGCAGCCGAAGTGCCCGGGCGGCGTAGAAAGGCGCGCCTCCGAGCCGTGGCAAGCCGCCGTCAACGCGATCCAGCGAGACGAGCCCGACGACGCCCAAGAGGCGCACGCGCGTACCGTAAGCCCGCGTACAGCACGAAGGCGAGGGCGAACGACGGCAACGAGGCGCCACCCGTGAAGTCGCCGGCTCCGGGGAGCCGCGCGGCGAAATCGGTCCACCAGCCCGGGCCCGTCGGCTGGATCCACTGGTACGCCGCGAAACCGGCGAGCCACGCAGCCAGGCCGCTCCAGCGAACGGGCACGGAGATGGCGGGGCCGGAGAGGAAGTCAGCCGCCAGCACCCCGAACAGCGGGACGAAGAAGGAGCCGAGGAGGAACAGGAAGCCCGCGTAGTTGCGGAGGTCGATGGCGAGTGCGCCGCCGGTGGCCGCAGCCGTGACGAGGACGATGAGGAGCCTCTGCGGCGCCTCCGGAACCAGGTTCTGGAGCGACACGGCGGCCGAGTACACGTTTGCGAACGGCTCGTCGGTCTCGTCCACCGTGAGTGCGAGGAGGGCCAGCGCGCTCGCAACGCCGCCACCTGCGACCGCGGTGAGCAATGCAGTCGTGTCGCCGAGCCCGCGCGACATGAAGAGCAGGGCGCCGAGCGCATACAGCCATGCCAGCGGGACGAGGTAGCCGAGCCCGGTTCCCCAGAACGCTCCCCGCCCGCTGCGAGCGAACCGGGTGTAGTCGGCCGCGAGCGGAAGCCAGGAGGCCGCCATCGCCACGGTCAAGTCGACGCCCTGCCAAAAGCTCAACCCCCCGCTTGCCCCGGCCGACCACAAGCGGCCCAGGTGCGCTCCGTCGATGGCCCACCACGTGAGGTAGCCGGTGGAGGCGACGACCGCCCAGACCGCGAAACGGCGAACGTAGCGCCGGACGAACGAGATCGGACCGGCCAGCGCGAGCGCCAGGGTGATCGCTGCGAACACCAGCACCCACAGGCGGCGTTCATGGAAGCCGAAGAGACGGTCGGCTAGCGCATTCGCCGCCGCGGCGATCACGATGAGCTCGAACGTCGCCCAGCCGAGGTTTTGCAGGACGTTCAGGGCGGTGGGGACATACGAGCCGCGATGGCCGAGAGGCTCTCGGAGCAGAACCATCCCGGGCACGCGCCGGTCGGCGCCGATCAGCCCGGCGAGCCCGAGCAGGGCGCAGCCGAGAACCGCGCCGACCCCGGTCGCGAGGAGCGCCCTCTCGAGCCCGAGCGGAGCGAGGAGAGTGCCTGCGACGATGACGAGCAGGCTGATCCCCAGGCTCCCCCACAGAAGCGTGACGTCGAGGAACGACAGCGTCCGCAGCCGTTCCGGCACCGGAGTGATTCCCCAGGTGCGATCCTCGTTCCTCATCCGCTCTCCCTTCGCTGGCATGACCCAGATCAGGTTCTGCGGGTCGAGGCTCTCGAGCCTCCTCTCAGCCGCTAGGAAGCGGCTCCCCGGTGGTTACGCCGTCACTCTACCGACGAGGCGCTCGATCCCGGACGCTGCCCGCTCGAGACCCTCCTCGTCGAAGAGGTACGGAACGGAGTTCGGGATCTCGTGCGCCGGGCCGTCGAGCGAGTCGGAGCGCGCCGCGCCGTTCAGTGCGTAGCGAATCGGGATCTCGTGCGTGACGACGAAAACGGCGGCGCGCGGGCCTTCGAGCAGCCGGCGAAAGCCGTCGGCATAGCGGCGCGCGGCATCGTCGAGGCTCTCGCCCCCCGGAAACGCGACATCGCGGGCATGACCGTGCTTCCATGCGCGGTATTCGTCGAGAGGCGCTCCGTCGAACTCGCCCACGTCGATGTCGTCGAGAAGCGGCTCGACCTCGAACGGCACGTTCCGGCCCGCGAGAGCGATCTCCGCTGTCCGGGCCGTGCGTGGAAACCGCGTGTGCACGCAAACGTCGAACGCGGTGTTAGCCACCATGTGCCCGAGCTCGGCGGCCTCCGCGCGGCCCCGATCGGTGAGCGGGACGTCGCGTGTGGGGTCGCCGTTCACACGCCGCTCGAGGTTGAGGACGGATTCGGCATGGCGAACGAAGACGAACAGGCGCATCGCGGGGGCGCTAGATGACGAACTTCTCCTCGCGCGCCTGGCCGCGCGCGAAACGCTCGGCGGAGAACGCCCCGAGGTTGAGGGTCGGCACGATGCCGACGATGCGCTCGGCCAGATACTCGCCGACGGCGGGACACTGCTGGAAGCCGTGGCCCGAGAACCCGGCGGCGTAGAGGAACCGGTTCGGCTCCGCTGCCTCGCCGACGAGGGCGTTCCGGTCAGGACTCATCTCGTAGTAGCCCCACCACGACGACTGAATCGGTAGCTCGGTGAGGAGCGGCAGGCGGCGCGTCGCGTGGCTGGCTACCCCTTCGATCGTGGGCTCCCGCCCGCCGAAGACGAGCCCCGGCCCTTCGCGGTGGAAGTAGAAGCCGCTCGAGAAATCGACGGTGAGCGGAAGTGTTTCTGGCAGGTCGCCGGTCTCCGGCGTGTAGTGCATCCAGCGTGGCTCGCCCACGATCGGCAGGTCGACGCCGACGAGTGCCGCAACCTCGCGCGACAAGACGCCGGCGGTGCAGACGACCACGTCTGTCTTGATGCGGCCTTCGCTCGTCTCGACGCCGAGGATCTTGTTGCCGAGGACAAGGATGCGCTTCACCTCGACCCCCTGACGGATGCGGACGCCCTTCTGCGCCGCCGCGGCGGCGTAGCCGCGCACGACGGCCTCGGGCGTCGCGTGCCCGTCCCGCGGGCAATAGGTCGCCCCGCGGAGACCGTCGGTCTGGAGCTGCGGCACGAGCTCGCGCACCTCGTCGAGCGTCAGCTCTGTCGAGAGGACGCCGAGCGAGCCCTGCAGCCCGACCGCGTGGTGGAAGCTGGCGACGTCCTCGTCGGAGTCGAGCAAGAAGAGGTAGCCGTTCTCCTGAAAGCCGATGTCCACACCGATGCGCTCCTCGAAGTTGCGGAACTCGACGAGCGAGAGAAGCGCGATACGGATGTTGAGCTCGTCGGCGAACTGAGCGCGGATGCCCCCGGCCGACTTGCTCGTCGAGCCGCTCCCGAGCGTCTCCCGCTCGCAGAGCACGACATCCGTCACGCCCAGCTCCGCGAGGTGGTGCGCGACGCTCGTCCCCATCGCGCCTCCACCCACGATGACGACGGACGCGGACTCGCCGTTCACGCGTTTGGCGCCGCGATGGGGATTGACATGGGGGTCACGCGAAATCTGGGAGGATTCTCGCCCATGAGCGGGATGGCCCAAGAGCTCTTCGATCTATCGGCAGAGCAGCGCGAGATCCGCGACCTCTGTCGAGATTTCGCTGCGCGCGAGATCCGGCCAGTCTCCGCCGCGGTCGACGAGGCCGACACGGAGATGCCGTGGGACATCTGGTACAAGGCGGCGGCGCTCGGGCTCACTTCGTTCATGCTGCCCGAGGAATACGGCGGCGGCGGCCTCACCGACTGCCTGACCGGTTGCATCGTCCAAGAGGAGCTCTGCTTCGGCTGTGCCGGAATCGGCAACCTGATCACCTCGGGCGGGTTCTTTGCCGAGCCGATCCTCGTGCTCGGCTCCGATGAACAGAAGCGGCGGTGGATCGAACCCATCACCGGGGAGCGGCCGCCGCTCGGGGCTCTTGCCACGACCGAACCCGGGTCCGGCTCGGACGCGGCCTCGATCCAAACGGTCGCGGAACGGGGCGGCTCGGGCTATGTGCTCCGCGGCCAGAAAACGTGGGTCTCGAACGGAGGCGTCGCCGAGTTCTATGTCGTCTTCGCCACCGTAGCTCCGGGCACTCGGTCGCGTGGAGTGACCGCGTTCGTCCTTGAGCGGGACGACCCCGGCCTGACGTTCGGCGAGCCGATGAAGAAGATGGGTCAGCGCGCGATCGTCAACGCGGAGCTCTTCCTCGAAGGAGTGGAAGTGGCGGAGGACCGCCGCCTTGGCGAGGAGGGTGCGGGCTTCTCGGGCCTCATGCGAACCTTCGACCGCTCGCGGATCACGCTCGGTGCGGCGGCCACAGGGCTTGCGCGCGCGGCGCTCGAGTACGCAGTCGAGTACGCGCAGAACCGCGAGCAGTTCGGCAAGCCGATCGGCGAGCACCAAGCGGTCGCCTTTCGCCTCGCGGATATGGCCACACGCGTCGATGCGGCCCGGCTGCTCGTCTGGCGTGCAGCGCGCAAGGTGGATACGGGCGAGGAGGTGACGAAGGAGGCGGCGATAGCGAAGCTCTTCGCCTCGGAGACGGCCATGTGGTGCACGTGGGCAGCTGTTCAGACCCTGGGTGGCTGGGGCTACTCGCGAGAGTTCCCGGTGGAGAAGTGGATGCGCGACGCGAAGCTCGAGGAGATCGAGGAGGGAACGTCCGACATCCAGCGGTTGATCATCTCGCGTCGTCTCCTCGACTCTTGAAACGGGACCTCACGCCCCTCTTCGATCCCCGGTCGGTGGCGATTGTGGGGGCCTCGGGCACGCCCGGGAAATGGGGTCATTGGCTGTCAAGGGGCGCGCTCGAGGGAGAGGATCGCCGTGCGGTCTACCTCGTCAACCACAACGGGGGCGAGATCCTGGGTCGCTCGGCCTTTCGCGCGCTGTCCGAGCTGCCGGAGCCGCCCGAGCTCGTTGTCATCACGGTGCCTGCAGAGGCGTTCGAAGAAGCGGTGGATGCCGCCGTCGAGGCCGGCGCGAAGGCGCTCGTGGTCATCAGCGCCGGCCTGGGGGAAGCCGGGCCGGCCGGGCAGGCCCGCGAACGAGCAGCCGTCGAGCGTGTGCGCGCAGCCGGTGCGGTCCTCGTGGGGCCCAACTGCCTCGGAATCTTCGACGCCGGCACCAACCTGCATCTGAGCTCCGACTCGGTCCCGTCGGGCCCGATCGGGCTCATCTCCCAAAGTGGCAACCTCGCGCTCGAGGTCGGCATGCTCGCGCAAGACGCGGGCCTCGGCTTTTCTCGCTTCGTGTCCATCGGCAACCAGGCCGATGTCGAGGCTTCCGAGCTCGTCGACGAGCTTGCCGTGCACGAACCGACGAAGGTCATCGGTGTCTACCTCGAGGACTTCAAGGACGGCCGCGCCTTCGCGCGCGCCGCGGGACGCGCTATCGAAGGCGGCAAGCCCGTCCTGCTCCTCGCGGGAGGGGGGACGGCGGCGAGCGCGCGGGCGGCGAAGTCGCACACCGGCGCACTCGTCAGCGAGATCACCGCTGTCGACGCGGCCTGCGCCGCGGCTGGGATTCAACGGGTAGCCACCCCGAAGGAGCTCGTGGACGTGGCGTTCGCGCTTCTGACGGCGCCGCCTGCTGCGGGCGGCCGGGTGGCAGTCGTCGCCGACGGCGGCGGGTCGACCGTCATCGCGGCCGACTTGGCCGCCGCCGAGGGCCTCGAGCTTCCGGAGCTCGGCGATCAGACGGCGGCGGAGCTCGCAGCGCTGCTTCCGCCGGCCGCGGCGACGCGCAACCCGGTCGATCTCGCCGGCGGCGGCGAGCGTGACGTGTTCAACTTCGCCCGAGTCGTCGAGATTCTCCTGCGCGCAGGCGAGGTCGACGTCGTCTTCCTTACTGGGTACTTCGGCGGCTACAGCAGCTACTCGGCCGAACACGCGGCGCGTGAGGTCGAGGCCGCCCAGGCGATGGCAGCAATGGCTGGGACCGTGCGCAAGCCGCTCGTCGTGCAGACGATGTACTGGCGCTCGGCGGCGGCCGGGGCGCTCGGCGCGGGCGGCTTACCGGTCTACCGCGACCTCGAGGGGGCGCTTCATGCCATCGCGGCGCTCGTTCGCGCAGCAGAAACTCGCCCGCTCGCCGTCCCTGACCTGCCCGAGCCCGCGCGGGAGACGCTCCGGGAAGCGGACTACTGGCGGACCAGAGCGCTCCTCGAGGCCGCCGGCGTCGAGTTTGCCGATGCGCGGCGTGCCGGCGGCCCCCAGGAGGTCTTGGCCGCGGCTGCGGATGTCGGCTATCCCGTCGTGCTCAAGGCACTCGGGAGGCTGCACAAGTCAGAGGCAGGCGGAGTCGCCGTCGGCGTTCCCGACGCCGCCGCGCTCCAAAGCGAGTTGTCTCGTATGGCAACATTATCTCCGACAGAGTACTCAGTCGAGCTGACGGCACCGGTCGGCGAAGGAATCGAGCTGATCGTGGGCGCGCGCCGCGATCCGCGCTTCGGGCCGGTTACGCTCGTCGGGATGGGCGGCCTGTACACGGAGGTCATGCGCGACGTCGCGGTCGCCCTCGCTCCGGTCGACGAAGCCGATGCAGAGCAGTTGATCCTCTCGCTGCAGGGTGCGCCGCTCCTCACCGGCGCACGCTGCCGTGCTCCGCTCGACGTGCGGGCCGTCGCCAAGTCGACCGCGGCGCTCTCGCGCGTCGCCGGGGAGCATCCAGAGATCGACGAGATCGAGATCAACCCGCTGCTCGCGCTCCCTGAGGGTGCCCTCGGCCTCGATGCGCGGATCGTCCTGCGGGACGAGGGAGAGGAAGCGCTTGCTTCCTGACGGCACGCTCGACGGTCGCTCTGCGATCGTCACCGGAGCAGGGAGCGGGCTCGGGCGCGCCATCGCGATCGAGCTCGCCCGCCTAGGAGCATCCGTCGCCCTTGCCGGCCGCCGTCCGGAGCCGCTCGCGGAAACTGTCGCTCTGATCGAAGCGGCGGGCGGCAGCGCACTGGCTCAGCCGACGGATGTGCGCGAGCCGGAGGCCGTCGCTGCGCTTGTCGCCGCAACCGTCGACGCTTTCGGGCGCGTGGATGTCCTCGTCAACAACGCGGCGGGAAACTTCGTCGTTCGCGCTGAGAACCTCTCGCCGAACGGCTGGCGCGCCGTCGTCGGGATTGTGCTCGACGGTTCCTTTCTCTGCTCGCGCGCGGCGGGCGGGCAGATGATCGAGCAGGGGGACGGCGGCGCCATCCTGAGCGTGATCGCGAGCTACGCGTGGACCGGCGGCCCGGGAACCATCCACTCGGCCGCGGCCAAAGCAGGCGTGCAGGCGCTGACGCGCACGCTCGCCGTCGAGTGGGCCCGCCATGGGGTCCGGGTCAATTGCATCTGCCCCGGTCCGACCGACACCGAAGGCGCCGGCGCCGCGCTCTGGCCGACCGAGGAAGACCGCGCGCGCGTCGCAGCCACCGTCCCGCTCGGACGGTTGGCGAGCCCTGAGGAGGTGGCCGCCTGGGCGGCCGCGCTCTGCTCACCGTACGCCGGCTACATCACCGGCGAGACGCTGACGATCGACGGTGGCCACTGGCTAGAGCAGGAGGGCTACATGCCGGCGCTGGGCAAGCAGCAGCGTTCCTAAGCCGCGGGGGCTTCGTCGCTTGTGAGCGCCTCGAAAACGAGGCTCTGGAAGTGCTGGATGAGGTGCTCGCTCGAGAGCAGAAGCCGTCCCTGCGGCACCATCCCGGAGTCGAGCCCGCGCTGCACGGCCTCGACTAGACCGCTGTCTTCCCGTCCCACCTGGATGGCGAACTCCATCATCGCCCGCGCGGTGTACTCCGGGACGTCCTCGTAGAAGAAGAAGTCGGTCGTCCCTATCGACTTCCCGGGCCCGTTCGGGCGCGTGGCGTCGATCGAGAAATTCCCGCGCCCCGCTTCGATGTTGATGGTCGTCGTCGGCCAGAGAAGGTGGTACTGAGCCTGCGCGACCTCGCCGCGCGCGTCGTACGGGAGGCGTGGATCTCCTGCGAGAGCCGCGAGCCGGGGGCTCCCGAACTGGCTCGACACCAGCCCTTCCCAGCGAAGTTGGTACGAGTCCGGGTCGACATCGATGACCTTGCTGAACCCCGGATGGGCGACCGGGCAGTGGTAGCACTCCAGATAGTTCTCCATGGCGATCTTCCAGTCGGCCGCGATGTGCCACTCGCGTCGCTCGCGGAAGCGCAAACGCGTCATGTCGACACCCGCCGCCACGACGTGCTCGGGTAGCGGCCCGAGCGCGTCGGCGAGCGGGGTTGCCTCCGGATCGGGGTTGACGAAGAGCAATGGCCCCCAGGCATCGACCTGGACGGGCAAGAGCGAGAACATCTCCGGGTCGAAGTCGGCCTCGCGCTCCGAGCGCGGCGCCTTGCGCAGCCTCCCGTCGAGGCCGTAGGTCCAGGCGTGGTAGGAGCACTGGAGCGTCTCGCGATGCCCGGCGCCGTTCGCGATCAGGTGGCCGCGATGACGACAGACGTTCACGAACGCGTTCACCTTGCCGGTGCGATCGCACGTGACGACCACGGGGATCGTCCCTGCGAAGCACGAAAACCAATCGCCGGGCTCCGCCACCTGATCCGCTCGGCCCGCGTACTGCCACCGCTTGCGAAAGATGCGCTCCTGCTCCCGCCGGAGGAAGGCCGGATCTGAATACCACTCGGCCGGTAGGGTCGCTCCTCCGGCCATCGCCTCCCGCAGATCGTGCACGTCGACGCTCATGCTCTCCCCCAACCCGCGTACGGTTCGATTCCGCGCTTCAGGAGGCCGCCGGCGATGATCACGCGTTGAATCTCGCTCGTTCCCTCCCAGATGCGATCGACCCTCAGCTCCCGGTAATGGCGCTCCGCGGGGCTTTCCTGCATATAGCCCCGGCCCCCGAGGATC
>DASQXE010000064.1:0-15192 GCA_035639875.1 Gaiellaceae bacterium | reverse complement strand
GGGTTCGTGCAGATGACCAGCACTTTTCCGTGCCGCTTGATCACGCGGCAGCGGTCACACATCGGTTTGACGGAAGCTCTGACTTTCATAGCTAGATGGCGGTCGCCAAGCCACGGCAAAGCTCGGCTCGGCCGCGACAGTGCAGGGTAGCAAAAGGCTCGCAGGCTCGGATTTCGGCTCAGACGCGGACTTCGGCGAGTGTGAGGATGCGCGGTTCGGCCTCCGTGACCGCGACCGTGTGCTCGAAATGACACGAAAGGGAGCCGTCGTCGGTCGAGATCGACCAGCGATCCTCCGCGACCACGACCTCGGATGAGCCGGCGTTGATCATGGGCTCGATCGCAAGCGTCATTCCGGGAGCGAGCTCAGGGCCACGGCCGGGCTCGCCCCAGTTCGGGATCCGCGGCTCCTCGTGCATCGAGCGCCCGATGCCGTGCCCGACCAGCGACTTGACGACCGAGAAACCGGCCTCTTCCACGGTCCGCTGCACCGCGGCCGAGATGTCGCCGACGTGGTTGCCCGCGCGCGCCTGCTCGATGCCGGCTTCGAGCGCGGCTTGGCCGACATCGAGGAGCCGCTGTGCCTCCTCGTCGATCTCTCCGACCGGGAACGTGTAGGCCGAGTCCGCGACGAAGCCGCCCAACGTGACGCCCACGTCGACCGAGATGAGGTCGCCGTCCTCGATCCGATACACGCCCGGGATCCCGTGCACCACCATGGAGTTCGGGGACGTGCAGATCGAAGCGGGGAAGCCGTGGTAGCCCTTGAACGTCGGCGAGCCGCCCTGGGAGCGAATGTAGTCCTCTGCGATCGCGTCGAGCTCCTGCGTCGTCAAGCCCGGCCGCATGGTCTCGGCGAGGAGCGCGAGCGTGTCGGCAACGACGCGCCCCGCCCGCGCCATCTTGTCGATCTCCTTCGCGGACTTGCGGATGATCATCGCGCGGTGGCGGCCTGCAACACCTGCTGAACCTCGGCGAAGACCTCTTCGATCGTTCGCTCGGCATGGATACCGACGAGGATCCCCTTGGCGCGATAGTACTCGACGAGCTCCTCGGGGATCCGCATCGTCTCCATGCGTCGATGGATGATCTCCGGTGTGTCGTCCTCGCGGCGCTGCTCGAGCGCGCGCTTGAGGAGGCGCTGCTCGGCAACCTGCTCCGACAGCTGGAAATGGAGGACGACCGAGAGCTCGCGGTCGGATTCGGCGAGGATCTCGTCGAGGGCTTCCGCCTGCGGCAGCGTGCGCGGAAATCCCTCGAGCACGAACCCGTCCGCGGTATCGGGCTCCGCGAGGCGTTCGCGCACGACCTCGATCGTCAGATCGTCCGGGACGAGCTCGCCCGCGTCCATGTACGGCTTCACCTTCGCTCCGAGCTCGGTGCCGGCGGCCTTGGCCGCGCGGTACATGTCGCCGGTGTTGATGTGCGGAATGCCGGCGTCCTCTGTGATCAGCTCGGCCTGGGTACCTTTGCCGGCTCCCGGGGGGCCCAGGATGACGATGTCGAGGGGCAATGACCCTCCTATTTCAAGAAGCCTTCGTAGTGGCGCATCATCATCTGCGACTCCATCTGTCGCATGGTGTCGAGCGCGACGCCCACCACGATGAGGATCGAGGTTCCTCCGAGGGCTCTATGCGTTGCCTGCGAGAAGCCACCGTACCGGATGAAGAGCGTCGGCAGGGTGGCGACGAGAGCGAGGTAGAGCGAGCCGGGCAGGGTCAGGCGTGTGAGCACGCGGTCGAGGTACTGCGCCGTCGGCGGGCCCGGCCGGATCCCCGGCACGTAGCCGCCGTACTTCCGCAGGTTGTCCGCCTGGTCGACCGGGTTGAACTGCACGGCCGTGTAGAAGTACGTGAAGATCACGATCAAGAAGCCCTGCAGGAGCAGGTACGTCCAGTCCGTGGGCGTGAAGTGCTCGTTGATGAAGGTCTGCGTCTGCGGGAAGAACTGGGCGACCGTCGGCGGGAAGGCCATGATCGCGGCCGCGAAGATGATCGGAATGACGCCCGCCATGTTGACGCGGAGCGGCATGTAGGTCGAGCCGCCGGACGTCATGCGCCGGCCGACCATGCGCTTCGCGTACTGGATGGGAATGCGCCGCTGGCCCTCCTGCACGAACACGACCGCGACGATGATGGCGAGCGCGAGCACGGGGAACATGACGCGCTCGAACGGCTGCCCGTTGTACCAGGCCCGAAGCCCGCCGGGGAGGTTCGAGAGGATCGAGGCGAAGATCAGCAGCGAGATCCCGTTCCCGATTCCACGCTTCGTGATCAGCTCGCCCATCCACATGAGAAGCGTCGTGGCCGCAGAGAGCGAGACGACGATGAGCACGAAGCGGCCGGCGTTGAGCTGGAAGTCGGGGATCTGCCGGTTGAAGAGGTACGTGTAGCCGGCCGCCTGCAGCGCCGCGAGCACGACGGTGAGGTAGCGCGTGTACTGGTTGATCTTCGCGTAGCCGGCCTCGCCCTCCTTCTGCAGCTGTTCGAGTTTCGGGATCACGACGGTCATGAGCTGGAGGATGATCGAGGCCGTGACGTAGGGCATGATCCCGAGCGCGAAAAGCGCGAACTGCCCGAGCGCGCCGCCCGAGAAGATGTTGAGCAGGCCGAGGATCGTGCCGCCCTGATGGCCGAAGTAGTCCTCGATCGCGCTCGAGTTGACACCGGGGACCGGGATCCAGCTCCCGAGGCGGTAGAGGCCCAAGATCATGGCCGTGAAGAGGACGCGGCGGCGGAGCTCCGGGACCCGCCAGGCATTCGTGAGCCAGGAGAGCACTAGGCCTCTTCCTCCGCCTCCGGCTCAGGCGCGGCTTCGGCGTCGGGCTGCGCTTCCTCGGTGGGCGCCTCTTCGGCCTCGGGCGCTTCCTCGGGGACCGGCTTGGCCTTGCGCGCCTTCCGCTTCTTCACTACCGGCTCACGCAGCGCAGTCACTGTGCCGCCGGCGCCCTCGATCTTCTCGCGCGCGGACGCGGAGAAGGCGTGGGCGGTCACGGTCAGCTTCTTCTTCAGCTCTCCCTGACCGAGGATCTTGACGTCGGTGCGGGTGTTCTTGATCAGGCCCTTATCGACGAGCGCCTCGAGGGTGACCTCGGCGCCTTCGTCGAATACACGTTCCAGATCGCGGAGGTTTACGGGCACCGTCGAGGTGCGATGCGGGCCGATCGGCATGGCGTCCTTCGAATAGGGACCGCGCTGCTTGCCGAGCCGCATGTAGATCGGCATCTGGCCGCCCTCGAATCCCGGGCGCATCTTGTGGGACCCCGAGCGGGCCTTCTGGCCCTTGACGCCGCGGCCCGAGTAGCGACCCTTCCCCGAGCCCAGGCCGCGGCCGACGCGCTTGCGCGCGCGCCGCTTCTGCGCCGGCTTCAACTTCGAAAGGCTGAGTTCTTCCTCGGTGGCCATGACTACTCCTCGTCCACCCGGACGAGGTGACGGACCTTCCTCAGCATACCGAGGGTCTCCGGGGTGTCCTCGCGCTCGACGGAGCGGCCGATCTTGCCCAGACCGAGCGCGCGGAGCGTGCCGCGGTGCTTCTGCGTCTGGCCGATCTGGCTACGCGTTTGCGTGATCTTCAGCTTGCTCATTCGGAGGTTCGGCGGGCTGCTCAGCCCCCTCCTCTTGCTTTCTCGGGAACAGGACTTCGTGCACGGCTTTGCCGCGGATCTGAGCCACCTCTTCGGGCCGGCGGAGCTTCTGCAGGCCGTCGACGGTGGCCTTCAGGAGATTGACGGGGTTCGGGTTGCCGAGACTCTTCGCGAGGATGTCGCGCACACCGGCGAGCTCGAGCACTGCGCGGACGCCGCCGCCGGCGATGACGCCGGTTCCCTCACTCGCGGGCCGCAGGAGAACGCGGGCGGCGTCGGAGCGGCCCAGCACCTCGTGCGTGATCGTCGTGCCCTTCTTCGGCACCTGGAACAGGTTCTTCTTCGCGTCGTCGACGGCTTTCGAGATGGCAAGCGGGACCTCGCGCGCCTTTCCGTAGCCGACGCCGACCCGGTCGACCTCGTCGCCGATCACGACGAGCGCGGTGAACGAGAACCGCCGGCCGCCTTTCACGACCTTCGCGACACGGTTGATCTCGACCACGCGCTCCTTGAGCTCGCGCGCTTCGTACTCGAGGTTGCGTTCGACCTGGCGTTCGACCGTGCTCAAAACTTCAATCCTCCTTCGCGTGCTCCGTCGGCAAGCGCCTTCACGCGTCCGTGGTACAGGTAGCCGCCGCGGTCGAACACGACCGATTCGACGCCGGCCTTCCTCGCCGCGGCGGCGAGGAGCTTGCCGACCTCGGCCGCCTGCTCCGTCTTCGTCCCCTTGAACGTCTTCTTCAGCTGCGTGTGGTTCGCGGAAGCCACCGTCTTGGCGGCCATGTCGTCCACGAGCTGGGCCTCGATGCCTTTGATCGACCGGAAGACGACCAGGCGCGGCCGCTCCGCGCTCCCGTGGATCCTCCGGCGCACGCGATGGTGGCGGCGCGCGCGAGCTTGTCTGGCGCTCAGGACAGGCATCAGGCGCGTTTCCCGACCTTGCGGCGCACGTACTCGCCCTCGTAGCGGATGCCCTTGCCCTTGTACGGCTCGGGCGGCCGGACGGCGCGCACCTCGGCGGCGACCTGGCCGACCTGCTGCTTGTCGATGCCCTTCACGACGATCTGGTTCGGGGCGGGGACCTCGAACGTGATTCCTTGCGGCGCCTTCTTGACGATCGAATGCGAGAAGCCGACGTTGAGCTCGAGATCGGAGCCGCGCATCGAAGCGCGGTAGCCAACGCCCTGGATCTCGAGCGTCTTCGAGAACCCCTTGGTCACGCCCTCGACCATGTTCGCGACGAGGGAGCGGGTGAGGCCGTGCAGCGCTCGATCTTCGCCGCGCTCCGTCGGACGCTTGACGAGCAGCTGCCCGTCGTCCTCCTCGACCTGGATGCGCTGCGGGAGCCGCTGCGTCAGCTCGCCGAGGGGCCCGTTCACCATCACGCGCCCAGGGAGGATCGACACCGACACGCCGGCGGGAATGGGAATTGGGCTTTTACCGATTCGCGACATTCAGCTACCAAACGAAACAGATGACTTCGCCACCGACGCCGAGCTCCTGCGCGCGGCGGCTCGTGACGAGGCCGCTCGAGGTGGACATGATCGCCGTGCCCATCCCGCCCAGCACGCGCGGGAGACGGTCCTTGCGCGCGTAGACCCGGCGGCCCGGCTTCGAGATCCGCTTCAGATCCGTGATGATCCGCTCGCGGTTCTTGCCGAACTTCAGCTCGACGACGAGGGTATCGAATGACTCGCCCTTGTCGACGTGGAAGTCCCTGATGTAGCCCTCCTCCTTCAGCAGGCGGGCGATCTCCTCCTTCATGCGCGACGACGGCATCTCCACGCTCTCGTGGAGCGCCTTGTTGGCGTTCTTGATGCGCGCGAGCATGTCTCCGACTGGATCCGTCTGCATCTGCCTCACCAGCTCGACTTCGTCATGCCCGGGACGACGCCCTCGTGGGCGAGGTCGCGCAGGCAGATCCGGCACAGGCCGAATTTGCGGTAGACGGCCCGCGGGCGGCCGCAGCGGTTGCAGCGTGTGTAGCGCCGCGTCTTGTATTTCTGCGGCCTCGCTGCCTTCGCGATCAGGCTCTTCTTCGCCATGCAGTAACTCCTTTGACTCCTTTACGCCTCGTCGCGGAACGGGAGGCCGAGCTCGCGCAGCAGGGCGAGCGCTTCCTCGTCCGACTCGGCGGTGGTGGTGATGGTGACGTCGAGGCCGCGGATCGTCTCGACGTCGTCGTAGTCGATCTCCGGGAAGATGATCTGCTCGCGGATCCCGAGCGAGTAGTTGCCGCGCCCGTCGAAGCTCGCCGGTGAGAGGCCGCGGAAGTCGCGGATGCGCGGAAGCGCGATCGACACCAAGCGGTCGAGGAACTCCCACATGCGCGCGCCGCGGAGCGTGACCTTGGCCCCGATCGGCATTCCCTCGCGGATCTTGAAGCCGGCGATCGACTTCTTGGCGCGCCTCATCTGCGCGCGCTGCCCCGCGATCAGCGTCAGCTCGTCTATCGCCTTGTCGAGGGCGCGCGCGTTCACCTTCGCGTCCCCGACGCCCATGTTGAGCGTGATCTTGTCGATGCGCGGCACTCTCATCGGGGAGCTGAACGAGAACTGCTCCTTCAGGCGCTCTCGCAGCTCGCCGTCGAAACGCTCCTTGAGGCGCGGTCTGTATCCGTTGGTTTGCGGCTTCGTGCGAGCGCGGCCCATTACCGATCGAGCACCTCCCCGCAGTCCGCGCGCTTGCAGACGCGCACCTTGACGCGACGTCCCTTCTCGTCCTCGCGCCACTCGTAGCCGACCCGAGTCGGACGGTTGCACGTCGGGCAGACGAGCATGACGTTCGAGACGGGGAGTGGAGCGGCGAGGTCGATGACGCCGCCCGGCTGGATCTGGGTCTGGCCCATCCGGCTCGAGTCCTTCATCGGCCGCGGCTTGCGGTGCTTCTTCACGAGGTTGAGGTTTTCGACGATCACGCGCCGCTTCTCCGGATCGGCCTCGATGATGCGCCCCTGCTTCCCTTGGTCCTTTCCGGCCAGGACCTGCACCAAGTCGCCCTTGCGCACTTTCATTCCCTGAGCCACCTACAACACCTCCGGGGCGAGCGAGACGATCTTCATGAAGTTCTTCTCGCGCAATTCACGGGCCACGGGGCCGAAGATGCGTGTGCCTCGCGGGTTGTTCTGGTTGTCGATGATCACCGCGGCGTTCTCGTCGAACGCGATCGAGGTGCCGTCGTTGCGCCCGAACGGCTTCCGCGTGCGGACGACGACGGCCTTCACGACCTCTCCTTTCTTGATCGTGCCCTGGGGCGTGGCCGTCTTGACGGTGCCGACGATCACGTCGCCGACGCGCGCATAACGACGATGCGAGCCCCCAACGACGCGAATACAGAGGAGCTCGCGCGCGCCGGTGTTGTCGGCGACGCGCAGACGGGACTCCTGCTGGATCACTTGGCCTCCTCCAGCACCTGCGCTAGGCGCCAGGTCTTCGTCTTCGAATACGGCCGCGTCTCGACGATGCGGACGAGGTCACCGGTCTTCGCCACGTTCGCCTCGTCGTGCGCGTGGAACTTGTGCGAGCGCCGAACGATCTTCTTGTAGACCGGGTGCGGCTTCACGTTGTCGACGCGGACGACGATGGTCTTGTCCATCGCGGCCGAGACGACGACGCCGCGGCGTTCCTTCCGCTGGCCACGGACACGCTCGGGCTTCGGCAGGCGCGTGATCGGCTTGCGCTGCGCCGCGCGCTCGCGGGTCGGCTTCGTGCGCTGACGACGCTGCGCGCGCGGGAGGCGCTTTTTCTTCTTCTTGGTTGGAATCTCGGGAACCGTTGGCGCCTCGGCTTCGGGAGCCTCCTCCTCGGCGGCGGGTGCTTCTTCCTCGGCGGGGGGAGCCTCCTCGGCTGCCGATGCTTCCTCAACGCTACGCGTCGAAGTTTCACGCGGAGCTTCCTCGGCTACGGGCTCCTCAGCAGGTGCCTGTACAGGCGCGGGCTTCTCCTCGGCAACGGGCTCGGGCTCCTCTTCGGGGGCAGCCTCGGGCTCCGCAGCTTCTTCCGCGACGGGCTCTTCTGCGACTGGTCCCTCAGCGGGAGCTTCCTCGGCGACCGGCTCGTCCTTCTTCTTGCGAGGGGCGCGCTTCTTCGGCTTCTCCTCGGCCTCCGCCTCCTCCTCGGCCTGGGCCTCCGGAGTCTCTTCGGTCGTAGTCGCTTCTTCTTCCGGCTTCTTTCTCGCCCTACCCATCTACCTTCTCTCCAGCGTGTTAACCCGCTCGGCCTGAATGGTCAGGATGCGGGCGATATCGCGCTTCGCGAGGCCGATGCGGGCCGTGTTCTCGAGCGCGCCCGTAGCCATCTGAAAGCGCAGGTTGAACAGATTCTCCCTGCTCTCGACGAGGCGCCGCTCGAGCTCCTCGTCGGACAGCTCCCGCAATTCCCTAGCCCTCAAAGAGATCCGCCTCCCGCTTTTAGCGCGGGGGAACTCATGGTTCCCCCGCGAGCCCCCTCCTTGGGGAGCTCGATTTGGATCGCAGACCTAGCCTTCAAACAGATCCGCCTCCCTCTTGACAAACTTCGTCTTGATCGGCAGCTTCATGCCGGCCAGGCGCATGGACTCCTTGGCGAGCGGCTCCGGAACTCCGGACAGCTCGAAGAGGACCCGGCCCGGCTTCACCACGGCGACCCAGTGCTCGGGCGAGCCCTTGCCGGAGCCCATACGAGTTTCGGCCGGTTTCTGAGTCACGGGCTTGTCGGGAAACACGTTGATCCAGACCTTGCCGCCGCGCTTGATGTGGCGCGTCATGGCGATCCGGGCGGCCTCGATCTGGCGGTTGGTGATCCAGCCGGGCTCGAGCGCTTTGAGCCCGTAGTCGCCGAAATGAACCTGCTGCTGGCCCTTGGCGATGCCACGCATGCGTCCGCGCTGCTGCTTGCGGAACTTGGTCTTCTTGGGCATCAACATGGACTACTCAGCTCTCCTCGTCGCCCGAGCTCTCGAGCTTCGTCGGATCCTCGACCTGCTGCTTCTGCGTGGTCGTGTCGGGCGCGTCTTGTACGGGGCCGGGCACGGTGTCGATTTCCGGCTCGATCACCGGCTGCTCGCGTCCCTCAGCGGACATGCCCTGCTCGTCGGTGCGCGGCTGCTCGACCTGAGCGCCGCGGCGACGATCGCCGCCACCGCGGCGGCGCTGGCGAACGGGACCGAGGCCCTCCCGGTCCGGCGAACGCCGTCGTCCGCCTTCACCGGCCGCTGCTCCTAGACCTTCGCGGCTACGCCCGCCTCTGCGACGCGCCTGATCCTGCTCCCCGAGCCGGCCCGAGCCCCCGCCGTCGCGGCCCGTGTCGTAACCCTCGGGCATGATCTCGCCCTTGTTGATCCAGACCTTGACGCCGATGCGGCCGAAGGTGGTCTTCGCCTCGGCGAACCCATAGTCGATGTCCGCCCGCAGCGTGTGCAGCGGAACGCGTCCCTCGGAGTAGGTCTCGGAGCGAGACATCTCCGCGCCGCCGAGGCGGCCGCCGCAGGTGATCTTCACGCCCTGCGCGCCCGAGCGGATGGCCGAGGCGAGCGAGCGCTTCATCGCGCGGCGGAAGCTCACGCGGTTCTCGAGCTGCTCGGCGATCGACTGCGCGACGAGCTTGGCGTCGAGCTCCGGCCGCTTGATCTCGTTGATGTTGATGTGGACGTTCTTGTGCGTCATCCCGTGGATGTCGCGGCGCAGCGCGTCCACCTCGGCTCCGGACTTGCCGATCACGATTCCCGGCCGGGCCGTGTAGATGTCGATCGTGATCCGCTGCTTGTCCTTCTTGATGAGGATGTCGGACAGACCGGCATGACCGAGTTTCCTGTAGATGTGATCGCGGATCTTGACGTCCTCGATCAGGTACTCGGGGAATTCCTTTGCACCCGTGTACCAGTTCGACTTCCAGTCATGGATGACACCGACCCGCAGGCCGCCCGGATGAACTTTTTGTCCCACTAGCTCTCGCTCTCTTTCTTCTTGGAGCTCCGGCTCGACGTCTTCGACGTCGAGCCCGAAGACTTCTTCGTGGTTCGAACCTTTGGTTTGTCTTCGTCGGCTTTCTTCGCGCGCGGCTTCTTTGTCGCCGGCTTCGGCTTCTCCTCTTCAGCCGCCGGCTCTTCTGCTTTCTTGCGCGGAGCCCGCTTGGGCTTCGGAGCCTCTTCCTCGGCCTCAGGGGGTGGTTGCGGGGCTGCGACCGGCTTTGGCGCGGGGATGACTTCGCCCTCCGGGAGCGCCAGCGCGATCGTGATGTGGCAGGTGCGCTTCCGAATCCGCGCCACACGGCCCCGGGCGCGCGCGCGCCAACGCTTGAGAACGGGCCCGGCACCGACGACGGCTGTGGAGACGTACAGGTCGTCGCCGGCGAGACCGTGGTTTCCCTCCGCGTTCGCAACCGCGGACGAGAGCACCTTCTCGACGTCGCGGGCGGCGTCGCGCGTCATGAACGCGAGAATTGTGCGCGCCTCGGGGACGGTGCGGCCGCGAATCTGCTCGGCGACGAGCTGCGCCTTGCGCGGCGCGGTGCGCACGTAACGCGCCTCGGCGCGGACCTGTGTGCGGGGTTCCTCGACTGCCGCCATCAGGTTTTCCTCTTCACCTCGACCTTGCGGTCGCCCGAGTGTGCGCGGAAGGTGCGCGTGGGCGCGAACTCACCGAGCTTGTGGCCGACCATCGCCTCCGTCACGAACACTGGGACGTGCTTGCGGCCGTCGTGAACCGCGATCGTGTGGCCGACCATCTCGGGGAAGATCGTCGACGCGCGCGACCACGTACGCACGGGGCGCTTCTGGCCGGACTCGTTCATCTCGTTGATGCGGCCCATGAGCCGTTCCTCGACCCAGGGGCCTTTCTTGGACGATCTAGACAATTAGCGGCGCTCCTTCCCGCGGCGGCGGCCGCGGACGATCAACTTGTCGGATTCCTTGTGCTTGCGCCGGGTGCGCTTCCCGAGCGTCGGAACGCCCCACGGCGTCACCGGATGGCGGCCGCCCTTCGACTTGCCCTCGCCGCCTCCGTGCGGGTGGTCGACCGGGTTCATCGCTGACCCGCGCACGGCCGGACGCTTGCCCAGCCAACGGCTCCGGCCAGCCTTCCCGCTCGAAATGTTCTCGTGGTCGAGGTTACCGACCTGCCCGACGGTCGCGCGGCATGTCAGCGGGACACGACGCATCTCGCCAGACGGGAGCCTGAGCACGGCGAAGCCCTCGTCCTTGGCGACGAGCTGGACACCCGACCCCGCGCTCCGTGCGAGCTGGCCGCCCTTGCCCGGCTTGAGCTCGACGTTGTGCACGAGCGTGCCGGTGGGCACGTTGGCGAGCGGAAGAGCGTTGCCCGGACGAATGTCCGCTCGCGGCCCCGACTCGAGCTGCTGGCCGACGCGGAGGCCGGCGGGCGCGAGGATGTAGCTCTTCGCACCGTCCGCGTAATGGAGCAGGGCGATGCGGGCCGAGCGGTTGGGGTCGTATTCGATCGCAGCCACCTTCGCAGGCACGCCGTCCTTCGTGCGTTTGAAGTCGATCGCGCGGTAGCGTCGCTTGTGCCCGCCGCCCTGGTGGCGCGTGGTGATGCGCCCCTGATTGTTGCGGCCACCCTTGCGCTTTGCGGGCTCGAGCAGGCTCTTCTCCGGCTCCGCTTTCGTGACGTCCTCGAACGCCGAGACCGAGCGGAAGCGGCGCCCGGGCGAGGTGGGCTTGTACTTCCGCAGGGCCATCAGACGGCAGCCCCCTCGAAGATCTCAATCTTGTCGCCCTCGCGAAGCTGAACGATCGCCTTCTTCCAGCCGGGCTTCTGGCCGCGATGGAAGCCGCGGCGCTTCGGCTTCGGGCGCACCTTGACGACGTTGACGCCCTCGACCTTCACGTCGAAGAGCTCCTCGACGGCTTGGCGGATCTGCGTCTTGTGCGCCTTCGGGTGCACCCGGAAGGAGTACTTGTTGTCCTCGATGAGGCTGTAGCTCTTCTCCGAGACGACGGGGCTGATGAGTACCTCGCGCGGATGCATCTAGCTCGCCATCTCCTGAATTTGCTCGAGCGCTGCCTGCGTCGCGATTACAGATCGCGCCCACACGAGCGCGCCGACCTCGAGCTCGCCCGGTTCGAGGACGAGCACGCGGTCGAGGTTGCGGAAGGACTTGACGACCGCGTCCTCTTCGGGCCGGGCGACGAGGACTACAGGCAACTCCTTGCCCCAGCCGCCGAGGAGATCGGCCGCCGCGCGCGTCGACGGTTCCTTGAACGAGGAGGCATCGATGACGCCGACAGCCGAGCGGCCGGCGAGGTGGCTGAGCGCGCCGCGAAGGGCCGACCGTCGGGCCTTGCGGTTCACCTTGAGCGCATAGCTGCGCGGCTGGGGAGGAAAAGCCACGCCTCCGCCGGTCCACTGCGGCGCGCGAATGGTGCCGGCGCGCGCGCGACCCGTGCCCTTCTGCCGCCACGGTTTCGAGCGCCCGCCCGCCACGAGCGCGCGGCTCTTAGCCGCCTGCGTCCCGGCGCGGGCGGCGGCAGTTTCCGCGCGAACGGCCTCGTGGATGAGATGCGTCTTCACCTCCGCGGCGAAGACGGCCTCGGCCAACGTGACGTCCTTCGTCTTCTTACCGGACGTATCGAGGAGCGGAGCCTTCGGAGCGGCCATCAGCGTGTCTCCTCGCTCACCACGACGATCGAGTTCCTGTGACCGGGCACCGCGCCCTTGACCAGGAGCAGGTTTTGCTCCGGATCGCGGTCGACGACCGTCAGGCCGACCTGAGTGACGCGTTGGCCGCCCATTCGGCCGGCCATGCGCATGCCCTTGTAGACGCGGGAAGGCGTCGCAGAGGCCCCCACCGATCCTGGCTTGCGCACGTTGTGCGAGCCGTGCGTCTCGGGCCCCCGATGGAAGCGATGACGCTTGATCGTGCCCTGGAAGCCCTTTCCGATCGAGACGCCGGAGACCTTCACCTTCGTGCCGGGCTCGAACGACTCGACGGTGACCGTCTCCCCGGGCGCGAGCTCGTGCGGCCCGCGGATCTCGACCAGCTTGCGATGCGGCTCGACTCCGTGCTTCTTCAAGTGGCCGAGCTTCGGCTTGGAGATCCTCCCTTCCGGAACGGCGTCGAAGGCAAGCTGCACCGCGTCGTACCCGTCGGCGTCGGCGGTGCGCACGGCCACCACCGGGCAGGGCCCCGCCTGGATGACTGTGACGGGCGTGAGGACACCCGTCTCCTCGTCGAAGACCTGCGTCATGCCCAGCTTCTTGCCGACGATGCCTCTCATCAAAGTTTGATTTCGATATCCACGCCGGCCGGCAGGTCGAGCCGCATCAGCTGGTCGACCGTCTTCGGGGTCGGCGAGTGGATGTCGATCAGGCGCTTGTGCGTGCGCACCTCGAAGTGCTCACGGGAGTCCTTGTCGATGAACGGGCTTCGGATCACCGTGTAGACATTCTTCTCGGTGGGCAGGGGCACCGGTCCGGTGACGGTTGCGCCGGACCGCTGCGCCGTGTCGACGATCTGTGCCGCCGACCGGTCGAGCTGCTGATGGTCGTAGGCCTTCAGCCGGATGCGGATTTTTTGAGCTATTTGACGACCTCGGTCACGACTCCCGCGCCGACGGTGCGGCCGCCCTCGCGGACCGCGAAGCGCAGGCCCTGATCCATGGCGATCGGCTGGATGAGCTCGATCTCCATGTTCGTGTTGTCGCCGGGCATGACCATCTCCTGGCCCTCCGGGAGCTTGATCGAGCCGGTCACGTCCGTCGTGCGGAAGTAGAACTGCGGCCGGTAACCGTTGAAGAACGGCGTGTGGCGGCCACCCTCGTCCTTCGAGAGAACGTAGACCTCGCCCTTGAACTGCGTGTGCGGCGTGATCGAGGCCGGCTTGGCGAGGACCTGGCCGCGCTCGACCTCCTCGCGCTTGGTTCCGCGGAGGAGCGCGCCCGCGTTGTCACCCGCCTGCGCGAAATCGAGCGTCTTGTTGAACATCTCGAGACCCGTGACGACGGTCTTGGCCGTCTCGGGATGGATGCCGACGATCTCGACCTCGTCGCCCGACTTGATCTGGCCCTGCTCGATCCGCCCGGTGACGACCGTTCCGCGGCCGGTGATCGTGAAGACGTCCTCGATCGGCATGAGGAACGGCTTGTCGACATCGCGCTCGGGCTCGGGGATGTAGGAGTCCACGGCCTCCATGAGCTCGAGGATCTGCTTCACCGACTCCTCGTCGCCCTCGAGCGCCTTGAGGGCGGAGACCTTGACGACGGGGATGTCGTCGCCCGGGAATTCGTACTTGGAGAGGAGCTCGCGCACCTCCATCTCGACGAGCTCGAGCAGCTCGGGGTCGTCCACCATGTCGGCCTTGTTGAGGGCGACGACGATCGACGGCACCTCGACCTGGCGGGCGAGCAGGATGTGCTCGCGCGTCTGCGGCATTGGGCCGTCCGCAGCGGACACGACGAGGATCGCGCCGTCCATCTGGGCGGCGCCCGTGATCATGTTCTTGATGTAGTCGGCATGCCCTGGGCAGTCGACGTGCGCGTAATGGCGGTTCGCCGTCTCGTACTCGACGTGGGATGTGTTGATCGTGATGCCGCGCGCCTTCTCCTCGGGGGCGTTGTCGATCGACTCGAAGCTGCGCACGTTCGTGTTGGTGCCCTGCTCCGCGAGCACCTTCGTGATCGCCGCAGTCAGAGTCGTCTTGCCATGGTCGATGTGACCGATGGTGCCCACGTTCAGGTGGGGCTTGTTCCGCTCGAACTTCTGCTTTGCCATATGTCCTCCGTCTTCTCCTTTGCTACGAGCCCTGCGCCGCCGAGACGATCTCGCCCGCGATCGACTGAGGCGCTTCCTCGTAACGGTCGAACTGCATCGTGAACGTGGCGCGACCCTGGGTCGTCGACCTCAGATCGGTCGCATAGCCGAACATCGTGGCAAGCGGGACGCGGGCGCGAATCGCTTGCGCATTTCCCCGCGGCTCCAGGCCTTCGACCCGGCCGCGGCGAGAGTTGAGATCTCCCATGACGTCGCCGAGGTACTCCTCCGGCGTCACGACCTCGACGGCCATGATCGGCTCGAGAAGCTTCGGCTTGGCGCGCTGCATGGCGTTCTTGAACGCCATCGAGCCGGCGATCTTGAACGCCATCTCGCTCGAGTCGACGTCGTGGTACGAGCCGTCGACGAGCTCGACGCGCACGTCCACCACCGGGAAGCCGGCGAGCACGCCCGACTCCATCGCCTCCTGGATGCCCAGGTCGACGGACGGGATGTACTCGCGCGGGATCTTCCCGCCGACGATCTTGTCGGCGAACTCGTAGCCGTCGCCCGGCTCGGCCGGCTCCATGTTGATGACCGCGTGGCCGTACTGGCCGCGGCCACCGGTCTGCCGGACGAAGCGGCCCTCGACCTTGTCGACGGGCTTGCCGATCGTCTCGCGGTACGCGACCTGCGGACGGCCGACGTTCGCGTTCACGTTGAACTCGCGCATGAGCCGGTCGACGATGATCTCGAGGTGGAGCTCGCCCATCCCGGCGATAATCGTCTGGCCGGTCTCCTCGTCGCTCTGGACGCGGAAGGTCGGGTCCTCCTCCGACAGGCGGCCGAGCGCCTGAGCCAGCTTGTCCTGGTCGGCTTTCGTCTTGGGCTCGATCGCCACTGAGATGACCGGGTCCGGGAAG
>DASQXE010000063.1:0-17620 GCA_035639875.1 Gaiellaceae bacterium | reverse complement strand
AAGGCCTCGGTCTCGCACTGATGGAGGAGATCCAGACACGCGACGGCCGGATCGTGAACGCGAGCTTCACCGACTATCTGATCCCCACGACCCTCGACATGCCGTCGGTCGTCGCCGAGCTCGTCGAGGAGCCCGAGCCCGACGCTCCGTACGGCGCCAAGGGAGTGGGGGAGCCGCCGACGGTCGTCTCAACCGCCGCGATCGTCGCTGCTTTGCGAGACGCCACCGGCCGCGAGCTCACCCGCGTGCCCGTCCGTCCCGACGACATCGTCGGGCTTGCGTAAGGACCCCTAGAGGTCGTAGCGCGGTTTGCGCACGGCGCGCACGCCTGGGTGCCGGGCCTGCCAGGCGGCGAGGTAGAGCTCGAGCTCGCGCCGAGCGGCGCCGTCGCCGGGAGCATCCGGGAGTGACACGGAGATCGTTCGCTTGCCGACGCGCTCCGCGTCACAAGACGCCCAGCGCAGAAACGCGACGAGGTCGTCCAAGCATTCGGCGTCGCTGATCTCGACGATCACGGTTCGAGCAGCTCCGCGTCGACGCCTGGATGGCGTGCCCGCCAATTCGCGAGATAGAAACCGAGGTTCCGTCTTGCCTCTTCCCCCGTTGCGGCAGCCGGCGCGCGGACGACGATCGTATTGTCGTTGAGGGTCGCGGCCACGTAATCCGCTCGCTTGAGCGAATAAACGAGGTCGTAAACGAACGCCGGATCGCTGACCCTGACTTCCACGCCGCAGACGTCTCCGGTCTCACTGTGGGTGCGCTTCCGGGTGAGATCAACTAACCAAAAGGTGGGTCTTGCGCGTGCGCCGCACGGGCGCCGAAATGCCGTCGAGCGGGTAGCCTCGCCCCGCGAAGATTCGACCGGAGGTGGAGGATGCACGCGCGCGTGAGCACGATCTACGGGACGACGGAGCAGGGCGAGGACACCGCCGCCATGTTTCGTGACCAAGTCTCGCCGGTGGTCCGGGAGTTCGGCGGGAAAGGCGCCATCCTCCTCGTCGACCGCGGCACGGGGAAGGCGGTCGGGATCACGCTCTGGGAAGACGAAGAGGCGATGCGGGCGAGCGAGGAGCGCGCCACCGAGCTTCGCCGCCAGGCGGCCGAGACCGCCGACGCGAGCGAGCCGCCGACCGTCGACCGCTACGAGGTCGCCGTCTGGGAGATCTGATGGGCTGGCGGTTTCAAAAGCGCAGGCGGGTGCTTCCGGGCGTGACGCTCAACCTCAGCCGGCGCGGTGCCGGCGTGAGCGTCGGCCGAAAAGGCGCGAAGGTGAGCGCCGGGCCGCGCGGACTGACCGCGACGCTCACCCTCGTCGGCACCGGTCTTGCCTACGTCTGGCGCCGGCGGCGCAGGGAGACCACGGACTAAACCCTGGCCGCCGTCTCCTCGTTCACGAACACGTGGATGAGGTCGACGATTTGGGGCGGCGGGCCCGCCATCTGGAGTCCGGCCGCCTGCATGGCGGGAGCGACGCGATTGTTGAAGAAGGTGTCAAACGCCTCCTGCGACTCCCAGACGTCGACGACGCGGAAACCGTTCGGCCCATCTCCGGCCGTGTGGATGATGTTGCCTTCGATGGGCTCCGTCGGCCGCTTCGAGCCGAACATCTTTTCGTTGACCGTTTCGTAGGCCTCGCGGCTCGGGATGTCCACGATCACGGCGATTGCCATAGCGCGTCTCCTTTCACGTTTCGACTGCGTGCGACTGTACTGGCCCGCCCCTGCCGATTGCGCCAGTACCCTCCCGGTGATATGAGCGCCCGACTGCCGGCTGCCGAACGCCTCCTCGGCGCGGCCGCGGCGCTTGTCGGATTGATCGGTATCGCGTCCGCGCTGACGCCGGAGCTCGCGAGCCGGATCGACCTCGTCGAAGGGATTCTCCCACCCGGGTTTTTGGCGGCCGCACGCTTTCTCACGCTCGCCTTCGGGCTCGCGCTCGTGTGGCTTTCCCGCGCACTCGCCGGCCGCCGCCGCCGCGCCTGGCAGCTCGCAGTGACGCTCGTCGTCGGCATCGCGATCACGCATCTCGCCAAAGGTCTCGACGCCGAAGAAGCATCCATCAGCGTTCTGCTCTTGGCCGCTCTCATCCACTGGCGCGCCCGGTTCGACGTCCCCGGCGATCGTGCCTTTCGTCCGCTGCTCGGCGTCGCACTTGCCCTCACCTCGGTCAGCGGGATCTTCGCGGCTCTCGAGCTGCACCGGCTTTCGGCGCCCGAGGATCTCGAGGACATCCTCGGCGCGATCGCCTTCCTGCTCGCGGTGCAGGCCTTCTACCTTTGGTTGCGTCCCCTGTCGGCGCGCGTTCAGCAGACGGCCGAAGAGCATGCCTGCGCACGGCGGCTCGTCGAGGCGCACGGCCACGACAGCCTCGCCTACTTCGCTCTCCGGCGGGATAAGACGTACTTCTTCTCGACGAGCGGGCAGGCTTTTCTCGCATACCGTGTTGTCGCCGGCTCCGCGCTCGTGAGCGGGGATCCGGTCGGCGAGGCCGACGAGTTCGCTGCCCTGTTGGCTGACTTCCAGCGCATGGCGCACGCAAACGGATGGCGGATCGCCGTGCTGGGCGCGAGCGCCGAGCATCTTTCCCTCTACCGGGAGCTCGGCCTCCGCGCGATCAAGCTCGGCGACGAGGCGATAGTGCGACCCGCGTGCTTCTCGCTCGAGGGAAGGAGGATCCGCAAGGTGCGTCAGTCAGTGCACCGGCTGGAGAAGGCGGGCTACCGGATGTGCGTTTTTCGCGAAGGCGAGCTCGATGCCCCACATCGCCGTGCTGTGCGGGAGCTGGCCGCCGAGACGCGCGGACACTGGCCCGAGCGCGGCTTCACGATGGCAATGGACGACCTCTTCGGCGAGCCGGGCGGGATCTACGCCGTGGCCGAGGACGCGCAAGACAGGCTGGGCGGCTTCGTTCACCTCGTTCCGGCGCCCGCGAGCGGCGGTTACTCGCTGAGTGCCATGCGGCGGCGGCGCACGACTCCAAACGGACTGATGGAGTCGCTCATCGCCGAGACGATCGCGTGGGCGCGCGCCGAGGGCGTGCCGGAGCTCTCACTCAACTTCTGCGTCTTTGCGGACTTTCTCCGTGCCGGGTCGGTGCGTTCCCCTGCGGCGCGGATGGTCGGCTACTCCCTCCGGCGTCTCGACCGTGCCTTCCAGCTCGAGCGGCTCTTGCGCTTCAGCGACAAGTTCTTCCCGCAATGGCGCCCGCGCTTCCTGTGCATCGAGCGGCTGAGCGATTTCCCCGCCGTCGGGTTCGCCTATTTGCGGGCCGAGTCGCTCTTGACCCCGCCCGGCCCGTGGGTGCGGGGCCGGGCGCCCGTCTAGCTGCTCGCCGCGATCTTCCACGTGCCGGCGAGCGTGGGGTACGTCGCCCTCTTTCTCCTCGTCGGCGGCGAATCCGCCGGGCTCGTTATCCCCGGTGAGACGGCTCTGATCACGGCCGGCGTGCTCGCCTCGCAGGGGCATCTCACGATCGAGCTCGTAATCGTCATCGCCGCGATCGGAGCAATCCTTGGTGACAACGTCGGCTACGTTCTCGGGCGCTCGGGGATCCGCGCGCTCCTCGTCGCGCCCACCGGTCCATTCGGGCGCCACCGAGCGGAGTTCGTCGCCCGAGGGGAGTCGTTCTTTCGCCGCCACGGCGGCAAGACCGTCTTCTTCGGCCGCTGGCTGCCCGTGCTGCGGTTCACCGCCGCCTGGCTCGCCGGCGCCCACCGGATGGAATGGTGGCGGTTCGCGCTCTTCAACGCGCTCGGCGGCAT
The DNA here is from genome assembly GCA_035639875.1 of Gaiellaceae bacterium. GTDB lineage: Bacteria > Actinomycetota > Thermoleophilia > Gaiellales > Gaiellaceae > JAIBJP01. The sequence goes on along the minus strand of DASQXE010000063.1, from coordinate 13,860 downwards.
CGGCTGGGCGACCTCGGTCGGCCTCGTCGCGTACGCCCTCGGGTCGGCGGCGACGGAGGTCATCCGCTACTTCGGGATCGGCGCGTTCGCCGCCTTCGTGGCGGCCGTGGTCGCTCTCTACGTGTTGCGCCGACGACGGCGGTCACAGGGCCGGCGGCGATAACGCGCGCCACTGGACGAGAGCCGACGCCATTCCAGAGGTTGCGGCAGCCCCGAGAATTGAGCGTCGGCTCTCGACTTCTTCTCCGAGGGGAACGCCGCGAATCCTCGGTCTCTTTGCAAAAGCCTTACAGTCGGCGCACCGGTGAGGCCGGAGCCACGCGTCCTACGGCTGCGGCTTCGTAGGGACGCAACCGTCATCGAGGCCCCGGCCTCGCCCTTGCTATCGGCACGACAGACACTTGTGTTGATCGCTCGCGCGAGGGTCGGACGCTATCGCCGCCGCGGCCCGAGCAGCGCGCTCAGCGGCCGCGTGTTGAGGACGTCCGCCGCCGTCGCCCACCCGCGCCGCGCCGTATGGACGGCGAGCTCCATGTTCCCCAGCCCCCGCACCGAGTGGGCATCCGTCGAGACGACGATCTTGACCCCCGCGGCGATCGCCTCGCGGACGTGCTTGCCGCTCAGGTCGAGCCGGTCGGGCAGGCCGTTCACCTCGAGCGCGACGCCCGTCTCGAGCGCGACGTCGAACACGCGCTCGAGGTCGAGCGCGTTCTCGGGCCTGTGGTTGATGATCCGCCCCTTCGGATGGCTGAGACAGCGCACGTTCGGGTTGCGCATCGCCTCGACGGTCCGCTTCGTCAGCTCGCGGGCCGGCATGCGCTGGCCGCCGTGAACGCTTGCCTGCACCCACTCGAGCTCGCCCAGCACCGAGTCCGGCAGGTCTAGCGACCCGTCGCGCAAGATGTCGCACTCGATTCCGCGCAGGATCCGAAACGGGGCCAGGCGCTCGTTCGCCGCGGCGATCTCCTCAGCCTGGCGGCGCAGCTCGTCTCCCGAAATCCCCGGGACGGCACCGACGCTCGGCGTGTGATCGCAGATGGCGAGGTACTCGTAGCCGCGGCCGCGCGCCGCCTCGCCCATCTCGCGCACGCTCGCCTTTCCGTCCGACCAAGTCGTATGGCAGTGGAGGTCGCCGCGGACGGCCGCCAGCTCGAGCAGCGCGGGCGGCTCCTCGCGGTGCGGCTCTTCACGCAGCTCCGGCGGGCACCACGGAACGCCGAGCGTGGCGTAGACCTCCTCCTCGCTCGCGGCAGAGGGGAGCGGCTCGAGCGCGGCGACGTACTCCTCCGAGCCGGTGGCGCGCACGAGGGCCGTCCCGTACTGCCCAGTGGCCGCGACGACGAGCTCGACGGGCACGCCGTCGACAGTGACGCCGACGTGCTCGTCCACGACAGCGACGATCTCAGGTAGTTGACGAAAGCGATCCAGCGCATTGTTGTCTGTGCTGACAATAGCGAGGCGCTCGGACGTATCTCGCCACCGCCGCGGGTCGCCGGCGACCGCGCCGTCCGTCGCCGCCGCCATCGGCTCGAGCAACGCCCGCGCCCGGTTCAGGAGCAGTCCCCGGCGGGGACGCGGCCGCTCCTCCCGTTCCAGAGCGGCCAAGATCGCAGCCTCGCGCTTCGCGCCGATCCCGGGCACCGACCGAAGGCGCCCGGCCCGCGCCGCCTCTCGGAATTCAGCTGCGCTCGACACCCCGAGCGCGCGCGCCACGTCCACGGACCGCTGCGCGGACAGCCCGAGGAAGCGCCCCAGGCCCACGATCTCGGGCTGGACCGTCCGCTCGAGCTCCTCGAGCTCCTCGATTCGCCCGGTCTCGACGAGCTCAACGAGCCGGCGCTCGATCCCCGCCCCGATACCGCGGAGCTCGCGCACGCGCCCGGCGCGCACCAAGTCGGCCACCGGAGCGGGCGTCGAGCGCACCAACTCCGCCGCCCGTCGGTAGGCACGTGCCGTGTAGTACGAAGCTCCAGCGAGATCGAGCAGGGCGGCGAACGCCTCGAGCCGCTCGGCGATGGCGTGATTTTCGAGCTGGCTCTTCACACTCGACCTTCGTTCAGGCGCGACCGCTCAATTCGCGGTTGGGCGCTCGCAGCGGTCTTCGCATCATCAAGGCATGAAGGGGCAGAAGGTCGAGGATCCGGTCCAGAGCACGAGGCGCCTACGGGATGAGCGACTCCGCGTGCGGCACTGGCGCCGCGACGAATTCCTGGCCCTGGGCTTCCCGCTTTCCGACGCCTCGGCGCTTGCGAAGTCGCCGGCCGATCTGAGCACGAGCCGCAAGCTGATCGCTGCGGGCTGCCCCCACCCAACCGCCTTCCGCATCCTCCGCTGATGGGACAAGACCCGCATTCGCAGCTCGTGATCTTCGCCTACACCTTTTCCGTGTCGCTGGCGTTTGCGCTGACGGCGTTCGTCCCGGTGATGCTCCTCCTCCACTGGCTCTTCTGAGCCAGGACAAGAGCGCCACTAGCCGGGACGACCGCCGCCTGCGACCCTCGGGACGTGCGCGCACGCGCTTGCCTGCTCACGATCCTGGTCTCGTTCCCGCTCGCCTGCGGCGGGACGCACGTGCCCCCCGACAACCCTGACGGGACCGTCGCCCGAGTCCTCGACGGGGACACTGTCGTCCTCACCGACGGTCGCCACGTGCGCCTCGTCCAGCTCGATGCGCCGGAGATCGACGAGAGCGAGTGCTATGCGCAGCAGGCGAAGCGGACGCTCGAACGGTTCCTACCCGTCGGCGTGCACGTCCGCGTCGAGACCGATCCCGCGCTCGACAAGGTCGACCGCTTCGGCCGCACGCTCGCATATGTGGAGAGAAACGGCGCCGACATCAACCTCGAGCTCGTGAAGGAAGGCGCCGCTGCGCCCTGGTTCTACCACGGCGACCGCGGCCGCCACGCCGCGCTCCTCCTCACGCTCGCGCGCCGGGCCGAGCATCTCCACCGCGGCCTCTGGGGTGCGTGCCCCGCCACCGTCCTCGACCCACTGCATTCGGTCGAGGCAGAACGTTAAGAAGCTGTAAATCTGAGAGGAAAATCACTCAACTTGGACAACGCGGCGCCGAGTGCTTCACTTACGAATGGTGGGTCGGGCCGCAGAACGTCCACCGCTCACGAGGTTCAGGCAACGGCCACTGGTTCGTGGCCTCGCCGCCGTGGCTCTCGGAGCAGCCCTCGAGGCGGGCGTCAGCCTGGGCTTTGGCCCAGGCGGATTGGAAGGCGTTGCCATTGCGGCTACCGCCGGCGTCCTCTTCGCGGTGCTGGCCGGCGCCTTTGGCGGCGTCTGGGCCGGCCTCGTGGTGGCCGCCGCGGGGTGGACGCTCCAGTACCTCCTGATCCCCGGCGAGTCTTGGCGCGATCTCATTGCCATTCCTGTCTGGCTGGCCGCGGGGGCCCTAGCGGGGTGGCTCGGAGAACGTCTCCGCGCTCGAACGACAGAACGGCGCCTTCTGGAGCACGAGCTCACGGCCCTTCGCGAGGCGGCGCGCGACGCCGTCATTGCGCTGGACTCCGACGGGAAAGTCGCCGCGTGGAGTGACGGCGCCGCGGCGGTGTACGGCTATGCCGCCGACGAGGCGGTCGGCCGCGACTTCGCCGAGCTCACGGGCGAAGCTGACGAGGGCGTCGCGACGCGCCGGTTCCTCGACGCTCTCGCGCGCAGCCAACGGGCGAACGAACCCGAGATCCCTCATCGGCGCGGCGACGGTACGGCGGCGATCGTCTCTCTGAGCGGAATGCCTCTGGAACGGAACGGCGACGCCGCTGGAGGAGCGATCGTCGTCGCCACGGACCTCACGGACTTCGTGGCCGCACGAGACCAGGGCGAACAAGCCGAAGCCCGCTACCACTCGTTGACACAGCAGCTTCCCGGTGCCACCTACGTGCATCCGCTCACGGGTCGGGACGTGTTCACCTACGTGAGCCCACAGGTGGGCACGATGCTTGGGTACCGAGCCCAAGACTGGATGATGGAGACCGGGCTCTTCTCCCGACTCGTCCACGACGAAGACCGCGAACGAGTCGGCGACGACATCCGCGCCGCCGCCGACTCGGCAGCGCAGCTCAGCTCCGAATACCGCATGCACGGGCGAGACGGGACGGTCGTCTGGGTGCGAGACGAGGCGAGCACGGTGCGGGGCAGCGACGGACAGCCGCTCTACGTCCAGGGCTACCTCCAGGACATCACCCCAGAGCACGAAGCCCGCGCCGAACGAGAGCGCCTGCGTGCCGAGGCACGCGTCGCCGCCCTCGATGCGTCGCAGCGGCAAGTGCGACTCGACCTCCTCGCCAGAGTAAGCCTCGCGCTCACCGCTTCGCTCGAGCAGGACACCGCACTCCGCAGGAGTTCGGAGGTGCTCATCGAGGGCTTCGCCGACTGGTGCATCATCGACCTCGTCGACCAGAAGGGCAGGACGACGCGGGCCACCGTAGCTCGCGGCGACGCCGATCCCTTGACCGGCGCGCCACTCGCAGAGCCGGAGCCGGCCGTCATCGAGGTGATTCAGTCCGGCGAGGCGGCGCTCTCGGATGGCCGCATCTGCGTTCCCATGCTGGGCCGCACGCGAATCCTTGGCGCGATCACCCTGCTCGCGACCGACGCCGGTCGCCCTTACGGCCCCGACGACCTCGCGCTGGCCGAGCATCTCGGGCGGCTGGCGGCTCTCACAGTGGACAACGTCCGCCTCCACGAGCAGGTGCAGGAGGGGGCCGACGCGGCGCACGTCCTCACTTACGTCGCCGACGGGGTCTTCCTCCTCGATCGGGCGGGCGTCATCCGCCTGTGGAACCCGACCGTCGAGGCCATCACGGGCTTCGAGGCCGAATCCGTGCTCGGGCGGCCGGCCGTCGACGTCATTCCGCAGTGGCAGCCGCTCTCCGAGCGCATCCCGGTTGGGGGTGCTGAGCCCGTGCTGCCCGAGACGCTGCCGATCGAGACCGAGTACGGCGAGCGCTGGATCTCGATCTCGGGAGTCGAGTTCTTCGGCGGCACCGTGTTTGCGCTCCGCGACCTCACGGAGTCCCGGCGGCTCGAGCAGCTCAAGGCCGAGTTCGTCGCCACTGCCTCGCACGAGCTGCGGACGCCGTTGGCCGCGGTCTACGGCGCGGCGCAGACGCTGCGTCGCCACGACTTCGCTCTCGACGAGGCGGGCCGAGAGCGGTTTGTCTCGCTCATCGTCGAGGAGTCCGAGCGGCTCGGGCGGATCGTCAACGACATCCTCCTCGCGAACCAGCTGGATATCGGGAGCCTCGAGCTGCGCAGCGACGTCTTCGACCCCAACGAGCTCGTCGACCGCGTCATCGAGGCGGCGAAGGCACACGCGCCCGCTTCGATCAGGCTGGAGAAGGGCGCCGGGCCGCCGGCGCCCGCCGTGGCTTCCGACCCCGACCGCGTCCGGCAGGTCCTCGTCAACCTCGTCGAGAACGCCATCAAGTACTCCCCCGCGGGCGGACGGGTCGAGGTGGGCACCCTCGCCAACGGCCGGATGGTTCGCTTCTACGTGCGCGACCAGGGCCTGGGCATTCCTCCCGACGAGCAAGGCCGGATCTTCGACAAGTTCTACCGGCTCGATCCGAACATGAGCGACGGAGTCGGAGGCATCGGGCTCGGTCTCTACATCTGCAACGAGCTGGTCAGGCGGATGGGCGGGCGCATCTGGGTGGAATCGAGCGGCGAGACGGGTTCGACCTTCCTGTTCGAGATCCCGGCGAGCGAATCGTCGCCCTCGCGCCCCGTGTTGCAGGAAGTTCTCGACGCGCCGGGTGGCTAGGAGACGCGCGCCGCGTTGCGCCGTTTCCAGCGCCGACACGGGCTCGTGGCCGACGGCATCGTCGGCCCTCGGACGATCGCCGCGCTCGGACGATTCGCCCGCCATGCCCTCGGGAGCCGCGCGATCCGGATTGGCATGCGCGGTTGGGGCGTCGCTGGCCTCCAGTACCTCCTGGGGCGCTGCGAGCTCCCCGTCGGCAGCATCGACGGCGTCTTCGGCGCGCGGACGCGGACGGCGGTCGTCCGCTATCAGGCGCTCGCCCGCCTGACTGCGGACGGCATCGCCGGGACAGCGACCGTCGCGCGGCTCCGTCACGCCCACGGTTGTCCCGAGGTGAGGGGGACGATCCCACTCGGTGTCACCGTGTCCGGCATCGCCGTCGGCAGGTTGAGCGGCCGGAAGGCGGAGACGTTTCTGCGTTCCGCCTACGCCGCGCCGCTGCACCTTCGCGGTGGCGGGCGCGTTCTCTTGGCGGATCCCGATTGGCTCGCTCGCACGGCTGCATCCGCATGTTCCCGCGCGCGGCCGCCGCTCTTTCGCCGTGTCCGCGTCGACACGCCCGTCTTCATCGTCGCCGCGTAGCTCGAAGCCGAGCCTGCAAGGAACGCCGTCGTCGATGGCTCCTCTAAGCGGGAGCCGGGCGAGGCACGGTCTAGCGGCCCGACCCTCGGCCCGGCTCCGTACAAGGGCCGCGGCCGACTCCGGCAGCGAGACTGTTAGGGCGAGAGCGACAGCGTGCCGACGACGGTTCCGGCGTACGTCACGCAGCCGAGGAACGGTACGGGCGCGCGCTTGTGCGTGAGCACGACGAAAAACGACCCGTGCCCGGTGCCCGGCCCGCCGACGCCGACGTTCGAGAGCGTGTCCGACACGTCGAAGGTCTGATCCGTGCAGCCGGCGCCCGGGTTCGTTTGGTGGACGGTACCGCCGTTGTCGAACGTCCCCACGATCTTTTGCAACGTGGTCGTTACGAGCTTGAACGAGCCGCCGGTGATCGTCGCGTCGGGCGAGAGCGGCGTGTGGTTGACGACCGCTTTCCAAAAGCCGGGGATGTCACCGCTCGCGGTGCCCGCGAAGGTTCCCTGCGTGGACGTGAAGGCGACTTCGGTTCCCGTAACCGTGTCGGTGGCCGCCGAGGCCACTGCCGGGACGACGAGCGCTGTGAGCGCGACGACAAGCCCGACGACGAACGAGCGCATCGCGGCCTTGTTCTTACGCCATTGGAGCGCGGTTGTCAACGGCCATCGCGCCGGGATCGAAGCCGGGTTATCGTCGCGCCGTGCCGGACCTGGCGCACCGACTGGCCGTCGCCCGCGGGGACGAGCTCGCCGACGTCGTCGTCGACGGCGGCAAGGTCTTCTCCGTCTTCACGCGCGAATGGCTCGACTGCGACGTGGCCATCGTGGACGGCTACGTCGCCGGTCTCGGCGAGTACGCGGGCAAGGAGGTCGTCCACGCGCGTGGCAAGTACGTCGTCCCGGGCTTCGTCGACGCGCATATGCACCTCGAGTCGTCGAAGCTCCTCGTCGACGAATTCGCGCGCCTCGTCCTCCCCATGGGGACGACGACGGTCGTCGCGGATCCGCACGAGATCGCGAACGTCCTCGGGACGGACGGCGTCCATTGGCTTGCCGACCTCGCCGACGAGGTGCCGCTCGACATCTTCTTCATGGCCTCGTCGTGCGTGCCTGCGTCCCGCTTCGAGTCTCCGCGGCGTGCGCTGACTGCCGGCGACCTGGAGGGACTCCTGCACCGCCGACGCGTGATCGGGCTTGCCGAGATGATGAACTACCCAGGCGTCGTCTCCGGCGACCCACACGAGCTCGAGAAGCTCGCCCTCGGGGCCTCGCACGTTGACGGACACGCTCCCGGCGTCCTCGGCAAGGAGCTGCAGGCCTACGCCGCCGCCGGGATTCGCTCTGACCACGAGGTCTCAACCCTGGAGGAGGCGCGCGAGCGACTGCGCGCGGGGATGTGGGTGCTGATCCGCGAGGCCTCCGCCGCGCGCAACCTCGAGGCGCTCCTGCCCCTCGTGGAGGAGTTCGGGCCACATCGCCTCGCGTTCTGCACCGACGACCGCGAACCCGAGCACATCGCGGCGGAGGGACACATGAATTCAATCGTCCGCGCGGCCGTGGAGCGGGGGGTGCCGGCCGAGGACGCGCTCGTGATGGCCTCGCAAAACGGCGCCCTGTGGCACGGACTGCGCGAGTTCGGCGCCATCGCACCCGGCTTCCAGGCAGATCTCCTCTTGCTGCCTGATCTCGAGTCCTTCGAGCCCGAGACCGTCCTGAAGCGCGGTCGGCCCGTGGAGGAGATCCCGCGGCCGGTGGTGCCGGAATGGGTCAAGTCGACGGTGCGCATCCAGGCGGTGGCGATCAACGACTTCCAGATCCAGTGGGAGGGCGGCGCCGCGCGCGTGATCGGCCTTGTCGAGGGGCAGATCGTGACGGACCTGCTCGAGGAAGACCCCAAGATCGAGGACGGGCTTGCCGTCGCGGATCCCGCGCGCGACCTCGCCAAGATCGCGGTCGTCGAACGCCACCTCGCGACCGGCCGCATCGGGCTCGGATTCGTGCGCGGCTTCGGGCTGCAGCGCGGCGCGATGGCGTCAACGATCGCCCACGACGCGCACAACATCGTCGTCGTTGGGGTCGACGACGGCGACATGGCGCGCGCAGTTCAGCGCCTGGCTGAGATGGGCGGTGGGCTCGTCGTCATCGCCGATCGCGGCGTGCAGGCGGAGCTGCCGTTGCCGGTCGCCGGCCTCCTTTCGGATGCGCCGCTGGTCGAGGTGGTCGAGGCGTCGCGCGCGTGCGTCGAGGCGGCGAAAACGCTCGGCTGCACGTATCCGGCGCCCTTTCAGACGATGAGCTTCCTCGCCCTCTCCGTGATCCCGAAGCTGAAGATCACCGACCGCGGCCTCGTCGATGTCGACCGCTTCGAGATCGCGTCGCTGACGTCGGACTAACCGTCCAAGACCGGCTGTCGGAAGCCGACAGTCGCGGCCGAGAGCCCGTATGATCGTGGTCCGCTTGTCTGACAGTACTCTCTTCGGACCGATCTCTCGGCAGAAGACGTACGAAATCGTCGCCGAGCGCCTGCTCGCCCTCATCAGCTCGCGCCACCTCGGGCCCGGAGACGCCATCCCGGCCGAGCGTGAGCTCGTACAGCTCTACGGCGTAGGCCGTTCCTCCATACGTGAAGCACTGCGCATGCTCGAGTCGAAGGGCGTGATCAGGAGCAGCGGCAACGGCAGCTTCGCGGTCGCCGATTTCGGCAACACGCTGAACAACTCGCTCGACTTTCTCCTGTCAGTCGACGAAGCCGACTACGGCGAGCTCTTCGAGGTGCGGCGGATTCTCGAGGGCGAGGCCGCTGCACTCGCGGCCTCGCGCCGCGACGACGAGGACGTCGCGCGCATGGGCGCCGCGATCGAAGCGATGAAGCAAGGGCTCGGCTCCGAGGAAGCTTTCATCACCGCCGACCTCGACTTTCACCTGACGATCGCCGAATCGAGCCGCAACCGTCTGATCGCGCATCTGATGAATGCGATTCGCAGCCTCTTGCAGCGCTCGCTCTCGTCCGCATACAACATCCCCGGCAGCCCGGAGGGCGCGGTCGTCCTCCACCGGCTAATCCTCGAGGCGATCGCCGCACGGCACCCGGAGGAGGCGCGCCAGCGTATGCAGGAGCATGTCTCGCGGGTAGAGCGAGACATCATGGGAGCGCGAGCCTGAGATGGCGAAGCTCGGATTCGTCGGTCTCGGTGTGATGGGCGGCGGCGTCGCCGGCCGCCTGCTCGCCGCGGGCCATGAAGTGCACGGATGGAACCGCACGCGTGAGAAGGCGGCCGCGCTCGTCGACCAGGGCCTCGTGCTCGGTGACTCGCCTCGCGCCGTCGCGGAGGAGACGGACGTCGTTTTCACGATGGTCACGAACGTGCCGGCGCTTCGCGCCGTCGCCGAGGGAGAGGAGGGCATCCTCTCCGGCCTCGGCCCGGGCAAGGTCTGGGTCGACATGACGACGGCGGCGCCCGCGGTCAGCCGTGAGCTGGCGGATCGCGTGCGGGAGACGGGCGCGGACATGCTCGACGCCCCGGTGTCGGGGAGCGTGTCGACGCTCGAGGAAGGGCGGCTGGCGATCATGGTCGGTGGGAACGAGGAGACTTTCCACCGAGTCGAGCCGATCCTCCTCGACATCGGAGCGAAGGTGACCCGCGTCGGCGACAACGGCCAGGCGCTCCTCCTCAAGATCGCTATCAACCTCAGCCTGCAGGTGCAGATGGTCGCCTTCTCCGAGGGGCTGCTCCTGGCGGAGAAGGACGGCATCGACCGCGAGGTCGCGCTCGATGTGATGCTCGGAAGCGTCATCGCGTCGCCGATGCTCAAGTACCGGGCGCCGTTCGTCCTCGAGATGCCGGACGAGGCCTGGTTCGACGTCGACATGATGCAGAAGGACATGCTCCTCGCCCTCGAGGCGGGGCGGCAGCTCGACGTACCAATGCCGACGACGGCGGTCGCGAACGAGCTCCTCACGGCCGCGCGCGGAATGGGTCTCGCGGACCAGGACTTCGCCGTCGTGTACGAGGTGCTCGCCGAGCTGGCGGGGATCCGGCGGGTGGCCCGCTGATGGCCACCGAAGCCGTGCCGGCGGCCGAGATCGGCGCCGAGCTCGCGCTGCGCATGTACGAGCAGATGCAGCGCATCCGTTCGTTCGAGGAGCAGGTCGACCAGCTCTACCGCAGCGCCAAGATGCCCGGTCTCGCGCACCTATACGTCGGCGAGGAGGCCGTCGCCGTGGGCGTCTGCGAGGCCCTGCGCCGCGACGACTACATCACGAGCACCCACCGCGGTCACGGCCACTGCCTGGCGAAGGGCGCGTCGGTCGACCGGATGTTCTGTGAGCTCCTCGGCAAGGAGGAGGGCTACTGCCGCGGCAAGGGGGGCTCCATGCATATCGCCGACCACGAGAACGGCAACCTGGGGGCGAACGCGATCGTCGCGGGGTCGACCGGCATCGCGACGGGGGCGGCTTTCTCGGCGAAGGCGCGCGGAACCGACCAGGTCGCTGTCTGCTTCTTCGGCGAGGGGGCGCTCGGCCAGGGCGTCCTCTACGAGGTGATGAACATGGCGGCCCTCTGGAAGCTGCCGGTCGTCTACGTCTGCGAGAACAACTCCTACAACGAATACACGCACTTCTCGGAGACGACCGCGGGCGACATCGCCGCGCGCCCCGCCGCGTTCGGCGTCCCAGTGGAGGAGGTCGACGGTCAGGACGCGCGGGCGGTCTACGCGGCCACCCATCGCGCAGTCGAGCGCGCGCGTCGGGGCGACGGCCCCTCCTTCCTCGTGTGCGAGACATACCGGTACTACGGGCATCACGTCGGCGACGTCGACCGGGCGTACTACCGCTCGAAGGAAGAGGAGGAGCAGTGGAAGGCCGAGCGCGACCCCCTGCAGATCCTGGGCGCCTGGATCGTCGAGCACGGCTTCGCCGAGGAGGGCGAGCTCGAGCGGATCGCCCGCGACGTCGAGGCGGAGGTAGCGGCCGCCGCCGAGCACGCGCAAGACGCTCCCTTCCCCGATCCCCGCGAGGTGAATGAGGATGTCTACGCCGACTGAGGTCGCCGTCCCCAAGGAGCACGAAGGTACGCGCGAGATCTCGCTCGCGCAGGCGGTCAACGAGGCCCTCGCCGAGGAGCTCCGCCGTGACCCGACCGTCGTCCTCATCGGTGAGGATGTCGCCGAGGCGGGCACGCCCTTCAAGGTGACGTCGGGCCTGGTCGAGGAGTTCGGCCCCGAGCGGGTGCTCGACTCGCCCATCTCGGAGGCGGGCATCACCGGGATCGGGCTGGGCGCGTCGATGACCGGCATGCGGCCCGTCGTCGACATCATGTTCGGCGACTTCCTGACGCTCGTCATGGACCAGGTCGCCAACCAGGCGGCGAAGGTCCATTACATGTCGGGCGGGCGGCTGAAGGCGCCGCTGACCGTGCGGACGACGCTCGGCGCGACGCGCCGCTCGGCCGCCCAGCACAGCCAGAGCCTGCATGCCTGGGTCTCGCACGTCCCCGGGCTCAAGGTCGCTCTTCCCTCGACGCCCTACGACGCCAAAGGTCTCCTTAAAACGGCGATCAGGGACGACAGCCCCGTCGTCTTCTTCGAGGACAAGATGATGTTCGCCGTCAAGGGCCCTGTTCCCGACGACGAGTACACAATCCCGTTCGGGGCCGCGGACGTAAAGCGGGATGGGGAGGACGTGACAATCGTCGCGACGAGCTCGATGGTCTATGTCGCCCTCGAGGCCGCCGAGCGCTTGGCCGAAGAGGGCGTGAGCGCCGAGGTGGTCGACCCGCGGACGCTCGTCCCGCTCGACCGCAAGACGCTCGTCGCCTCGGCCAAGAAGACCGGCCGGGTGATCGTCGTCGACGAAGGCCACCGCAGCTACGGAGCCTCCGCAGAGCTCGCCGCCGCGATCGCCGAGGACGCCTTCTACTGGCTCGACGCGCCGGTGCGGCGCGCGGCCGCGATGGACGTCCCGGTGCCGTTCTCGCCCGTCCTCGAGGACGAGACCGTCCCCACTCCGGATCTCATCGTCGAGATCTCCCGCTCACTCCTCGGAAAGGCGTAACTATGGGCTTGCGCAGCTTCGGAACGATGGCGGTCGACTGGGAGCAGCGGGTCGACCTGGACCGCCTCCGGCGCGAGCGGCTCGCGCGTGCCAAGGAGCGTCTCGCCCAGTCGGAGCTCGGAGCGCTCCTCTGCTTCGACATGGCGAACATCCGCTACATCACCGCGACGCACATCGGCACGTGGGCGATCGACAAGCTGATCCGCTTCTGCCTCCTACCCCGGGGCGACGACCCGATTATGTGGGACTTCGGGTCGGCCGCGCGCCACCATAAGCTCTACTCCCCGTGGCTGGGAGAGGAGCGCTCCCGCGCCGGCATCTCCACGCTGCGCGGCTCCGTCGAGGGCCGGGCCGAGGCGGTCGCGGCGAAGATTCGCGTCGAGCTCGAGGAGCGCGAGCTCCAAAACGAGCCGCTCGGCGTCGACGTCGTCGAGCTGCCGGTGCTACGCGCGCTCGAGGACGAGGGCATCCGGGTCGTCGACTGCCAGGCGCTCATGCAGGACGTGCGCATGGTCAAGACCGAGGACGAGATCACCCTCCTCACGACTGCCTGCGCGATGGTCGACGCTGCCTACGAGGAGCTCTTTCGCGCCATGCGACCGGGGATGCGCGAGAACGAGTGCGTCGCGCTCGTGAACCGCGTCCTCTACGAGCTCGGCTCCGAGCACGTCGAGGGCGTCAACGCCATCTCCGGCGAGCGCTGCAGCCCGCATCCACACGTCTTCACCGACCGGATGCTGCGCCCGGGCGATCCCGCCTACTTCGACATCCTCCACGCCTACAACGGCTATCGCACGTGCTACTACCGCACGTTCGCGGTCGGAAGCGCTTCGCGGGCGCAGGTGGACGCCTACCGCCGCTGTCGCGACTACCTCGACGAAGCGATCGCGCTCATCCGCCCGGGCGTGACGACCGCCGACGTCGTGTCCATCTGGCCCGAGGCTGAGGAATTCGGCTTCCCCGACGAGGAGGCGGCCTTCGCGCTCCAGTACGGCCATGGGGTCGGCCTCTCCATCTGGGAGAAGCCGATCTTCAGCCGCCTCGTCTCCTTCGACTACCCCGGGACGATCCAGGAGGGCATGGTGTTCGCGCTCGAGACCTTCTGGCCCGCCTCGGACGGCTGGTCGGCTGCTCGCATCGAGGAGCAGCTGGTCGTGACCGGCGACGGCTGCGAGGTGATCACTCGCTTCCCGGCCGAGGAGCTGCTCGTGGCGGGTGGGGGGCATCCGACCGTCGGCGGGCGGCTTCCCGGTGTACGCGAGACGCAGTCGAATCTCAACCGCGAGCCGACGATCGAGGCGGTCGTCGAGGCGTCGCGGGTCGAGACGGCGGTGATCGACGGCTAGGAATGGCGACGGAGCTGATCATGCCCGCGCTCGGCGTCGCCCAGGAGACCGGGAAGGTGATCCGGTGGCTGAAGGCCGAGGGCGATTCGGTTCGCAAGGGCGAGGCGG
>DASQXE010000062.1:0-12248 GCA_035639875.1 Gaiellaceae bacterium | reverse complement strand
CGGGTCGTCCTCGAATCGCGCGAGGACGTCCAAAAACGACGACCCAACGACGGGGTCCCCCCCAATTCCGACGATAGTCGATTGGCCGATACCGAGTTGCGTCAGCTCGTGCCCGATCTGGTACGTGAGCGTGCCGGATCTCGACACGAGGCCGATGTTGCCCTCCTTGAAGATCTCGGCCGGGATAATGCCCACGTTGGCCTTCCCGGGCGAGAGCACACCGGGGCAGTTCGGCCCGACCATCGTGATCCCGCGCGGCCGGATGTAGTTGTAGACCCGGAGCATGTAGTGGGCCGGCACCCCTTCGGTGATGCAGATGACGGTCTCGATCCCGGCGTCGACGGCCTCGTAGATCGCGTCCGAGGCAAAGCGCGCCGGTACGAACACGAGCGCCGTGTTGGGGCTTCGCTCGGCCACAGCCTCGCGCACGGAGTCGAACACGGGGATCCCCTCGACCTCGGCGCCGCCCTTTCCGGGCGTGACCCCCGCGACGACGCTCGTCCCGTACGCCTTGTTCCGCCTGGCGTGAAACGAGCCCTCGCGTCCCGTGATGCCCTGGACGAGCAGGCGAGTGTCCGAGTCGACGATGATCGCCATCAAGCCTTCCTCGCCTTGATGACGATGTGATTGTCGCCCCACTCGTCGTTCTCGTCGAGCCGAGCGGCGAGAAGAACTCGGAGCTCGTTCGCGTCCTCCGGCGCCACCCCGGTGGCCTCCACCCAGGCGTCGAAGGGACGTCGCTTCTCGAAGATCTGCACTCCCTCGATGCGCAGATCAGCCTGACGGAGAAGCTCGCGCCATTCGGCCTCCGAGTAGCAACGGACGTGGCTCGGATCGCGCAGCGAGTAGATCCGCTCGAGCTCCTCGCTCTCGTAAAGGGTGTCCTGGATCACCACGCGGTCCCGGCTCACGCGTGCCATCTCGCGCACAGCGGCCTGGACGTCGTCGAAGTGGTGCGGAGCGATCCGCACGGTGACAACGTCGAAGGAGTCGTCAGCGAACGGCAGGTCCTCCGCGCGGCAGACGACGTCCGGCTCCATGCCCGGAGCCGGATCCGCGCTGACCACGTCGGCACCGGCCTCCCGGAGACGCCGTGCCACGTGGCCCCCGCCGGTCGCAACGTCGAGAGCCTTGACGCCCGGCCCCGGCTCGGCCCACTCGACGAGGAGGTCGAGGTCGGGCCCCTGCGCGTGTTGCGGGCTCTGCCGGTATGCATTCGCGCGCGCGCTCCAGACGTCGCTCATGACTTCGCGAGCTCCACCACGCGCTCGGCCGCGGAGAGCATCGTGTCCTCGACGTACAGAGTCGGGGGCGCGGCCTCCGCAAGCATCGCCCGGCCCTCCTCAGCGTTCGTGCCGTCGAGGCGGACGACGATCGGGAGACCGATCTCCATCCGCCCGAGTGCCTCCAGGATCCCGCGAGCGACCTCGTCGCAGCGCGTGATTCCGCCGAAGATGTTGAAGAGGATGCCCTTCACCTGGGGATCCGAGGTGATCACCTCGAGCGCGTCCACCACCCCCTGGGCGTCGCCGCCTCCGCCGAGGTCGCAGAAGTTCGCGGGCGAGCCGCCGACCTGGTCGATCACGTCCAGCGTCGACATGACGAGGCCGGCGCCGTTCCCGAGGATGCCGACCTCGCCGTCGAGCTTGACGTAGGTGACTCCCTTCGCGCGCGCGAGCCGCTCCTGCGGGTCGCCGGCTTCGGGGTCGCGCATCTCGGCGATGTCGGCGTGGCGGAAGAGGGCGTTGTCGTCGACGCTGAACTTCGAGTCGAGAGCCTTCACCTCGCCGTCCGGGGTCACGATCAGCGGGTTGATCTCGCAGAGCATCGCGTCGCACGCGACGAACGCCTCGTAGAGCCGCCCCACCAGCGCGAGCACCTGCTTCTGCTCGTCCGGTTCATCGATCCCGGCCGTGAAGCAGAGCCAGCGACCCTGGTACGGCTGGTAGCCGACGAGCGGATCGACGTGGAGGCGCGCGATCGCTTCGGGCGCGCGCGCGGCCACCTCCTCGATGTCGACTCCCCCCTGCGTCGTGAGCATGAAGAGCGGCGTCTTCTCGCCGCGGTCGAACGTGACCGAGAGGTAGTACTCCTTGGCAATGTCCGACGCCTTCTCGATCCAGAGCCGGCGCACGACGTGCCCGCGGATGTCCATCCCGAGGATGTCGGCGGCGCGCTCTTCGGCCTCCTGCGGCGAGTCGGCCAGCTTGATCCCGCCGGCCTTGCCACGCCCGCCGGTCAGGACCTGCGCCTTGACGACCACCGGCCCGCCGAGCTCTTCTGCAGCGGCGCGCGCCTCCTCCCTCGTAGTCGCGAGCCTCCCCTCGGAGACGGGGATCGCGTGGCGGGCGAAGAGCTGCTTGCCCTGGTACTCGTAGAGATCCATGGGCGGCGGTCGAGTGTAGCGGGGTTGGCGATGCAGGCGTTACGGGCATACCGTGGGCGCTGTAGCCTTCCCCCGCACGACGGAGAGGAGTGAGATGACGAGCTTCAGCGACGAGGACATCGAGACACGCGGCACCGAGGTCGAGGGTCACGCGAGCATGCCGTCTGACATGGACGACCAAGACGACGCGGACACCGACGCCGACGACACGGACGCCGACAGCACTGACTCCGACACGGACACGACCGACCCGTAGCCTCGCGCGGGCGATCGACCCGGTCTCGGCCGAGGAGTTCCTCGCCGAGCACTGGGAGAAGAAGCCGCTCGTCGTGCCCCGAAACGAGGAGGGGCGGTTCGACGCCCTCCTTTCTGTCACTGACGTCGAGCGGCTTCTCTGCGCCGGCGGGCTGCGCTTCCCCGCGTTCCGGCTCGTGAAGGCCGGCGCGCAGCTGGACGTCGGTTCCTACACGACGAGCATCCCGTGGCGGCCCGCTCCCTTCAGCGGCACGGCCGAAATCGGACGCGTGCTGGAGGAGTTCGAGGCGGGCGCGACTCTCGTTCTCCAGGGACTCCACCTGACGTGGCCCCCGGTGGCCGAGTTCTGCCGCGCCCTCGAGCAGGAGCTCGGTCATCCCGTGCAGGCGAACGCCTACTTCACGCCGCGCGAAGCCCAGGGACTACCGGTCCACCACGACACGCACGACGTGTTCTCCCTCCAGGTGACCGGGGAGAAACGGTGGCTCGTCTATCCGCCGGCGCTCGAGCTGCCGCTCAAGCACCAGCGGTACAAGCCTGAGCACGGCGAGCCCGGCCGGCCCGTGCACGACGTCACGCTGCGCCCGGGGGACACTCTTTACATCCCGCGGGGCTGGCTGCACGAGGCGGCGACGTCGGCTTCGGATTCCCTCCACATCACCGTGGGGGTCAACGTCTATACCTGGCTCGACGCCTTCAAAGCAGCGCTCGAGGAGTGCGGCGACGACGTCGCGTTTCGGCGTTCTTCGAACGGAGACGTGGACGACCTCGTCGAGCTCCTGCGCGAGCGGCTCGCGCCGGAAGACGTCGCGCGTCGGCAGCGGCGCCGGCTCGTACGCACCCGCCGCCCCATCCTCGGCGGCCAGCTGACTCAGCTCCGAGCTCTCGAGGGTCTTTCCCTCGAGACGCGCGTCGAACGCCGGCCGACCGTCCTCTTCGACCTCGATGGGACGACACTCGTCTTCGAGGGGAAGGAAGTGGTCTTCCCCGAGCTCGCGCGCGAGGACCTCGAGTTTGTCGCCCACGCGGACGAGGCGTTCACGCCCGTCGACCTACCTGGAGATCTGGACGACGAGAGCCGTCTCGTGCTCGTGCGCCGGCTTGTTCGCGAAGGCTTCCTCCGCGTCAGCGGAGCCGAGCCGAATACCGGCGAGGACGCTGCGGAGTAACCGCGCTGCAGGTGAGGTAGACAGGCTCGGCGAGCTCGGACTCGACGTCCACGCTGCGCGATGTCCCGTTCGCGCGCAGCGTCACCGTCCACCCGTCACCCCGCGACTCCACGCTCTCGAGCGTGACGGCATCGATGTCCCTGAGCCCCTCGGCCTCACGCAAGGCGCGCTCGGCGGCCTGGACCGCGAAGGTGTGGGCCGAGCGTCCGCGGTACCGGTCGAGGTAGATACGCCGGTCGAAGTACTCGTCCAGCAGCGGGTCCAGATCGGGATCGTCCAGGCGCCCGAAGTAGAGCCCTTCGGGCAGGACGACGACGTTGCCGGCGAACCGATCGCCGCCCACGTGCGTCGACTGCCAGACCCAGGCGGGATCGACCTTCCGCTTGAGGGAGTCGTACAGGGGCCGGCCGTACTTCGCGCAACAGCGGTCGCGCTTGCCGTGCGTGCAGACGACGAAGATCGGATGCTCGACCGGCACGCCGGGGGTACCACCGTCGAGGAGCGCGCCGGCGAAGTCGTACCCGAGCAGGTCGTCGTGGTGGTCGAACTCGAGCGCGAAGAGTCTTTCTTCTCCCGGACGCGAGCTGCCGACGTACAGCATCCGGCGCGCGTGTGAGCGCCGCTCCGGCCGCTTGATGAAGAGGAGCCGCGCGTGGCCGAGCTGGGCGAGCTGGTCGCGCAGATGCTCCTTCAGCTCTGCGGAGAGAAGGCTGCCGCCGAGAACGTCACGGTCCCAGAGCCCTCGATACTCGACGAGGAGCCAGCGGTCGACCCGGCTCGCAGTCGCTGCGAGCGGCTCGCTCGCCTGCTCGGAGACGTCGGCGCAGAGGGCCCGTTTCACGCTCACAGCCACGCTCCAAAGCGTACCGCGTTTGTGAGGGGGACCTTACAACGGTGCCGAATCCGCCTCGCCCGCCTCGCCCGCCTCCACGACGACGCAGATCACCTGCCCCGTCTTGACCGGCGCGCCGGGGCTGACGGAGAGCTCGCCCACCGTCCCTTGCCGGTGCGCGGTGATCTCGTTCTCCATCTTCATCGCCTCGACGACGCAGATCACCTGTCCTGCCCGCACCTCGTCCCCGTCGGCTACCTCGACCGCGAGCACAGTCCCTTGCATGGGGCTAACGACCGCCTCCTTCGCGGCCGCGTGTGCGCCTCCGCCGCTTTCGCGCTCTCTGCGGCGGCGTGCGAGCTCGGCGTGCGGCGGCTCCGGACGCAGCAGCTTCACCTCGTAGCGGCGGCCGTCGACCTCGACGTCGACGAGCTGCGCGCGCACGCGTCCGTCCGCCGCGCGCGCTACCGTTGTTGCCTCATGGGACAACTGCTTCGCTTCCTCCGCCAGCTCCTCGGATTCGACCACTCCGCGGCACGTCGTGCCGTCGGCGAAGCAGCGATGCCTGAGGAGCGCCTTGTGGAAGCCGATCAGAGTCGGGACTCCCTCGACCACGAACTCGTCGAGAGCCCGCAGCATGCGCGTACGGGCCCGGTCGCGGTCGACGTCCCAGACGCAGAGCTTGGCGATCAGCGGGTCGTAGAGGCCAACAACCTCCGAGCCTTCCGTGACCCCGGAGTCGACCCGCACCCCCGGGCCGGCCGGCTCGCGATACGCGGTGATGAGTCCGGGCGCGGGCAGAAAGCCGGTGCTCGGATCTTCCGCGTTGATGCGGCACTCGATCGAATGGCCGCTGACGCGAAGCTCCTCCTGGCGCACGCTCGTCGGCTCCCCGGCTGCGATCAGCACCTGCTCGCGGACGAGGTCGACGCCCGTGACCAGCTCGGTGATCGTGTGCTCGACCTGGATGCGGGTGTTCATCTCGAGGAAGAAGTAGTCGCCGTCGTGATCGAGGAGGCCTTCGATCGTGCCTGCGCTGCGATAGCCAACGGCGCGGGCGGCGTCGACCGCGATACGGCCGATGCGCTCGCGCAGGGCGGCGTCGACGGCGGGCGAAGGAGTCTCCTCGACGAGCTTTTGGTGACGCCGCTGGATCGTGCAGTCGCGCTCGCCCAGGTGCACGACGTTTCCGTGGCCGTCGGCGAGCACCTGGACTTCGACGTGGCGCGGGTCCTCGATGAACTTCTCCACGTACACGGTGGCATCCGAGAAATACGCCTCGCCCTCGCGGCGAGCGGTCGCGAGAGCGCGGTCGACCTCGTCGGGCGCTCTGACGACTTTGAGCCCCTTGCCCCCTCCGCCGGAGGAGGCCTTGACGGCGAGCGGCCAGCCGTACTCGTCTCCCAAGCGCACGATCTCCTCGACCGTCTCGACCGGCGCCGTCGTTCCGGGGATTATCGGAACGCCGGCGCCCTGCATCAGCTCCCTCGCAGCGATCTTCGAGCCCATGAGGTCGATCGCCTCCGCGGGCGGGCCGATCCAAACGAGCCCAGCTTCGCCGACCGCGCGGGCGAACGAGCCGTTCTCGGCGAGGAAGCCGTAGCCGGGGTGGATCCCGTCTGCTCCCGCTCGGCGCGCGGTCTCGATGATGCGGCCCTGGTGGAGATAGCTCTCGGCAGCCGGGCCTGGGCCGATCAGATAGGACTCGTCTGCGAGCGCGACGTGGAGGGAGCCGCGGTCGACTTCGGAGTAGACGGCCACGGTGCCGATCCCGAGCTCACGCAGAGTGCGGAAGACCCGGATGGCGATCTCACCTCTGTTGGCGACCAGGACCTTGGTGATCGGTGGCACGAGCGTGCCTATTCTTCCCGTCCGTGCATCTGTCCGATCAGCTCACGGTCGCACGGGCGCTCTCAGTGCCCGTTGTCGTCGTCCTCTTCGCCTGGGACTTCCCAGGCCACTACTACTGGGGCACAGCGGTCTTCGCGGTCGCGATGGCCACCGACTGGTTCGACGGCTGGTACGCGCGCCGGACCGCCCGCTCGTCGAATCTCGGCCGCTTGCTCGACCCGGTCGCAGACAAGCTGCTCGTCATGGCAGCGCTCATCATGCTGGTTGGCCCGGTTTTCCCGGGCTGGATGGTGGCAGCGATCATCTCGCGCGAATTCCTCATGTCCGGCTTTCGTCTCGCAGCACTCGAACGTGGAGTCGTCATGGGGGCACGCGACCTCGGCAAGCTGAAAACGGGGACACAGGCCCTCGCCGCAGGGCTCGGCGGCCTCGCTGCCGCCGGGGCGTTCACGACCGACGTCGGTTGGTGGGCCGGCTTGGTCGCGCTCGTCCTCACATGGGTCTCGGGCCTCGACTACTTCCTGAGCGCCCCTCGCCTCCTTCGTGGCCAGCAGCCTGCGTAGCTTCCGAGCGGACGACCGCCCGGCCGTGCTCCATCTCTCGCGCCACGCGCTGCAGCGGCCGGCGGAGCAGGTCGGAAACCCGCTCTGGACGACGCCGGACGAGCTCGAGAGCGAGCTCTCCGACTGGGACGACGATCCGGCCGAGACGCTCCTCGTCGAGGAGCAGGACGGCGAAGTTATCGGATTCGGCGGCGTCGAGGTCTCGCGCGGATGGGAGCACGCGGACCTCTTCGGCCCGCTCGTCGCGCCCGAATATCGCGGGCAGAACCGCGGCACCGTTCTCCTCGAGGCGTCGATCGAGCGCGCCGAGGACCGCGGAGCCCAGCGCGTCCTCGCCGCCGTAGGCGCGCGCAACCTGACCGGGCGCCTGCTGCTCGAGCGCGCAGGCTTCCGCCACCGAGGGACGGCGAGCGCGATCTTCCGCCTGAGCCAGGCCGACCATCGGCCGGCTGGGCCTGGGCCGTCGGGTGTCGCCTTCCGGCGCGGGCGGCCGGGGGATCTCGAGGCCGCTCTGCGCCTCTATCGCGAGTGTTTCCCAGGCGGTGTCTTCCCGGAGAGTGCCTGGCGCGCCGGCCTCGAGCAGGGGACGGTGTACTTCGCCGACTCGAGCGAAGGCGGGCTCGCGATCGTCAACATCGATCCGAGCGACCGCTGGATCTACCACTTAGGCGTGACCGAGAACGAGCGCGCTCACGGCGTCGGCAGCTACATCCTGAGCCGCGCCGTCACGGACTACTGGCGCGAGCATCCCGGCGAGACGCTGGGGCTGTCCGTGCGCGCCGACAACCTCCCCGCCCTGCGCCTGTACCGGCGCCAGGGATTCGCGCCGCTCCTCGTCGTCGAGTCGTTCGACCTTCCTCTTTAGCCGCTTGCTCCTCGCGATCGACCAGGGGACGACGGGGACGACGTGTCTCGTCGTCGACGAAGAGCTCCGGCCCCGTGGACGCGGCTACCGAGAGGTGCGGCAGCATTTCCCGCGCTCCGGCTGGGTCGAGCACGACCCGGAGGAGCTCTGGGAGTCCGCCCTCGCCGCGGCCGCGGAGGCGCTCGCGGACGCGGGCGTCGAAGCCGGCGCGCTGGCGGCGGTCGGCATCACGAACCAGCGCGAGACGACGGTCGTCTGGGACCGGCAAAAGGGTCGACCGGTTCACCGGGCGATCGTCTGGCAGGACCGCCGCACGGCCGAACGCTGTCGGGAGCTGCCGCGCGATCTCATCCGCGACCGCACGGGGCTCGTCCCGGATCCCTACTTCTCGGCCACCAAGCTCGAATGGCTCCTGCGGGAGCGCGACGCGGCGAACCTCGCCTTCGGGACGGTCGACTCGTGGCTCCTCTGGAAGCTCACGGGTGGTGAGGTCCACACGACCGATGTCTCCAACGCCTCGCGAACGCTCCTGTTCAATCTTGAGACGCTCGACTGGGATCCCGACCTGCTCGATCTGTTCGGAGTCCCGGCCTCGGTTCTGCCGCAGATCGTCTCCTCGAGCGGAATCGTCGGAGAGGGCGAGCTGCTCGGCGCGAAGGTCCCTGTCGCCGGACTGGCCGGCGACCAGCAGGCCGCTCTCTTCGGGCAGGCGTGCTTTCGCCCCGGGCAGGCGAAGACGACCTACGGGACGGGCAACTTCGTGCTCGTCAATACGGGCACGAAGCCGGAAGCGCCTCCGGACGGGCTCGTGCGTACGGTCGCCTGGCGTCTCGCCGACGAGCCGGCCGTGTACGCGCTCGAGGGCTCCGTCTTCACCACCGGCGCGGCGCTGCAGTGGTTGCGCGACGGGCTGGGCGTTCTCGTGAGCGCTGCCGAGAGCGAGGAGATCGCTTCTGCGCTGGAAGGGAACGAGGGCGTCTACTTCGTGCCCGCGCTGACGGGGCTCGGGTCGCCGCACTGGGTTCCCGAGGCGAGAGGAGTGATCGCGGGACTGAGCCGCGGCGTGCGTGGCGAGCACCTTGTTCGCGCCGCGCTCGAGGCGATCGCCTATCAGACCCGGGACGTGCTCGACGCGATGAGAGTCGACTTCGAAGTGCTGCGGGCCGACGGCGGCGGCTCCGCGAATCGCTTCCTGATGCAGTTTCAGGCCGACATCGCCCGCGTGCCCGTCGAAGTCCCCGCCGAGCGGGAGACGACGGCGCTCGGGGCGGCCGCGCTCGCCGGACTCGGGGTGGGGACGTGGCAGAGCGTCGACGAGCTGGCGGGCGCGTGGCGCCTCGCCGCTCGCTACGAGCCCCAGATGGATGCGGAGGAAGCCGAGCGCTTGCTGTCCGAGTGGCGCCAGGCCGTCAGTCGGGCTCTTCTTCAGGCATGACGCCCTCGCGGGCTCCGGCCCGCCACCAATCGCTGTAGGGGTCGGCCGGCTCCGAAAGAAGTCGTGCGAGCGCCTCGTCGAGCGCCTGCCGCTCGTCCTCCGGGGGCTCCGGGACGATCTCTGGCTCCATCGGTCGTGGACGCTACAGCCACGACGGGGCCAGACCCCGTCATGTCCCGCACGGTCAGGGCCGAAAACCCAACCCCGCATGAGTGGACAACTCGTCCGACTCCACTACTTCCGCGGATGGGCCGCGAGGGGCGGGTCCGTATCAGCCATGGCGGGGCCAGGCCCGGTCGAGTCTGCTTGGGACCTGACTGATCGCGGCGCTCCTCGTGGCTAAAGTGCCGCGCGGCAGCCGACGATAGGAACGAGGATGCGCAGGGGTCTTGTCCTCCTCGCGGTTGTCGCCACGCTTGCCGCCGCTCCGTCCGCAGGCGCCGCCTCGTGGGCGCAGCCCCAGATCCAGATCGTCGTCGAGCACGGACTGATGGGCCCAAGCGTCGCGGAATTCCGTCCGCGAGATCCGCTGACCCGCGAGCAGCTCGGCTACGCGATGGCCGTCCTGACCGGCAAGCCCCAGGTCGTCGTCGACCCGACGCACACCGTCACGGTCGCGCAGTTCGACCGCCGGCTCGTCACATATCTGGGACTCGGGCCGGCGGCCGTGCACTTCCGCGACGTGCTCGCGGCGGCCGGACTCGAGCCGCCCGCTCGCCTGGGGACGGAGACCGTGGCCCGCCTCCTCCGTCTTCGCTTCAACCACCCAGCCGACGCCGACAACCTCGAGCCGCGGCCGGGCGACCCCATCACGCGCGCCGAGGCGGCGTATTCGCTCGCGCGGTTGCTCGAGCTGACCCAATACGACGTCGACGGGGTCAACGCTCTGTCCGCGTCCTTCTCGCTGCCTGCGTTCACCGCCTGGCAGGATCGCGTGCTCACGCGAGCAGTGCGATTCGTCGGCTTTCCGTACATCTGGGGCGGAATCTGGGAGCACCCGCAGGTCCTGTTCGGCGTTCCCGATCGAGGCGGCTTCGACTGCTCCGGCCTCGTCTGGCGCGTCTACAAGCTCGAGCCCTATCCGGGCGGCGGCCAGCTCCAGTACGTCATCCAGGGGCGAACGACGTACGAGATGAGCGGCGAGGTGCCGAAGGGCGCGCGCATCTCCTTCGACCACTTGCGCCCGGGCGACGTCCTCTTCTTCGGCGATGCGGGGGTGAACTCGAAGCCGTCGCAGATCGGGCACACGGGTATCTATCTCGGCAGACGGTGGTTCATCCACTCGTCCGGACAAGGCGTGACGCTGGTCCCGCTGACCGGCTGGTACGCCGACACCTTCGCCTGGGCCCGGCGGCCCCTCCGCGAAGCCGGTCTCACCTAGCGCGAGGCAATTTTCCGGGCCGTAATGCGAATCACCCGAAGGGGGGATGTTGGCATCCCCCTGGGCCACACATACTTGGCTCGTCCTGGGCGTCCGACCACTGGGAGAGTGAACGGGATGCTGCATTGGAAGGTAAAGCTCGCGCACGTTGCAATCGTGGCTGCTCTTCTGGCCGCGTTTCTCGCGGACCTGGAAGGGTGGGCCTGGTAGTACGGCGAACTGGTAGCGCAACACGTGAAACTGCGCCCGGTTCGCTCCACTGAGAGCGCGTCGGGTGAGGTACGGCGCGAGGGGGTCGTCTCCCGTGAGACGGCCCGCCTGCTGCCGATCCTCGTTCCCGTCGCGCTTTCGGGCTTTGCGGCGCTCGCCGTCGCGGCATTTTGGTTCGCGTCGTCGACCCCGCGCGTGGCCGTGCTCGGCGGCGTTCTCGCGCTGCTGCTCGCGGCCACGTTCACGGAGGCGCATCCGGTCCCAATCGAGGGGATCAGCTCCGAGGGAATCTCGCTCGCGGCCGTCTTCATCGTCGGCACGGCCGTGATCTACGGCTGGGCGCCGGCGGTGCTGATGGGGTTCTTGACCCGGGCCCTGATCGAGATCATGCAGCGCCGACCGCTGATTCGGCTCTCGTACAACAGCGCTGTCTACGCCCTCGGAGGAGCGGCCGCCGGGGGCGCGGCGTCGCTGGGGGCAACCGAAGCGGGTGTGGCCTCGCTGCTTCTGCAGGTGCTCCTCGCCGCGGCCGCGTTCTACACGGTCAACATCCCGCTGATCGCGGGCATCATCTCGCGCTGGGCACGGGAACCGTTCTTCCCGCTCCTCAAGCGCTCCATCTACTGGACGGCGGTGCCGTTCTCGATCATGGCGTCGGTGAGCCTGATGCTCGCCGTTCTGTGGGACCGCTCGCCGCTCCTCGCCATCGCTCTCGTCGGCCCGCTCGTCGCCATCGCGCTGTATCAGCGCTCGGTCTACAGCGCTCTGAAGGCGATGCGCTTGGCCCTCACCGATCCGCTCACCGGTCTCGGCAACCACCGGCACTTCCACGAGCGGCTGCAGCGCGACCTCGACAAGGCGCAGGCGGACGGCGTCCCGCTCACCCTGTGCCTGCTCGACATCGACAACTTCAAGCAGATCAACGACCGCTACGGCCATCCGGTCGGAGACCGGGTGCTCGCGCAGATCGCCGCCCGGCTGCGGCAGGGAGGCGAGGCGTTCCGGCTAGGGGGGGACGAGTTCGCGCTCCTCCTGCCGCGCCGCGACGAGCACGAGGGCCTCTCCATCGCTACTGCGATCATCGACCGCGTCGGGGAGACGGACTGTGACCACGGCGGCCGCGTGTCCATCTCGGCGGGCATCGCCACCTATCCTCAGCACGGCGTCGAGCGCGCCGAGCTCGTGCGCGTGGCCGACTCGGCCCTCTACCTGGCCAAGGAGCACGGCAAGAACCGCGTGCGCGTCTACCGCCCCGACCTGCTCGAGCTGGCCGAGCTGCGGAGATTGGCCGAGGGACCCGA
>DASQXE010000061.1:0-41815 GCA_035639875.1 Gaiellaceae bacterium | reverse complement strand
TGCACGTGACCCCGGAGCGGCTGCAGCGCGCCGAAGACTGGTTCGCGCGGTACGGCGACGCCACGGTGTTCGTCGCGCGTGTCGTCCCGGTCGTGCGCTCGTTCATCTCCATTCCCGCGGGCGTCGCCGAGATGCCGCTCGCCCGCTTCACGGTTCTCTCCTTCCTGGGCACGCTCCCCTGGTGCTTCGGCTTCGCGGGAGCGGGGCTCGCCCTCGGCTCCGGTTGGGAGCGCTTCCACGAGACCTGGCGGTTCGCCGACTACGCTGTCGTCGGCCTCGTCGTTGTCGCCGTCGTCGCCCTCGCCGTGCGGATGCGGCAGCGGCGCGCGCGACGACGGATTCGGGCCGAGCGCGCCGGGTAGACTCCGCCGCCGTGGCCGTACCGCTGATCGACGTGAAGGCGCAGTATGCGCCGCTTCTGGAGGAGGTGCGGCAACGGCTCGACGACGTGCTCGAGCGCGGCCAGTTCATCCTCGGTCCGAACGTGCGGGCCTTCGAGGAGGAAGCGGCCGCGTACCTCGGCGCCCGCGAGGCCGTGGGGGTCGCCAACGGCACCGATGCGCTCGTCCTCGTCCTCGACGCGCTCGGGGTCGGCGCGGGCGACGAGGTCGTCTGCCCGGCCTTCACCTTCTACGCGACGGCCGAGGCAATCGCTCGGCGCGGCGCCACCCCGGTTTTTGCCGACATCGACGCGGCCACGCTCAACCTCGACCCAGCCGACGTCGCGCGGCGGATCACCGCGCGGACGAAGGCGATCCTCGCGGTGCACCTCTTCGGCCGGCCCGCGCCGCTCGCGGATCTGCCCGGCGACGTGCCGGTTGTCGAAGACGCTGCCCAAGCGTTCGGGGCGGCGATCGGCGGCCGTCGCGTCGGCTCGCTCGGCGTCGCCGCGACCTTCAGCTTCTACCCCACGAAGAACCTCTTTGGGCTGGGCGACGGCGGCCTGGTCGTGACCGCCGACGGCGAGCTCGCCGAACGCGTGCGCATGCTGCGCTTCCACGGGTCACGTGACAAGGAGCGCTTCGAGCTCGTGGGCTACAACTCGCGCCTCGACGAGCTCCAGGCGGCCGTCCTCAGAGTCTTCCTACCGCATGTCGACGAATGGAATGCCGCCCGCCGGGAGGCGGCCCTGCGCTACGCGGAGCTCGGGCTCGGCGAGATCTGCGAGCTCCCGAGCGACGAGCCCGGGCACGTCTATCACGTGTACTGCGTCCGCACCCACAGGCGCGACGACTTCGTCGCCGCACTGCGCTCGCGCCAGATCGGCTGCGCCGCGTACTACGCCCAGCCGCTCCACCTCCAGCCCGCGTTCTCCGCGCTCGGATACGAGGAGGGCAGCCTGCCCGAGACGGAGCGGGCGGCGCGCGAGACGATCGCGCTGCCACTGTGGCCGGGCATCGCGCCGGCGGAGCAGCAGACGGTTGTCGAGTGCGCTCGATCGGCGATCGCACTCAGGGCGGCCTCGTGAGGCTCTTCAACCGTCACCGCGTCATCCACCTCCTTCTGGACGCCTGCTTCGTGGCGCTCGCGTGGTACCTGGCTTTCGCCCTGCGGTTCGATTTCCGAATCCCCGACCGCTACGACAATCTGATCGCCAAGACGATCTTCCTGGTCGTCGCGCTCAAGATCGGCGTCTTCGTCCTCTCGGGCTTCTACAACCACTGGTGGCGCTACGTCTCGACGCGGGACATGTGGAGCGCTGCACGCGGAGTCGTCCTTGCGTCACTGCTCGTCTTTATCGTCATCTACCTCGTCGAGCCGGTCGAGAACGTGCGCCTGCCGCGCTCGGTCTTTTTCACGGACACCCTGCTCCTCCTGGCGCTGGTCACCGGCGCCCGTCTCCTCGCCCGCACGTTGATGGAACGGCCCGGCCCTGCGAGCCTCGTCGCGCACGGCAAGGAGGCCCTGGTCGTCGGCGCCGGCGACGCCGGCCAACTGGTGCTCAAGGAGATGCTCAAGAACCGGGCACTCGGTTACACGCCGATCGGTGTCGTCGACGACGACCCCCGCAAGAAGAATCTCCGTCTGCACGGCGTCCGGGTGCTCGGCACGACGAGCGACCTTCCGCATCTGCTCAGGGACAACCGTCCCGACGAGGTGATCATCGCCATCCCCTCCGCGGCCGGCGCCGCCCGCCAGCAGGTCGTCACCGCGTGTCGCGACGCCGGCGTTCCGGTGAAGACGCTGCCCGCGGTACACGAGCTCCTGAGCGGGGACATCAGCCTCGCCCGCCAGCTGCGCGAGGTGCAGGTCGAGGACGTGCTCGGCCGCGAAGCTGTCGATCTCGACCTCGCGTCGATTGCTTCCTATCTCACGGGAGAGACGGTGCTCGTCACGGGGGCTGGGGGATCGATCGGCTCAGAGCTCTGCCGCCAGATCTCGGCGCTCGGCGCGGAGCGGATCATCCTCGTCGACCACGCCGAGAACACGCTCGTCGAGATCGAACGCGAGCTCGCTCACGAACGGCGATACGAGGCGACGGTCACGATTCTCTCGGACGTCAAGGACCGCGTGAAAATGCGTCGGCTCTTCGAGCGCTTCCGCCCCGGCGTCGTGTTCCATGCCGCCGCCTACAAGCACGTGCCGCTGATGGAGTCGAACCCGCTCGAATCCGTGCGCAACAACATCTTCGCCACCGCGGTCGTCGCCGAAGTCGCCTCCGAGCTCCGCGCGAAGCGCTTCGTGCTCGTCTCGACGGACAAGGCGGTCAATGCGAGGAACGTCCTCGGCCAGACCAAGGCGGTCTGCGAATGGATCATCGAGGCGGCCGCCGCCCGCGAACAGAACGGCACGCACTTCATTTCCGTCCGCTTCGGAAACGTGCTCGGCTCGTCGGGCAGCGTCATCCCGCTCTTCAGGCGGCAGATCGCTCGCGGAGGACCGGTGACCGTCACGCATCCCGACATGACCCGCTACTTCATGACGATTCCCGAGGCCGTGCAGCTGATCATCCAGGCAGGCGCAATCGGGGAGAGCGGCGACATCTACGTGCTCGACATGGGCACGCCGGTCAGGATCATCGACCTCGCGCACGACATGATCCGCCTCTCCGGCAAGGAACCCGAGCGGGACATCGCGATCGAGTTCATCGGC
Organism: Gaiellaceae bacterium; assembly: GCA_035639875.1. Lineage (GTDB taxonomy): Bacteria > Actinomycetota > Thermoleophilia > Gaiellales > Gaiellaceae > JAIBJP01. Next base: position 38,722 of record DASQXE010000061.1, on the reverse strand, counting down.
GTGCGGCCCGGCGAGAAGCTGCACGAGGAGCTCTGGGGGGACGGCGAGGACGCCGTGCCGACGTCGCATCCCAAGATCCTCCGTTGCGCGAGTCGGCCCGTTGACCCGCTCTGGCTGGACGAGGAGCTGGCCGAGCTCGAGCGCCTCGTCGAGGCCGGCGAGACAATCGAGATCGTCAACCGGCTGGGCACAATGGTGCGCGCCCCGCGGCGCGTGCCGGCCGGCGAGCGGGAGCGCGAAACGGTCTGAGCTACCGGTCGTCGACGGGCAGAAGCAGCTCCAGCAGCGCCCGCGGGTCGCGGCGAACGCGGCCCGCGTCTCCGTCTCGCTTGACGAGCTCGAGTGCCCGTGGGTTCGTCAACGGCCGCAGGCGCCCCTCCCGGATGAGAGCCTCGTCGACGCCGCCGAGGCGGCCTCCGTAGGTCGTGTAGACGGGCACCCCGAGCGCGGCCGCTTCCCGGTTCATCGTTCCGCCGGCCGAGACCACGAGGTCGGAGAAGGCGATGAGGCTCTGGGCGTCCACAGCCTCATCCGGGACGACGACCGAGGGGAGCTCGAGCCGCCGGACGAAGTCACGCTGCTCCGGCGTCCGCGGGAGGACGACCGCCTGGACCTCTTCGTGCCCGCCCAGGTAGCCGAGCACCTCGGGGAAGAGCCGGTTCGACTTGCGGTGGTAGAGGGAGACATCCGGCGGTGTCCGTACGACGACGAGGATTCGGTCGCGCTCGAGGCCGAGCGCGTCGGGAACCGTGGCGTCCGGCTCGAAGTCCGACAGGTAGTACTCCTCCTTGAGGCCTTCGTAGCGGCGGAGCTTCGGCGTCCGGACCCCGTAGCGCTCGAGTCGCACCGGCGGGATCGCCTCCGGGACGACTACGAAGCTCGCGGCGCGACACCCGAGCTGGTGCTGGAGGGTCGCAAACTCGTAGTCGAAGGTCGTCGAGCTCGGGATGCCGAGCGCACGGGCGGTGAGCGTCAGATGGTGCGAGCCGTGCGCGAGAGCCGCGTCGAAGTTCCGCCGGCGGGCCCAGCGACGAAGGCCCGCGAGCCGGGAGACCATCGTCTCGAGCTTGCCCAGACGGGAGCGACCCCCGTGGCGCCCGATCAGCTCGGATTCGATTCCGTGCAGCTCGAGGAGCTGGACGGTTTGCGCGTACTCGCGGGCCGTCACCTCGACCTCGTCTCCTCGCTCGCGCAGCAGGCGGATGAGCGGCCGGAACACGAGCACGTGGGCCGGCGCTGTTATGTCGATCCACATCCTCAAGCGGCGACCGCGCTCGGCCGGGCGCGCACCTGCTCGTACCAAAGCGTGAAGGTGAGCAGGCCCCAGAGCTGGCGGGAGAGGTCCTCGCGCCCTTCGACGTGAGCCTCCAGCAACCTCCACACGTAGTCGGGCTCGAAGTAGCCCTGAGACCTCACGTTCTCCGGGGACAAGACCTCGCGCGCGAAGGGCACGAGCGGACCGCGCAGCCAGGCGGCGGCCGGAATCGAAAAGCCGCGCTTCCTGCCGTGGACGACCGAGCGCGGAAGGAGGGGGGCGACCGCCTTCCGCAGCAGGCGTTTCTTGGCGAAGCCCCGAACTTTGAGGCTCGCGGGCAGAGCTAGCGCGAAGCCGGCGACGAGCTCGTCGAGGAACGGGACGCGCGCCTCGAGCGAGTGGGCCATGCTCGCCCGGTCGGTCTTCACGAGGAGATCGTCGACCAGGTAGATGCCGAGATCGACGTCCTGGAGCCGTGCGAGCGGCTCCGCCCGGTCGGTCTCCGCGTAGCGAGTGCGATAGACGTCGAGCGGGTCGTGCTCTCCCCTCCGCCCGGGGCGAAGGAGCTCGTGTCGCGCGGCAGGAGAGAAGATCTCCTTCCAGCCGTGGTGGCGCTCGAGCGCGGGCAGGTGCGCGGCGCGCACGAAGCGCTTCGCACGGTAGTCGAGGCTCGCCCTGGAAGCAGAGCTCGGGAGCGCTTCGACGAGTGGACGTGCGAGCCGCGTGAGCGCCCCGACCCGCGGCGCGAGCAAATCCGCCACGTACGTGTAGTAGCCGCCGAACAGCTCGTCGCCGCCTTCCCCGGAAAGCGCGACCTTGACGTGGCGGGCGGCGAGCTCGGAGACGAGGTAGGTGGGCAGGGCTGACGAATCGGCGAAGGGCTCGTCGAACGCGGCGGAGAGGCGCGAGAGGAGCTCCGCGGCATCCGGCCGCACGAGCAGCTCGTGGTGGTCGGTGCCGTACCGTTCCGCGACCTGGCGCGCGTCCGCGAGCTCGTCGAACGAGCTCTCCTCGAAGCCGATCGAGAAGGTTTGCACGGGCGCGGACGACTCGAGCGCGGCGAGCGCCGCCAGGCAACCCGAGTCCACTCCCCCCGAGAGCAGCACGCCGACGGGAACGTCCGCCACGAGATGCGCGCGCACGGAGTCGCGCAACCGCGCGCGCAGTTCCTCCGCCAGCTCGGACGGCTCGCCGCGGCGGACGTTGTCCGCGGCGGGCGGCGCGGGCCGGGCAAACCGCTCGACCCGCGGCTCGCCCTGCTCCTTCCAGATCAGTACGTGGCCTACCGGCAGCTTCCGTGTCCCGACCCAGATGGACCGCGGCGCCGGGATGGAGTTGAACGCGAGGAAGGCTTCGAGGGCGTCGAGGTCGAGCTCGCCCGTCGGAAGCGCCTTGAGCTCCGAGGCGAAGGAGAGGACGCCGGCTTCGGTGCGGTAGTAGAGCGGCTTGATTCCGAAGCGATCGCGAGCGAGCACGACGCTTCTTTCGCGCGAATCCCAGAGCGCAAGGGCAAACATCCCGCGCAGCTCGCGGACGAACGCGGGCCCGAGCTCTTCGTAGAGGTGGACGAGCACCTCGGTGTCGCTGCGCGTCGAGAAGCGGTGGCCGGCGCGCTCGAGCTGGGCCCGCAGCTCGCGGTAGTTGTAGATCTCGCCGTTTTGCACGACCTGGACGGAGCCGTCTTCGTTGCCGATCGGCTGGTCGCCGCCCTCGACGTCGATGATCGAGAGGCGCCGGGCGGCGAACGCGACGGGGCCCTCCGCGAAGCTCCCCTCGCTGTCCGGACCGCGGTGACGGAGCGTCTCGCTCATGGCGGGAAGAGCCGCCGCGTCGACGGCGCCCCCGTCGAGCGCGACCAACCCGCAGATCCCGCACATGGGGTCGGAGTCTAGTTGGAGCGGGCGAGCCCCCAGACGGCCTTGCCCGACTGGCGCAAGACGCGCCAGACAGTGGCGGCGACGACCCGGAGGTAGAGACCGACGGAGCGGTCGGCGATGTACTCGAGGTCGTGCGCGAGCTTCTCCGCCCAGGCCTCTTCGCGTCCCATGCGTGTCTGCGCGAAGCCCGTCAGCCCCGGCCGCACGACCAGCCGCTGCCAATACTGCGGAATGTCGCGAGCGAGCTCTTCGAAGAACGTCGGCCGGATCGGCCGCGGGCCGACGATTGACATGTCGCCGCGCAGCACGTTCCAAAGCTGCGGGACCTCGTCGAGCTGCGAGGCGCGCAGCCAGCGGCCGAGCGCCGTCACCTCCGCCTCCGTGCGACGCGAGAGCTCCTCTCCGTAGTAAGGGCCCAGACGGGTCTCGGCATCCGGTCGAAGCGTGCGGAACTTGTACATATCGAAGACGCGTCCGTGCCTGCCGACGCGCAGCCCGCGGTAGAGGACCGGCGTGCCGGAGGAGAGCAAGATCGCAGCCACGACGACGATGAGCGCGGGGACGAAGACGAGCAGAGACAGAGACGAGATGGCGATGTCGAGCGTGCGCAGGACGGCATCGACGCCGCGGCGGTTCCCACTCTCGCGCGAGAGGCGCGCATAGCGCTCGGCGAGCGAATCGCGGAGCTCGGAGCCCGTTTCGTCAGCACGCTGCATAATCAATGCTTATGGATACGCGTCAGCTCCAAGCATTCTGCGCCGTCGTCGAGAAGAGGAGCTTCTCACAGGCGGCGGAGAAGCTCGGCGTCACGCAACCCGCCGTGAGCCTGCAGGTTCGCGCGCTCGAGGAGCGGCTGGGCCAGACGCTCCTCGACCGGTCGGGGAGGCGGGTCGAGGCAACGGAAGCCGGCCAGCGCTTGTACCGAAACGCTCAGCGAATGCTGGCGCTCGAGCAGCAGCTACTCGAGGACGTCGGCGGCGACGACGACAGGGATCTGCACGGCACCCTCGCGATCGGCGCCTCGACCGGGCCCGGCGCGCATCTCGTGCCGCTTCTCCTCTGCGAGTTTCAGCGGCTGCATCCGGACCTGCACATCGCGCTGTCGATCTCGGACACGCAATCGGTCATCGACAGCGTCGCCGACCGGAAGCTCGAGCTCGGCGTCGTCGGTGCTCTCCGCCGGCAGCGGTCGCTCGAGTTCGAGCCTCTCGTCCGCGACGAGATCGTCCTGGCCTTACCGCCGACCCACGCCGCCGCGGGCAAGGCGCTGAGCGTCGAGGAGCTCGGCCGCGAGACCCTCATCGTCATGCAAGAAGGAGCGGGCGTGCGTCACGTCATGGAGGACGAGCTCCGGCGCGCCGGGCTGCGTCTCCGCGGGATGGACCCGAAGCTCGAGCTCGGCCTGCAGGAATCGGTCAAGAGCGCGGTCGCAGCCGGCTTCGGCGTCTCCTTCATCTCCCGCACCGCGATCGAGGGCGAGCTGCGGGCGGGCACGCTCGCGGCCGCGCGCGTGGAGGGAATCGAGCCGGTGCGTCAGATCTACGTCGTCCGCGCGCGCCGCCGCGCGCTGACGCGTGCGGCCGAGGAGTTTCTCGGCTTCGCGCGCACGAAGGCCGCTAATCCTCGAGACTAGGTACCGACGTGGCGGCCGCGTCGCGCGGCGGCCGCGCCGAGCATCAGCGCGGCGGTGACGAGCAGGGCGATGAAGAGTCCGATCACGCGACCCTCGCTGCCGTCGGTGACGGCGTTCACGGCCGCGGACACCGTGCCGGGCGAGCTCTTCGTGCCGAGTCCCTCGTCGGGAGCGTGCGAGGTTGGGGGCGGCGCGCCGTAGCGCGGCGAGGCCACGACTTTCTCGAGCGTCTTGGCATCGGAGCCGCCTTGCGTCGCGATCTGAGTCTGGATGGACGGCGGTACGGTTCCGGAATAGTTTCCGCCCCCGCCCGCGCCGCCGCCCCCGCCGCCGGTGCTCTTGGGCCCGGACGCGGTGGGGACCTGTTCCGTGTATTGGTCGACCAGACCTGGGTCGTCCGCAGCAGCAACTCCCGTCCACGCGAGCGCGCCTAGGACGGCCACCAGAAGGAGACCGCAGAGGCGTGGAGATCGAAGCCGCGATACCACGGAGCCCCGATGATAAAGGAGTCCGTTCCCCCTTTCTATGGTGCCCCGAACCAACTCGCATGGTTCCTAAACCTCTTGAAAATTGGCACAAAATATCCTAATCTCCGGCTCCCCGCCTGGGAGAGGGGGCAATCAAGACCCACAGCCTGTCAGTGGTTCTTTTTTGGTAGAGCGGCACCACCCATCGCCCTGAAAAGGGCTGGGAGAAGGCAACAATCTAGGGGAGAGGAGAGGCAGCATGAGCTCTGAGGGGGCTCGCGCTGGGGGTGGGATCCTCGGCACCGTTCGTGCCGGGGCCGGGTGAGACCGACGACCGTCGTCGTCGCCGACAGCGGTCCGATCTTCCGTTCGGGCGTCCGCCACCTGCTGACGCGCGAGGGCGAGTTCGCCGTCACCGAGGCCGAGGACTTCATGGGGCTCGCGCGCCTGCTCGAGTCCGAGCAGCCGGACATCGCGCTCGTCGACGACGAACTGCCGCCGGCCGGAGGCGTGGCCGCCGTCGCGCAGCTGGCCCCGCGCGCCGGGACGCAGCTGATCGTCTGGAGCTTCGCGCCCAGCGGCCAGAGCGTTCTGGCCGCCATCGGCGCCGGCGCCAAGGGCTACCTGCACAAGAGCATCTCGCCGATGGGGCTCATTCGCTCGCTGCGCGGCGTCGTCAACGGAGAGGCCCCCCTCGCCCGCGATCTCGCCACGCTCATGGTCGCCGCCGTGCACGAGCTGGAGCAGCGCGACCGGGTGCGGGAGCGCGCCGTTGTCCTGTCGGCCCGCGAACGCGAGGTGCTCGCTCTCGTCGCGCGCGGAGCCCGCAACCGCGAGATCGCCGAGGAGCTCTCCATATCCGAGTTCACCGTCAAGCGGCACCTGCAAAACATCCTCCACAAGCTCGATCTGCCTTCGCGCAGAGCCGCGGCGCTCTTTTACCGGTCCGCCTTCGGAGTCGAGCGGGTGACCACGACCGGGGGAACGCGATGAGCGTCGACGCCGTCAAGCACGCGATCCCCTTGGTCGCCGTCGTCTCCGCGGTGCCGCTTCTGGTGGAGGCGGTCGAAGGCGCCCTCGCGGGGATGGCCGAAGTGCGATCCTTTCCGGCGGGCAGCGGGGACACCGCGGGCTTCCTTCGCTTCCTCAAGCCTGACGCCGTCGTTGTTGACAGCCTCGAGGAGGCGCAGCAGGCGATCTCCTTCGCGCGAGGCGCGGGTGCGACGCTCGTCCACGTGTCGTTGCCGGACCAGCGCCTGCGCCTCCTGCGCGCCGGCGGCTGGATCGAGTACGTGAACGGGTCGGCCTCGCCGGAGCGACTACGAAGCGCCTTGGCGGCGGGCCTTCTCGGCAAGGCACGGTCCTCGTGAGCTCGGCCGAGCGTGTGCTGCCCGCCGGGGTCGCCGTCGACAAGCCGGTGCTTGACGCGGACGAGCGGACGAGTGAGGTGGTCCAACGCCGCGGGACCGCGCTTGTGCACCGCCGCGGCTGGGTCGTTCGGCGGGTGCTCGTGCTCGCCGACCTGATCGGGCTCACGCTGGCCATGCTCGCCTCCGAGGCGATCACCGGCTCCGGCCTCGAGCGTGGGGAGGCCGTCTTCTTCCTGGGCACCTTGCCGGGCTGGATCCTGATCGCGCGTCTCTACGGCCTCTACGACCACGACGAAGAGCGCACCGACCACTCGACGGCCGACGAGCTCGTCGGTGTCTTCCATCTCGTCACCATCGGCGCCTGGCTCCTGTTCGCCGGCGCGTGGGTGACCGATCTCTGGAACCCGAGCCTGCTCCAGCTCCTCTTCTTCTGGGGAGCGGCGCTCGTCCTCGTCAGCGTCGCGAGGGCCTGTGGACGGGCGCTTTGCCGCCAGACGACGTCGTACCTCCAGAACACGATCATCGTGGGCGCCGGGGACGTGGGGCAGCTGATCGCGCGCAAGCTCCTGCAGCATCCCGAGTACGGGATCAACCTCGTGGGCTTCGTCGACGCGGCGCCGAAGGAACGCCGCCAGGACCTCGGCCACCTGACGCTGCTGGGGGCGCCCGAGGACCTTCCGGGCCTGATCAGGCGCTTCGACGTGGAGCGCGTCGTGGTCGCCTTCTCCAACGACTCCCACGAGGACACCCTGACGCTGATCCGCCGCCTCAAGAGCTTGGGCGTCCAGGTGGACATCGTTCCACGGCTGTTCGAGATCGTCGGCCCGGGGGTCGAAATCCACACCGTAGAAGGCCTTCCGCTCGTGGGGCTGCCTGCGCTACGGCTCTCGCGCTCGGCACGGGCGCTCAAGCGTGTGCTTGACATCCTCGTTTCGGCCGCGGCGCTCGTCGCCCTGGCCCCGGTGTTCGCCTACATCGCCCTCCGCATCAAGCACGATTCGCCCGGCCCCGTCCTCTTCACGCAGTTGCGCATGGGAAGCGGCGAGCGGCCATTCCGGATGTACAAGTTCCGCACGATGGCGGCCGACGCGGACGAGCGGCGAGCCGAGGTCGCCCACCTGAACATGCACGCTCGACACGGCGGCGACGCGCGCATGCTGAAGGTCCCCGACGACCCCCGCGTCACGGCCGTCGGACGCGTTCTCCGCCGCACGTCCCTCGACGAGTTGCCGCAGCTCCTGAACGTCTTCCGGGGCGAGATGAGCATCGTCGGCCCGCGGCCGCTCCCGCTCGACGAGGACGTGCTCGTCCAGGATTGGGGACGGCAGCGGCTGACCCTCAAGCCGGGCATGACCGGCCTCTGGCAGGTCTCCGGGCGCAGCAGCATCCCCTTCGGCGAGATGGTCAACCTCGACTACCTCTACGTAAGCGGCTGGTCGCTCTGGGGTGATCTCCGTCTCATCGCCCGCACGTTCCCAGCAGTCTTCCGGGGACGGCAGGCCTACTAGCGCATGCGTGACATGGGGAGGATCGGCTTGGTCGCGCCTCTGCCGCCGCAGATCGGCGGGGTCGCGAGCTTCGCCGAGTGGCTGCTCGCGCACGAGAAGGAGATCGGAGCGCGGTACGAGACCTTCGATCTCTGGCGGCCGCCGGAGGGCGGTGTCGGGGGACGCTTCACGCTCCGGGCTGCCCTCCGCCAGGCCCGCCTGCTCGTCCGCTTTCGCCGCTGGCTGCCGGACGCGCCGAGGATCGTTCACTACTGCGTCTCGGGCACCGTCACGGGACTCCTGCGCGACGTCCTCTTTCTTGTGCTCCTCGCGCGCCGCGGCTCCCGCACGGTCGCTCACGTCCAAGTCGTCCCCGAGCGGGGATTCGCACGCAGGCTCGTCCGGGTCGTCGATCGGTTCGTCGCCTGCTGGGTCGGAATCGCGCCGGCCTCCGAGCGCCTGCTCGCGGAAGTGGGGATCTCCTCTACCTGGATCGCGAATCCGGTGCGAGTGCAACCGAACGGCAAGGTGGAGGCCTCGGCAGACGGTCCGCTGCGACTGCTCTTCGTCGGCCGGTACGGCGAGCGCAAAGGCTGCCCGGAGCTCGTCGCCGCCCTCTCCAGGGCGCGTGCGTCGGGGATCGACGCGACGCTGCGCTTCGTCGGTCGGGAGGAGCACGAAGGCGAGGAGCTGCTTCTCAGGCGGGAGGTCGAAGCTCAGCGCGTTGCCGGCCAAGTCGAGTTCGCCGGCGTCGCGCCGCCCGCGCGCCTGGCCGAGCACTACTCGACCGCCGACGTCATCTGCCTGCCCTCGAGACGAGAGGGGATGCCGCTCGCGCTGCTCGAGGGAATGGCCTTCGGGCTTCCGGCGCTTGCGACGCCCGTCGGGGGGATCGCGGACTTCGTCGTATCGGGCGAAAACGGGTTGCTCGTCGAGCCGGGAGACGTCGAAGGACTGGCCGACTGCATTCGGCGGCTGGCGAGCGATGCGGGTCTACGCCGGCGCCTGGGCGAGGCGGCGCGGTCACGGGTCGAAGCGACGGCTGGCGACGAGGAGCTCGTCCGGCGTTGGCAGCAGGTCTACCGTGAGGCGAGGGCGTCCTAGCGTGTCGCGGAGCTTCGTCGTGGTCTGCGTCTCGCGCCAGGAATGGGATGTCGAGTTGCCGACGAACCGTCAGCAAATGATGGTGCGCGCGGCCGCTCGGGGGCACGAGGTCCTCTTCGTGGAGAACGGGGGCCACCTCGCCCGCCACCTCTGGAGGCTCCTGCGCGGCCCGCAGCGAAGGTCACTGTGGCGCCGCCTCGCCTCGGGTGAGCAGGTGGCGGCCCTGATCCGCGTGCGCAAGTCGATCGTCTTGGCGCCATGGGGCCAGAAGTTCGAGCTCATGAACCGGATCAACGCGCGCTTGACGGCCTTGCTGCTACGAGCCCGACTCCGCAAGGCGCGAAAGTCGGCCGTGCTCTGGCTCTACGACCCGTCCGCCTTCGAGTTGGTCGACGCCTGCGGGGAGGTCTTCGCGCTGTACGACTGCGTCGACGACTACGCCGAGCAGGTCGGGTTCGACGCACGCAGGCGCCGCGTGGTTGCGGCCGCGGACGCCGAGGCAGCGCGCCGCGCCGATGTGGTCGTCGTGACGACGCGCGGTCTTGCGGAGCGCCAGCGAACGCGAAACCCCGAGACGTACCTCGTCGGCAACGGCGCCGACTTCGACCATTTCTCGGGGATCGAGCCCGGTGGCGTCGCGCCCGAGGTCGCTTCTCTCCCCAGGCCCCTCGTCGGGTTCGCAGGGAACCTCACCGCGAGGAAGCTCGACTTCCTTCTGCTCGACGAAGTCGCGGCCGCACGCCCCGACTGGACGTTCGTCCTCGTCGGCCCCGCGACCACGGAGGCTGCGCCGAGCGTCGAGCGGCTCGCGGCGCGGAGGAACGTCGTCTGGCTCGGCCCGAGGACCTATGCGGAGCTGCCCCGGTACGTGGCCGCGTTCGACGTTGCCGTCATCCCGTACGCCGCGAACGACTACACCCGCAACTGCTCCCCGCTCAAGGTGTACGAATACCTCGCGGCCGGGAAGCCGGTCGTGGCGAGCGGCGTCCCTTCCCTTGCAGGCATGGAGCCAGACGTCGTGCTCGCTGACGGTCCAGAAGCGTTCCTGGCAGCTGTCGCGAACGCGCTCGTCCCCGCCCAGAACGGGGCCCTGCGCAGACGGCGCGCGCTCGCGGCCGCGAATACGCTCGACCGACGGGCCGCGCGGATCCTGGAGCTTGTGTCCGAACGGCTGGGGGCTTGACCCGTGCGCGTGCTGATCGCCACCGACCAGTGGTTCCCGGACGTTCACGCGGGGCCGGCGCGGCTCGCGGCCGAGAGTGCCCGCGCGCTGGCGGCGCGTGGGCACGAAGTGATCGTCCTCGCGCCACGCGGGGAGCCAGCGCGGGCAAGCGAGGCCGGCATGGACGTGCGTCGCATTCTCCGGAGGGGGCTGCTACCGCAGACGCTCACCGACCCGCGCGAGACACGTCGGCGCGCGGCTGAGCTCGGCCCGTTCGACGTGGTGCTCGCGCACCAGTCGACGACTGCCGCGGGGATTCTCGGACTCGACGAGAGGGCGCCGCTCGTCTTCATGTTCCACGCATCCGCGGCGCGTGAGATGGAATTCCTGCGCTCGGTCGGCGCTCGCCGGCTCGCGACCCGCCTCCTCCAGCCTGCCCTTCTACGGCTCGAACGGAACGCCGTTCGCGGGGCCGATCGTATTCTCGTGCTGAGCGAGTTCAGCCGTTCCCTGCTCGAGGCCGACCACGAGCTCGACTCGGGCCGCGTCGGCCGGGTAGCCGCCGGCGTGGACGCAGATCACTTCGCCCCGGGGGATTTCCGGAAGGCTCGAGCCGCGGTCGGAATTCCGGACGACGTCCAGCTGCTCTTCACCGTGCGGCGGCTCGAGCCGCGGATGGGCCTCGACCGCCTCGTAGCTGCTGTCCCGCACACCGGCTGCCACCTCGCGATCGCGGGCGTGGGGAGTATGCGTCCGCAGCTGGAAGCCCAAGCGGCGCGCCTCGGGCTGGGCGCGCGCGTCCGTTTCCTCGGTGGAGTCTCGGACGAGGAGCTGGTGAGCTGGTATCGCGCGGCCGATCTGGTCGTCGTACCGACCATCGCCTACGAAGGATTCGGGATGGTCACCGCCGAGGCCCTTGCCTGTGGGGCGCCCGTTGTCGGAACGCCGATCGGCGCGACCCCCGAGCTGCTCCAGCCGATCGACCCTGCGCTGATCGCCGCGGGCGCGGAAGTAGAGGACTTGGAGGCCGCAATCCGCCGCGTGCTGTCGCTGGCGCGCGACCAAGGGCTACGGGCTCGCTGTCGCGAGCACGCGGTTGCGCACTACGCCTGGGCAGTCGCGGCCCGGGAATGGGAAGCCGAGCTCGACCGGGCTGCGCACGGGGACCATCGCTGGGTCGCTCCTACCTTGAGCCGGGCCGGCGGGCACCGCAGGACGACTCCCAGCAGGACCGATCTCCTCGTCGTCGCGGGGGCACGACCCAACTTCATGAAAGCCGCGTCGATTGTCCGGGCGGCCGAAAGGGCCGGTCTTTCGTACTCCCTCGTGCACACGGGGCAGCACTACGACCACGAACTTTCGCAGGTGTTCTTCGAGGAGCTCGGTCTCCCGCAGCCGGACGTCTACCTGGGCGTCGGCTCGGCCAGCCACGCAGAGCAGACCGCGCGCATCATGCTCGCGTTCGAGGCCGAGCTCTTGCGCCTCGACCCCGCGATCGTTGTGGTCGTCGGAGACGTCAACTCGACGCTGGCCTGTGCGCTCGTGGCCGTCAAGGAGCACTACCCGGTCGCCCACGTCGAAGCCGGCCTGCGTTGCGGCGTGCCGACCATGGCCGAGGAGATCAACCGCAAGCTCTGCGACCACGTGTCCGAGTACCTCTTCACGACGAGCCGCGACGCGGACGAGAACCTGCTACGGGAGGGCGTGGCGCCGGCGCAGATCGCCTTTGTCGGCAACACGATGATCGACACGCTTCTTCGCTTTGCCGAGTCGGCTCGGGACCGCGGGCTGCCGGGACGCCTCGGCTTTGAGCCGGGACGCTACGGCGTGGCGACGCTCCACCGGCCTGAGAACGTCGACTCCTCGGCCACGCTCGGCGAGCTCGTCGCCGCGCTCGTTCGCATCTCGGCCCACATCCCGCTCGTCATCCCGCTCCACCCGCGCACGGCGAGCCGTCTGGAGCTCTTCGAGCTCAGCGCGGCGCTCGAGCGCGCGCCCGGGATTCACCTCAGCCCGCCGCTCGGCTATCTCGACTTCGTCGGCCTGCTGACGGACGCTCGGCTCGTGCTCACCGATTCGGGGGGCGTACAGGAGGAAGCCACCGTCCTCGGCGTTCCGTGCCTCACCCTGCGGGACTCGACCGAGCGACCGGTCACGGTCGAGATGGGGACGAACCGCGTCGCGGGGAGAGAGGCGGACGCGATCGAGCAGGCCGCGCTCGCGGTCCTCGAGCGCGGCGCGGGCCCGCGGCGCATCCCCGAGCTCTGGGACGGACGAGCGGGCGAGCGGATCGTGACGCTTTTGATCGAGAGCCTGTTCGAAAGTGCGGAGGCCGTCTCGGCGCATGCCTGAGAGCCGCTTCGAACTTCTCGGCACGCAGCTCGACCCGGTCACCTTCGAGCAGGCGCTCGCAGCCGCCGAAGAGGCCGTCGCGACGCGCCGGCCGATCTTGAACGTATCTATCAATGCCGCCAAGGTCGTTCGCGCCCAGGCGGATTCCGAGTTGCGGGATGCGATCGCCGGCTGCGAGCTCATCACCGCGGACGGCGTCCCGGTCATGTGGGCCGCCCGGCTGTTCGGACACCGGGTGCCCGAGCGCGTCAACGGCACCGATCTCATGGACGCGCTGCTCGCACGCGCAGAGAAGAAGGGTTGGAGCGTCTATCTGCTCGGAGCGCGGGCGGAGGTTCTCGACGAGGCTCGCCGAGAGCTTGCGCGACGCCATCCCCGGCTTAGGATCGCGGGCAGCCGCAACGGCTACTTCCGGCCGGAAGAGGAACCCGCGGTAGTCGCCGAGATCGTCGCGGCCCGGCCCGACATCCTCTTCATCGCTCTCGGGACCCCCGAGAAGGAACTGTTCCAGGCGCGCCATCGCGACGCGCTGCGAGTTCCATTCACGATGGGAGTCGGCGGCTCGCTGGACGTGCTCGCGGGACGCAGGCGCCGTGCCCCGCGTTGGGCCCAGAAGAACGGTCTCGAGTGGGCGTTCCGCCTTGCCCAGGAGCCGCGGCGTCTGCTCCTGCGCTACCTGGTCGGCAATACGCGCTTCGTCTTGCTCGTGCTGCGCGAGCTCTTGCGCCCGCACGCACGCCGTCTCGACGCGCCGCAGGTGGGCAAGTGAAGTTCGGGCTGCGCGGATCGAGGGTCGAGGAGCTCGAGGTGGTCGCCGCCTCGCCCGAGAAGCTCGACAGCCGCATCCTGCGCGGAACCGCTTGGATGGGAGTCGGTCACGGGGGCAAGAACCTCGCCCTCCTCCTGTCGATGCTCGTGCTGCTGCGGTTGCTCGAGCCCAAGGCGTTCGGGCTCGTGGCGCTCGCGTGGACCGTGACCATCGTCACCGATCACCTCCAGAACGCTGGAACGACGGCCGCGCTCATCTACCGGCGCGAACGAGTCAAGGAGGCTGCGGCGACCGCTCTCGTCTTCTCGTGGGCGTCGGCACTTTCGTTCTACGCGGTGGTGGCGGTAGCGGCGCCGTTAGTGGCCGATGCGTTTCACGCGCCCGCGCTGACCAACATCCTCCGCGTGTACGCGCTGGTCATCATCCTCCGTGGTGTCGGGCTGGTTCCGCTCGCGCTCCTCGAGCGAAACATCGACTTCCGCACGCGGTCGAAGTGCGACGTCGCCGGTGCTCTCACTCAGGCGTGTCTCGCAGTCGGGCTCGCGTTCGCGGGTTTCGGCGTCTGGAGTCTCGTGCTCGGACAGCTGGCGGGGGCGGTCACGCAGAGCGCCGTCGCATGGTTCGTCGTTCCCTGGCGGCCCGATCCACGGAAGGCCAGGCTCGGCGTCGTCCGCGATCTCGTTTCGTACGGGTGGTACATCAGCGCAACGAACATCGTCAACCTGGCCAACAACACCGTCGACAACGTCGTGGTGGGGCGATTGGCGGGCCCGGTAACGCTCGGCTTCTACGCGGTCGGGTACCGATTGGCGGACTTCCCGAACTCGGTACTCGCCCAGATCGTCGGCGGGGGAAGGGTCATGTTCCCGGTCTACTCGGTCTTGCGCGGTGATGTCGAGCGCTTTCGCCGTGCCTATCTGCAAACACTCCAGCGCATCGCGCTCGTGGCGCTTCCCGCAAGCGTCGGGTTGCTCGTCGCCGCCGAGCCGATCGTCGCCGCGCTGCTGGGCCCGAAGTGGCATCCGACCGTGACCCCTCTGCGCATCCTCGCGGCGTACGGGCTCGTAAAGGGCTTCGCCGCTCCCTCCGGAGAGGTCTTCAAGGGCGCGGGGCACCCGCGGTTCGGGCTGGCGGTGGGCGCGCTCCAATTCGCGCTCACGCTGCCGCTCCTCATCGTGCTCGTCCCGAGTCACGGGTTGGCGGGAGCCGCGATCGCGATGCTCTCCTCCATGATCGTTGCGAGCGTCTTTCGGTTTGCGGTCACCTTCCGGCTCCTCCACGTCCGGCCGCCCGAGCTTTTCCGGTCCCTTGCACCCTCGATCGTATGCGCCTTCCTGCTTGCGACCGTTCTGCTCATGCTCCTGCCTGCTGCGCATTCTCTCGATCCGATCTCCGGTCTGGCCGTGCTCGTGGCGGCCGGAGTCCTCGTTTACGCCGGATCGACTCTGACGATCGCCCGCAGCGTGGTCGGGCCGATCTGGGGCAGTCTCCGCGGAGTGGGGGCCTAGCGCCATGAGCAGTCTGACCGCAATCGGCCGCTGGATGGGCAGCCCCCTGATTCGTTTTCGAGTCGCCGTTCTCTGGGCTCAGAGCGCGCTCGTCTTGCTCGCGTTCGCGCTGCCTCTCAGCTCGGTCCACTGGCTGCGTCGCCCGCTTCCTCTGCCCGGCTCGATCGCCGTTTTCGTCTCGGACCTCGTTGTCGTCCTGGCCGTGGCCCTATGGCCAGTGGCGCGACTGGCGTCAGGACGCCAGGCCGGCAAGGGTCTTCGGACCCCGGTACTCGGGGTTCCCTTCGCGGTGTTCGCGCTCGCGCTCCTTCCAGGACTCGTGCGCGGCCACGAGCGCTACGACGTGAGCTTCGTCGGTCAACCGCTGCGCTTGGTCCTCTATGCCGGCATCGCATTCGCGATGGTCAGCTTGTCGGCGCGCGAGACCTACAAGGCGCTCGTGGTCGTCCTCTACGCCGGGACCGTCTGGCAAGCGGCGCTCGGCACGTTCTCGCTGGCGACCGGACGCCATCAAACCGGGTCGTACGTCCTCTCAACGGGCGGGACGCGAGTGCTCGCGTTGAGCGCCTCCCTATTCATCGCAGGCACCCTCTTGCTCGCACTCGTCAATGTCGAACTCGACTCGGCGGTTCGCCGCCGCTGGGTCCACGTCGCGATGATCCCTGTGGCCGCGTACGGCGTCGCGCTCTCGTACGGCCGCACGACGATCGCCGCGCTCGTGGTGACGGTCCCCCTGCTCGTTCTGCAGCTCAACGGATTGCGACGCAGTTTGCGCAGTCACTGGTGGGCTCCGGCGCTTGCGATCGTCGCGCTCGCCGCGGCAAGCCCGCTGCTCGGATCGACACTCGTCGATCGGCTGACGTCGAACCCGCTCCACGACCAGACGGTGCGGTGGCGGACGGCGGCCGTCAAGGCATCGCTCGCCGGGATGTGGTCGGGTGACTGGAAGACCGTGTCACCGATAGACCCCACGCTGGAGCGGCTCCGGAACGGTGGGTTCGAGGAGGGAACTGCGGGCTGGGATGTGCAAGGAGGCTCGATCTCGACCGTCCCCTCGCCCGACCCGTCCTTCGGCAAACGATCGCTCCGCCTCGTGACGAACGGTGACCAGACGAGCGAGGGCCCGTACTCCTCCCCCGTCCTCACCGCCTTTGGACAGAGCTGGACCTTCTCCATCTGGCTCAAGGGCCAGGCGGGCGGAGAGCTCGTGAACGTCGGAATCTGGAGCTACGGCGACGGCCGCAGCCCCATCGTCCAGGCGAACCTTCCCGTGACCCTTACGACAACGCCCACGCGCTACGTCGTCTCGACCGTCATCACCGATCGCAGGACGACTTCCATTCGCGCTCTCGTGCGCACTCGCGAGAACCCTCAAGCAATCACGGCCCTTGGAGATCGTGCGTCGCTCAAGAGCGTTCGCGCTCTGACCGGCCCGCGCGACGTTGCCTCACAGTCGCTCCCCGCAGGCGGTTGGGTGCAGCAGGTGCTCGGCGGCGACGGGAAGCCACACGACGTGGGCGGAGCCCCGGCGATCCTGGCAGGACGCAACTACCTCATGAACGGCGGCTTCGAAAATGGCACGCTGGGGTGGTTGTACGAGGGCGCGACGGCGAGCACGATCGAGTCGAACAATCCGGCCTTTGGCACCGCGTCGCTAGAACTGGCAACCCTCGGGAGGGCGGGCCACGAAGGGCTCGGCTCGGCCTCCGTAGCGGCCCACAGGGGCCAAACATGGCTCTTCGCAATCTGGCTCAAGGGCTTCAGCGAGAACGAGCGTGTCAACGTATCAATCCGTCAATACGATCGGCACGAGCGGATCGTGGCTCAGTCAGTCGCGCCGTTCACGCTCAGCCCGCTGCCGGCCCAGTACTACTTAGCCTCGACGGTGAACAATCGGGAAACGACCCACGTGCGTGCTTTCGTGCAGACGCAGGCCGCCCCGCAGGCGATCAAGCTCGACGCTGACAGCGCCCTCCTCGGCGTGCAAGGGCCGAAGAAGCCCTCCGGGAAGCGACTCGGCGCCGCCGCTCCTTCCGCTCCGCCCGCATCGAACGGCGCTCACGGCGGATTGCGGGACGCAGAGCCTCTCATCGGGCTTGGCTTCGGCCGGGAGATCGACTACCTCTGGGGGGGCAACGTCTACCACTTGCACGGTGATCCGCACAACAGCTTCGTCTGGTTGCTGGGCGGCGGCGGGGTGCTGGCCCTCGGGGCCTTCCTCTTCCTCCTGGCCGCGTTTGCCCGCGATGCGTGGCTGCGCGCGCGGCGTTCTGAGGGGGTGGAGCGTGCGCTCGTCCTCTGGGCTCTCGCCATGTGCCTCGTACTCATGATCAACGCCCTGGCAGAACCCTTGCTCAGCGATCCGCCGATATTGCTCGCGGTCTGCGTCGTCATGCTTCTGCCCGCGCTCGTCAAGCGCGCCGCACCGCTCGAGGAAGGTGACGCATGAAGGGCAATGACGGGGCACGAAGTCCCATTCGAGGAGCACCTGCTCGATCTGGTGTTGCGTAAGCTGTTCGCACGCGGGTGACCAGATTTGCTTCGGCCGAGGCCGCTGCGCGGGAGCTCGCCCGCGCCGTCGAGCGGGAGGAATTCGCCGGCTGGGATCCGTACGACGCTCTCTCGTCGCCGTTGCTCGGCCGGCTCGCCGGCACCCCGTCGCTGCGGCAGCTCGCGATCCAGGCGGTCAAGGGGCTGCCTTTCAACATCCGCCCGGCGCTCGGGATCCCCAGGCGGGAGCACACGAAGGCGCTCGCATTGTTCGCGTCTGCGTACGCGCGCCTCGCATCGCTCGGAGATACGGATGCGGCGACACTCGCGAGGACGCTTGCCGAGCGGCTTGAAGGGCGCGCCATCGAGTCGAACGGCGGTCTCGGATGGGCCTACGACTTCGACGTCCAGACGCGTTGGGCTTACTACCGCCGCGACCAGCCGAATGCGGTCATCACGGCGTTCGCCGCTCACGCTCTGCTCGATGTCGCCGAGCTCGGCGAGGACCGCTTCCGCGAAACGGTCGCGCGTACCCTCGAATACGCGCGCTCGCTGCTCGTGGAACGACCAGAGGGCTCGTTCTTCGCCTACTTCGGCGGGTCCCGCACGCCGATTCACAACGCGAACCTCCTCGTCAGCAGCATCTTCGCCCGCGCCCGCGGGCACGCGCCCGATGGGAACAGTTCCGAGCTCGACGGCGCGAAGGCCGCGGTCGATTTCTCGCTCGAGCGGCAGAGGCCCAATGGTTCGTGGCCGTACGGGGACGGCCGCCGGATGTCCTGGACGGATGGGTACCACACCGCATACATCCTCCGGAGTCTTGCCTGGTGGAACGGAGTTGCCGGCGCGCCCTCCGTCCACGCCGCTCTGTCATCCGGGCTCGATCTCTATCTGACGCACCTCATCGATCCTGACGGCGCCCCGCGCGCGAACCTGCGTGTCCGCTATCCCATCGACATCCACGCGGCCGGGTCGGCCATCTGGGCGCTCTCCGAGCTCCGCGACTACGACGAGCGGGCTCTTCCCACGGCCGAGCGCGTGATTCGCTGGACGCTCGCGAACATGCGTCGGCCGGACGGCCGCTTCGCCTTCCAGCGGCGGCGCCTCCTGCGAAACTCAGTGCCCTACATGCGTTGGAGCGACGGGCACATGCTGCTTGGTCTGACGTCGTATCTCGTCGCGTCACGACCGACGCCGTCGCCTCAGCCAGAGAGCTGAGCGAGAAGCGCCTGGTACGCCGGGTCGTCCCCAAAGGTGGCACGAAGATCAGTCGGCGACCTCCCGCGGTGGAAGCCGTCCTGGTAGAGCGCGTCTGTATCAGTCGAATCGGCGTTCCGATAGAGCCCGAGCTTGAGATAGTTCGAGGAAATTACGCCGTTGCTCGTCTGCAGCGTCGGAATGCCGCTGACCTCGAGCGCCTTGGCGAATGGATCGCCGCCGGCGCGGTGCCAGACGGCGATTGAGCCGTTCGTGGCCGACCAAACGATGTGGACGACGAAGTCGTTCCACTCGCCGCGCCGGAGCGAGGCGGCGAACTGGTAGCCAACCTTGTTCGTTCCGACGCCGTTCGCGTTCAGTTGGCCCGTGTTCGTGTAGACGAACAGGCGATCGTCCTTGACGTTGAAGGCAATCGGCGGCGGCACCGGAAAGCGGGAGTGCCACTGCGTGAAGTACGCCCATCCTGAGGGTGTCGTCCAATCTCTCGGGAAGAGGACCGACCATCCGTACCAGTAGGCGTCGTCTTGTGTCTCGTTCGCTCCGACGTACGCGACCTCCGAACGCTCGCCGCTCGTCGTCCCGAACTTGTCGCCGGGCCTGACGATGAACTTCGCGGCGTAGCGACCCTGTCGGACCGGGTCGGTCACGATCCGGAACTGATCGCTCAGGGGGAAGTTACGGTTCCATTGATTGACGCTCCACTGGGTGGCATCGCCTGTTTCCCAGTCGCCGGAGAACAGCACGGGATCGGGCGTGTTCTTGGCGCTGAAGATGCCGGGTGCCCGGCGGACGACCGTGTAGCCGGGGTCCTGGACGAGCCGCGGGGTCCGCAGCCGATTCCAGGCCGAGCGCTTGACCGATACCCGGCGGAAGAAGTAGTTGAGTTCGTTGCAGACCGCCGTGCCCCCGCTCCACGACTCTGCCGTGGCGAGTGCGTATTTGCCGTACCGAGTACCCCCGAGCCGGAATGCACGGCTTACCGGGCGACCGTCTATGACCACGCGCCAGTGACCCCGCCGGCGCGTAAGCTCGTTGAGTGCGACCTTGTGGGCTTCTCCGGGCGCGACGGCCGGTCCTAGGGAGCGCACCCAGCTGCCGTCGCTCCGGCGCCGTTCGAAGTAGAGCCGCGACGAAGAGCCCGGGAGCGCCAGCAGCCCGACGCGGATGAGGCCGCGCTTGCCCCTCGCGCGTGTGCGTCCAATTCCGATCCAACCGCTGACGTCGCCGTTTTGAACCTGCGCGTCGAGCGGCGCTGACAGCCACGCGCGAATGCCGTGCACCGGCCGGCTCGTGATCTGGCCCGCATACGAATAGCCCGGCCTGCAGCTCGTCTCTCCCCAAGCGGGGGCGGCCAGAAGGGCGGCGGCGGCCATTGTGGCGGCGAGCGCCCCGATCCGTCGTGGGCGTGGCAGCGGGACCTCCGAGTCGGTTGCGGCGGCCGAAGAAGCTCCGCGCGGCGATCATCGGACGGCCCCTGAAAGCCTCTGATCCCTGCAATTGGTTATTAAGCGATTCCGACGCAGAATCGCTGCATCGAGTGATTCCGGAAGCGGCTAGCCCTGCGCGAAGAGGTCCGAGCGCGGGTTGAGGGCGCGGGCCCGCGCGAGGCTTCTGCGAGCAGCGTTTACATCGCCGACCTTCGTCTCGAGGCGCGCCGCTACGAGCCAGAGGCGCCAATCCGAGTCGTCGCGCGCGACGGCGGCTCGGATGGCCTTCACCGCGGCATCGATCTGGCCACCCTGCTCGAGCACGAGCGCGACTTGGAGCCGAGGCGAGGCCGCCCACGGCTGCAGTGCACGTGCTGCCTCCGCGTCGTCGAGCGCGGCGGGCAGCTGGCCGGCCGCCGCCGCATCGCGGCTGCGGCGAATCTCCATGCCCGCCAGGAGGGGAATCGCCTCGACCACGATGAGCCCCATGGCGAGCGCGACCGCGGCGACGCGAAGGGCGCCGAGCGCCGAGCGCCGCCGCGCTGATCCCGCAGGCTCCGGAACGGCGGCCGACTTGGTCCCCGGGCCGACGAGGAGGCCGGCGGCCGCGAAGGCGACGAGTCCGACTGCGGTGAGCTCCCACATCCAATCGACCCCGGCCTCGAACAGGAAGGCGACGAACAGCCCGAGCAGGGCCGCGACGGCCGGGCGATTCTCGCCGGCGCTCTTGGCGATACGCCGGGCGCCGATTACGACGACCGATCCGAGGAAGGCGACGAGGAGCACGAGGCCCACGATCCCGAGCTCACCGAGCGTCTCGGCGTAGAGCGAGTGCGCGTCCCGGACGAAGAACCGGAGCGACGCATGCTGCGCCCACCAGGCTTGGTAGGAGCCCGCGCCGCGACCCACAAGCGGGCGAGACTTGAACTCCTCGACCGCAGACTGCCACAGCTGCCAGCGGCCGTTGCCCGTGCTCGCGAACAAGTGCTGCTGCACGGAGCTGCCGCCGAAACCTGGCGGCGGGACCTTCTTGAACTCCTGGAAGCGATGAAACGGACGCGCAACCGCGATCCCGACGACGACGGCGGCGATGAGGATCGCGCCCACGATCGCAGCGCCGACCCGGCCGAGGGGACGTGGCGACGGAAGGAGCCACACCAGGATCGCGTAGCCGAGCCCCGTCAGAACCGAGATGACGAGCAGGACAACGGCGGCAGTGTGTCCCTGGCCGACGGCCTGGGGACTCTCGTGCGGATGGTTGACGAGCTCGGTGCTCGCCACGAACGTGGCGACGGCAGCTGCCGAGGCGGCGCCAGCGGCGATCGCCGCGCCGAGTGCGGCCCAACGGCGATTCGTCAGCGCGAGGAAGACGAGGACGGCCATGGCCGCAGCGATCGTTCCACCGCGCGACGAGGTGAGGTAGATCGTGGCGACGAGGGCCGGAATCGGCGCGAGCGCCAGCCCGCGCACGGCCAGCCTGCCCGCGTGCACCGCGAAATAGAGGAGGAGCGGTAGCGCGAACGCGACGAGCGTCGCGAGCCCGTTCCAGTAGTCGACGGGGTAGCTAAGACGCCGCTCCGCCGACGGGAAGATCTGCGCCAGCTCGCGCGGTGCGGCGAAGGCGTCCGGGAACAGGCGGCTGACGAGCGCGAGGAGTCCGATCGCCGTCAGGCCGAGCGCGAGCCCGGCGAGCCACTGGGGCGCGCTCGCCCGTGGCGCCGCGACCGTTGCGAGCGCGAACACCGCGAGATAGAGGAGGGCGCGGTCGAACTCGTCGAACGCGTTTTCTGCGCTCGCCGCCCAGAAAGCCGAGAGTCCTGTCCAACCCGCGAACGCCGCGAGGCAGGCTCCCGCGACGACGGCGGCGGGCGGGACGCGGGCCGCCGGCCAGAGGGAGACGCTGAAGGCGAGCGCAAGGGCCCACAGGACGACGACGGCGACCGACCCGCGGCTGGTGAGACCGTAAGTTCCCTGGTCGTACGCAACCCAGAAGATCCCGCCTGCGAGCGCAAGCGGCGCGACGAGCCTCACGGTCCGGGCGAAAGGCCGAGACTGGCCGTTGAGTCCGTCGGGCAAGTGCGTTAACCTTTATCTTCCAGGGGGGACGGCGTCCGGGACAGCGCCACAGCTACCACCGAGGAGATTTTGTTGGCAGTTTGTAAACGACTGCTGGGTCTAGCGCTATCCCTGTGTGTGCTCGCCGCTGCCGCTTTTGCGGCGAGTGCGTCGGCCGGCCGTCCGCTCTCGACAGGCTTCGAGATTCACAGGACGTATCCCGACGGCACTCCCGACCACCTCAGTTGGCAGTACCAAAAGGCGCACGCAGCCGGGGCTCAGTTCGTCCGGCTGGTGGCGTACTGGGACTCGTTGGAGCCTTCGGAGGGCTCGTACGAATGGGCGACCCTGGACGACCTCGTCAACCGGGCGCGCGCCGCACGCCTTCAGCCGCTCGTGACCATCGTCAAGGCCCCCTCGTGGGCCGAGCGGTCCGATTGCGGCACCACTCCATCCCCGACGTCCAGCTGCAACCCCGATCCCATCAAGTTCGGCGAGTTCGCCAGGGCACTCGCGAACCACTATCGGGGCAGGGTGCGTCACTGGGAGGTCTGGAACGAGCCAAACCTCTCGTGGTTTCTCCGGCCCCAGCAGAAGGATGGGAAGTGGTACTCCCCGATCCTGTACCGGCAACTCCTGAACCGCTTCGCGAGCGCCGTGCACGCGGTCGATGCCTCGGCGACCGTGGTGGCCGGCGCTACCGCGCCGTTCCGGCACGGGACGCAACCAGGGCCGCTCCCCTTCATGCGCGGCGTGCTCTGCCTCACGGGCAAGAACAAGCCGGCGTGCAGGGCCAAGTCCCAGATGGACGCTTGGTCGACGCACCCGTACACGTCCGGCGGTCCGACGCACAAGGCCGCCAATGTCGGCGACGTCTCGCTCGGCGACCTGCCCGCGATGCACCGCGTGCTCCGCGCCGCGATTGCGGCCCACCACATCGTCGACCGAAGGTGGAGGCCGCATTCCGCCCGTTTCTGGGTCACGGAGTTCGGGTGGGACTCGAAAGGCCCGGACCCCGTGGCCGTGCCGATGAGGCTCCACGCACGCTGGACGTCTGAGGCCCTGTACCGCTCCTGGCGCGCCGGCGTGAGCGTCTTCATCTGGCACCAAATGAGAGATCGGCCATTCCCGAGCAATCCTTACCAGGCGGGGCTCTTTTTCTGTGGAAGGGCGGGTCTCTCGGACGAGGATCAGTGCGGGACATCGGGGTTCAACTACTCGTCGAGCGTGCGCAAGCTCTCCTGGCAGGCGTTCCACTTCCCGTTCGTGGCGTATGCCGGGAACGGACGTCTCCGCCTCTGGGGGCGGGCGCCCGGCGCCGCCCCCGGGCGAAGGATCGTGATCGAGCGCAAGACGTCCGGCGGGTGGCGCAGGGTCACGACCACGACCTCGAATCGCGTCGGGATCTTCGCGAAGACGATCCGCTACTCGAGGACGCGCGGCTTCGTCCGGGCGCGTATCGGGACCGCGACCAGGTCGCTTCGGTTCTCGCTCGTCCGCCCGCCCGACCGCTCGATATCGCCGTTCGGCTGTGGTGGTCGTGTCCCGTGTCCGTAACTCGGTCGCTTCCGCTCTAGAAGCGCCCGCCGGGCGCCGATAACAAGGCAGGTGCCGAGCCGCTTCCTCCTCGCCGCCCTACTCGGGCTGGCGCTCTGCCCGGCTGCCTCGGCTGCGCGGCCTCTATTGACGGGCTTTCTCGACCCGGGCGCGTCCGCGACGCAGCGGCCGGACCTGATGCTTTCCGCCGACGACGCGTCCGCGCGGGTGAGCGCGGCCGGTGCCTCGCTCGTCAGGCTCTACCTTTACTGGAAACGGGTCGCGACGGCCGAGCCGACCGATCCTGCTGATCCGGCCGACCCGGCCTACGACTGGAGCATCGTCGACGACCAGGTTGCCGCCGCTGCAGCACACGGGCTCACGCCGATGCTCGACTTCCGCTCTGCTCCGCTGTGGGCGCAGGCTCCCGGCGGCGATGCGCGCGGGACCCTCGATCCTGACGCCGGTTCATTCGCCGCGTTCGCCGCGGCCGCCGCGGAGCGCTACAAGGGCCTCGTCCGCTACTGGGAGATCTGGAACGAGCCGAACTCGCCGGCCTTCCTGCGTCCCCAACGGGACGCCGAGGGCCGCTCGGTCGCCCCGCGTCTCTATCGGCAGCTCGTGAACGCGGCGGCGCGATCGCTCCACGAAACGGATCCGACGAATGTTGTCGTCGTCGGGGAGACAGCTCCGCGAGCGGGGGCCTCCGGCCACTCACCGCTGGAGTTCCTCCGCAAGCTCCTCTGCCTCTCGAGCGGCCCCGAGCCGGAGCCGGTCTGCTCGGCGACCGTCGAAGCCGACGTGTTCTCGCATCACCCCTATTCGTTCGGCGGCCCGAGTCGCCGTGCCCTCGGTGCCGACGACGTCTTCCTGGCCGACCTGTCCAAATGGCGTCGCCTCGTCCGCGCTGCCGTGCGGGCCGGACACGTCGTCGACCACGCGGGCCTGCCGAAGACGCACGTTCCGCTCTGGATGAGCGAGCTCTCGTGGGACACGAGCCCGCCCGATCCAAAGGGTGTTCCCAGCCGCCTGCACGCCCGCTGGACCGCCGAGGCGCTCTACCTGAGCTGGCGGGCCGGCGCGAGCGTCCTCATCTGGGGACAGCTTCGTGACTACCCGCTGAACGCGGATCCGCTCTGGGGGTATTACCAATCCGGCTTCTACACGTACGACGACCGACGTAAGCGCTCGCTGGCCGCTTTTCGCTTCCCCTTCGTTGCGTATGCCCGCGGCGGCCAGATCTCCGTGTGGGGGCGCTTGCCGGGTGGTGCTTCCGGCACCGTTGTCGTCGAGCGGAGGACGGATGAGGGCTGGCGACGTGTGCAAACGGTGGAGCCAGGCTCGACGGGGATCTTCGCCGACCACTGGTCCTCGCCGCGCTCGCGCGGACTGCTGCGCGCCCGGGCGGGGGCCGACGTATCGGTTCCCTTCTCGCTCAGGCGCCCCGCCGACCTTTTCGTACGGCCGTTCGGCTGCGGCGGGGTCGTTCCGTGCTGACGGATCGTCGGCCTATGCTGAGCGCGGTGTTCGACGGCAAGAAGGTCGCGGTCGTGGTTCCTGCCTACAACGAGGAGAGCCTCGTCGCCTCGACCGTCTCGACCGTTCCTGCCTTCGTGGACAGGATCTTCGTCATCGACGACGGCTCGACCGATGCGACCGTCGAGCGCGCCCAGGGTGCCGACGAGCGCGTCGAGGTCGTCGGTCACGAGCGCAACGAGGGCGTCGGAGCGGCCATCGTCTCCGGCTACCGCCGCGCCGCCGCCGAGGGCTACGACGTCATCTGCGTCATGGCTGCCGACGGGCAGATGGACCCCGACGACCTGGAGATGCTCGTGCGGGCCGTCGCGACGGGCGAATGCGACTATGCGAAAGCGAACCGGCTCTTCACCGGGCAGGCGTGGCAGCTCATCCCTCGCACGCGGTACCTCGGTAACGCCGTCCTGTCGTTCCTGACGAAGATCGCCTCAGGGTACTGGCACGTGGCCGACTCGCAGTCCGGGTACACGGCCGTCAACCTCGAGACGCTCAAGCTCCTCGACCTGGATCGGGTCTACCGCCGCTACGGGTTCCCTAACGACCTCCTCGTGCACCTGAACGTGTGGAACCGCCGGGTACGCGACTATCCCTCGCGCCCGATCTACGGCGTCGGCGAGCGGAGCGGGATCCGACTGCGCAAGGTCGTCCCGCGAATCTCGTGGCTGCTGCTCAAGGGTTTCTTCTGGCGGCTGGGGCAGAAGTACGTCATCCGCGACTTCCATCCGCTCGTCCTCTTCTACTCGCTCGGGATCCTCCTCTTCTCCGTCGGCTTCCTTCTCGGAGTGGTGGAGGTCGCCCTCCGTATCGCGGGGAACTCGATTACGAGCGCGACGATCGTCCTTGTCGCGCTGCTCGTCATCTCGGGACTGCAGCTGCTCCTCTTCGCCATGTGGTTCGACATGGAGTCGAACAAGGACCTGCGCTAGCGCGCGTGCGGACAGAACGTCCAACTCGTGGCCAGCTAGCGCCCGCGCAGGAATTCCGCAAAACCGCTCTAACATGAGTCTGTGAGCACTGCGGTTGTCACCGGCGGCGCCGGGTTCCTCGGCTCCCATCTCTGCGACTACCTCCTGGCCGAGGGGTACCGGGTCGTTTGCGTCGACAACGTCGACACCGGCACGCTCCAGAACATCGAGCACATCGCCAACGGCGAGGACTTCGCGTTCGTGAACCAGGACCTGACGGAGCCCTTCTTCATCGAAGAGCGTGTGGACTTCGTCTTCCACCTGGCGAGCCCGGCGAGCCCGATCGACTACCTCCGCCTGCCGCTGCACACGCTCAAGGTCGGCTCCTACGGCACGCACCACATGCTCGGGCTCGCGAAGTTCAAGCGGGCGCGGTTCCTCCTTGCCTCGACGAGCGAGGTGTACGGCGACCCGCAGGTGCATCCGCAGCCGGAGACCTATTGGGGGCACGTCAACCCGATCGGCCCGCGTGGCGTCTACGACGAGGCCAAGCGCTACGCCGAGGCGCTGACGATGGCCTACCACCGACAGCAGGGCGTCAACACGTGCATCGCGCGCATCTTCAACACGTATGGGCCGCGCATGCGCCCGCACGACGGCCGCGCCATTCCCACGTTCGTCCGGCAGGCGCTCGAGAACAAGCCCCTGACGGTTTTCGGCGACGGCTCGCAGACGCGCTCGTTCTGCTACGTCGACGACCTCGTCCGCGGGCTCTACGTGCTCGCGACGAGCGGCGAGCACCTACCCGTCAATCTTGGCAACCCGCGCGAGATGACTCTGCTCGAGCTGGCGGAGACCGTCCTGCGCGTGACCGGCTCGAAGTCGGAAATCATCTTCGAAGCGTTGCCCGTTGACGATCCGCAGGTGCGCCAGCCTGACATCACGCGAGCGCAACAGGTGCTCGGCTGGGAGCCGGAGATTCAGCTCGAGGAAGGGCTGCGCCGGCTGCTCACGGCGATCGCTCCGCAGACGGCTCCGCAGAGCGCTCCGGCGCCGTAGGGAGATCTGCGCAACTTGTGGGCCGCAACGTAGGGGGCCCCGAGCCGCGCTGGTCCCTAAGAGTCGACGTCGCTCTGGTTGTCGCCTTCGCCGGGGCGGCTGCTGCTCTGCGTGCGCCGGCGCTCGGGCCGGCGAGTCTCTGGTTAGACGATTCATGGCCCGCCCTCGTGACCAAGGCCGACCGCTTGCACGAGGTGCTGCTCGCCGGCGCGTGGGCTCCCGGCTTCGGCTTCATCCTCAAGGGTTGGTTGGGCGCGGTCGGGTTTTCCGAGCTCAAGGCACAGCTGCCTCCGTTCTTACTTGGAACCGTCGCGCCGCCACTTCTCTACGTGGTGCTCGTGTGGCGCGGGCTCGGCAGGCTCGCAGCGGGTGTAGGAGCGTTCGTCCTGATGACGTCGTCGGTCCACATCACGTACTCGGTCCGGGTCAAGCAGTACACGCTCGACGCAGTCTGTGTGATCGTCCTTCTCGCGGTCCTGTGGTGGCTGCTCGAGGACGTGAGCGAGAAGCGCCGCTGGTGGTATCTGGCCGCGACCGGGACGGTGGCGATTGCCGTTTCCTCGTTGTCAGCCGTGGTTGCCGGCTCGGGTGTCGCCGTGGCGCTGCTTCTGCTCTTGCGGCGCAACCGCGGCTCGATCCGCGTTGCGCTCCCGGCGGTCTCGGAGTTGGCGCTCTTCGGTGGCGCTTGGTGGTGGTTCGTTCTCCGCCCACGCGTGACGACCTCGCTGCGGGAGGAGTTCCACGCCCGCTTCTTCGGAATCGACGCCGGTGTCGGCGAGGCCCTTCGCGATCTCGCGGGAGCTGCGGTGGTCGTCGTCCGCGGCGCGGTGCAGCTGCCCGGGCCGATCGAGGGGCTCGTGGTCCTCGCCGCAGCCGTCGTCGTGCTCTGGCGGCGGCCGACCCTCGGGCTGCTGCTGCTCGCTCCGCTCGCGCTCGCCGTCGTGTTGGCGGCAGCGAGAGCGGCTCCGCTCGGAACCGGCCGCACCGACGTCTACCTCTACCCCCTCCTGGCGGTGCTCGTTGCCCTCGCGGCACACGAGGCGCTCACAGTCGCCCCGAGAGCAACTGCGCTCGCGCTTGGGACCCTTGCTGCGGCCTCGCTGGCTACCTACCGCGCGCCGAATTACCCACGCGAGGTCGTCAGGCCGCTCGTTCGAGAGGTCGAGACGATCACCACAGACCGAGACGCGATCCTTATCGCACCAAAGGCCGGTTACGCCTTCGGGCTCTATACGAAGTGGCCGGTGGATCTCGTTTCGAGCGACGAGGTCCAACAGGGCTTCACGGTACGGATCCGTCGACCGAACGTCGTGCTTCTCGGCCGACTGCGCCCGACGGGACCCGACGGTAGGGTCGAGAGGGTCGTGCGGACGCATGACTCGATCTGGGTTCTCGCCTCGCACGGACGTCCGCCGCGAGCTCTCGACAGGATCCTGGCCGCGCGCGGGTTCAAGAGGATCTCGTTGCGCCGGGAGCCTGGCGCGTCGCTCGAGCACTGGTCGCGAGGTTGACGCGCCGGCGGAGACCGGATACTTGCTGCGCGTCGGTGCAGCAGCTTAGGATCGCGCCGGTCCGCCCACCAGCGTGGGCGAGGCCCTCCAACCCACTCGGAAAGAGCCGCTCTCGTAATCGTTCGTTGGGGATTGAACGCCCTCGGCCCGCTGCTCGACGAGCTCGGGATCGAGCACCCGTTGCTCGTGACGACGGAGCGGTGGCGCGGCCTCGTCCCGGCCGCGAAGGCCTTCTACGGTGTGCGGGCGCATTCGCCAGTCGATTCGGTGGCGGAGGCCGCTGCCGCAGCCGAGGACGCGGACGGTCTGCTGGCGGTCGGCGGCGGGAGCGCGATCGACACGGCGAAGGCGGTGTCGGCCCAGACCGGGCTCCCGGTCGTCTCTGTCCCGACCACGTATTCGGGGGCCGAGTGGACGCCCGCGTTCGGCGTGCGCGACGAGGCCCGCCGCGTGAAGGGCGGCGGCGGAGGAGCGTCCGTTGAGGGCATCGTCTACGAGCCGGAGCTGACCATCGGCCTCCCGCCCGGCGAGACCGCCGGCACCGCGATGAACGCACTCGCGCACTGCGCGGAAGCGCTCTACGTTCGCGGGCGAAATCCGACGGCGGACGAGGATGCACTCGCGGGAGCAAGGCTGATCTCGGCCTCGCTTCCGCTCGTGCTCGCCGACGGTGAATACCTGGAAGGGCGCCGACAGCTCCTGGAGGGCGCCATGCACGCCGGCGCGGCGCTTGCGGGAGCAGGGCTCGGGCTCGCGCACGCCATGGCGCAGGCGCTGGGCGGCCGCTACGGGCTTCCGCACGGCGCCATGAACGCCCTCTGCCTGGCGCCCGCGCTCCGCTTCAATCTCCCGGTGGCCGAGACCGAGATTCGGCGCTTCGGTGACGCCATGTCCACGCACGACCCCGTCGGCCGCGTCGAGGAGCTCGCACACCTGGGCAGGTTCACGCTCCTTCGACACTTCGGCGTGCCCGAGGGAGAGCTCGACGAGCTTGGGGCCGAAGCTGCCGTCCGCGGTGGGGCGCGCATGAATCCGCGGCCCGCCACCCCGGCTGAGATCGCCGACCTCTATCGAAGCGTCTGGTAGGAATGCGCCGTGGCTGACGATTGGCGTGTGACGATCGACTTCGACGACGAAGGCGACGGGATGCAGTTCGCGGAGTGGCTCGATGCCCTCGAGCTCGAAGCCGAGGAGCGTGACCGCTTCGGCGACCGCGTGATCGTGAGCCGTGACGGGCCGCGCGTCTTCCTCTACACCGACTCGGAGGAGCGGGCCCGCGCGGTACATCAGACCGCCACCGCGCGCATCGAGAGCGAGGGCCAGTCGGCGCTGACCGCTCTTGAGCGCTGGCATCCGGTCGAGCAGGCATGGAAGGACGCGTCGGTGCCGCTCCCGCGGACCGCGGAGGAGCAGCGCGCGGAGCACGAGCGCCTCCAGGAGCGCGAGGCCGAGGAGGCGCGTGCGAAAGGGGAGGCCCAGTGGGAGGTACGGGTCGAACTGCCTGGTCACGATGAGACGGTTGCGCTCGCCGAGCGCCTCGAGTCCGAGGGGATCCCGATCGTGCGGCGGCACACATTCCTGCTTGCCGGTGCAGCGAACGAGGACGACGCGCACGCGCTCGCGGAGCGCTTGCAGCGTGAAGTCCCGGAAGGCGCAGCGATCCAGGTCGAGGCGAGCGGTAGCCTCGTGTGGGCGATCGCTCCCCGGAACCCGTTCGTCGTGTTCGGAGGGTTAGGGGCCTAACAAGGCCCGTCGACCGGGGCGTTACCGCCCGGCCCGTCGAGGTGCTGCACGTTCGGGGCGACGCCGGCCTGCAGGCAGTAAGAGGTCGCATCCGCGCGGACGACCGTGACGCCGTTCGCCGGGGGCAGCAGCGCGCCCGTGTAGGTGCCGTTGGCCGACTTCCAAAGTTCCATCGCCCCCGTGGCTTGCTGCAGGTTGAAGGATGCCGTGACCTTGGCGGCGTCGTTTTCCGTGCCAAGCGCGGACGGACTCGTCGCATCGTGCGCAGACCTCGTCCACAGGAAGGCCACGACCACGAGCGTCGCCGTGACGGAAACGAGGCCAAAGGTGCGGGGCACGGTCGTGTTATCGGCCCGCGCTCTCGGCCACTTGACTTCTGGATAAGAGTGACTAATGACTCGAATTAGCAAAAGGGTGGTATAGTCCGCTCGTGCGCCAGAGCCTCCGGTTCGACGTGCTCGTGGTTGGGAGCGGAGCTTCCGGGCTGGCGGCAGCGGTGAGCGCCGATCGGGGTGGTGCGCGCGTGGGACTGGCAACCAAGCGTGCCCTGCAATCGTGCAACTCTGCCAAGGCCCAGGGCGGCATCCAGGCGGCGTTCGGCGAGGACGACTCGCCCGAGCTCCACGCGCAAGACGTATGGACGAGCTCGCATGAGACCGCGGACATGCGCCTGGTCGAAATCCTCACGGCGGAGGCTCCCTCGGCGATCGCCTGGCTCGAGGAGAACGGCGTTGAATTCACGCGGCAAAACGGTGGCTACCGCCTTGCCCGCTGCGGCGGCGCCAGCCGTAAACGCCTGCTGCAAGTCGGCGACCGCACCGGCCACGCCATCACGAAGGCTCTCCGGAAGAAGGTCGACCAGTCGACCGTCCAGACGTTTCCCCACTCGCCGCTGACGGTGCTCGAGCCGCTCGAGAGCGGATGGCGCGCGCAATGCGGTGACCATCTGATCGATGCGTCCGCGGTCGTGCTCGCTGCGGGAGGACGCTGTTACCGCGAGGCCGAAGAGCGTGGCGAGCTCTCGACGAATCACCCCGGAGCCACGGGCGAGGTGACGAAGATCGCGCTCGACCTCGGCGCGGAGTCCCGCGACCTGGATGTCCTTCAGTACCACCCGAACGGCGGCGCGTGGCCGGCCAACATGCAGGGCTACTCGATTCCCGAGACGACGCGCGCCTACGGGGCCGTGCTCCTGAACCGCGACCGCGATGAGTTCACCGACTCGCTCGGAGCGCGCGACGAGGTCTCCCAAGCGATCTTCGACGAGGTCGAGAAGGGCAACGGCGTGGCCACGCCCGACGGCCGGCCGGCCGTGTACCTCGACACGACCCGCATCCCGGAGCGCGATGCGCAGATCTCCCTCCCGTACATGCTCCGGCGCTACCGCGCGGGCGGCATCGACCCGCTGCGCGAGCCGATCCTCACGTACCCCGTGCTCCATTACCAGAACGGCGGCCTCCTCGTCGACGAGCACGGCGAGACGACCGTCGAGGGGATCTTCTCCTGCGGGGAGATCGCGGGCGGGACGCACGGCCGCAATCGCATGATGGGGAACTCGCTCCTCGAGTGCACGGTCTTCGGCCGCCGCGCGGGCAAGGCAGCGGCTGAGAAGGCGGCGGCATGAGCGTAATTGCGACGGACATCCAGAAGGTCGTCGCCGACGCGGCCGCTCATCTCTACGTCTGGGCGCTCAAGGACATCCCGCAAGACCTGCGCGACGCGATCGTGGACGCGCGCGAGCGCGAAACCTCGACGCCCGGGCAGCGTGTGCTCGACACCATCATCCGGAACGTGGGCATCGCCGACGAGCAGGAGACGCTCGTCTGCCAGGACACCGGGATCGCCGTCTACTACTGCCGCGTCGGCGAGCAATTTCCGCTCCACCCCGCTCGTATCTACGAGGCGCTCTACGACGGGACGGCCCGCGCGACAGAGGAGCATCCGCTGCGCTCGAACACGGTGCACACGCTGACGCGCGAGAACACGGGGCCGAACGTCGGCTACCGCGTCCCGATCGTCCACTGGGAGTTCGTGCCCGACTGGGACGGCCTCGACGTGAAGTGCATCCCGAAGGGATCGGGCTCGGAGAGCATGAGCTTCCTGAAGATGTGCACGCCAGCCGACGGGATCGCGGGCATCAAGCGCTTCGTGCTCGACTCGATCGTGAACTCCGGCGGAAGGCCGTGCCCGCCGGGCATCGTGGGCGTCGGGATCGGAGGCTCCGCCGACTACGCGATGCACCTCGCCAAGGAGGCGATCGCGCGCCCGATCGGCACGAGCAACCCCGACCCCGAGGTGGCGAAGCTCGAGGAGGAGCTCTTCGAGCTCGTCAACGAGACGGGGATCGGGCCGATGGGGCTTGGCGGCGACGTCACGGTGCTCGAGGTGCACGTCGAGCACGCCGACACCCACATGACGCTGAATCCCGTCGCGGTCAACTACCAGTGCTGGGCGGCGCGCCGCGCGTCCGCGCACATCGCAGCGAACGGCTCCGTCGAATACGACCGGGAGGCATGAGGTGGCGGACGTTCGGATGAGCTTCCCGACGACCGAAGAGGAGATCCGCCGCCTGCGCGCGGGCGATTCCGTGGTCGTCGACGGCCACGTGATCGGCCTCCGCGACCGGACGCAGATCCGTATCTTCGACCAAGGCATGGAGCCGCCGATGGACCTCACGGGGGCCTTCCTCCTACACACGGCCCCCGGTGTCCGCAAGCTCGGCTCGGGCCGCTACGAACCGGTCTCGATCGGGACGACGACGAGCGCGCGCATGGTCCGGTTCACCGAGCCTCTGGGGCGCGACTACGGCGTCCGCGCCATCTGCGGCAAGGGCGGCCTGCCCGACGAGGCGATCGAGCCGATGCGCCGCTACGGCATGGTCTATTTCGCGATCGTCGGCGGCGCGGCGGCGCTCGAGACCACCCAGATCGAGGAGATCGAGGAGGTCGCCTGGGAGGAGCTCATGCCCGAGTGTCTTTGGAAGTTTCGCGTCAAGGACTTCGGTCCGCTGACGGTGGCGATCGATTCCCACGGCACGTCGCTCTACCACGACGTGCAGGAGCAAGCCCGCAAGCGACTGGAGGAGCTCTATGCCCGCCTTTAGTGCCGGTACGGACGGCTTCCTCGACGTGCCAGCACGTCCGCCGAAGCCACGCATGCAAGGCCTCACCCACGTCCTCGACCATGGTCTCAGCCCGGCCGCGGTGGAAGGCCTCTTCGAGACCGCGGGCGAGTATGTCGACATCGTCAAGCTGGGCTGGGGGACGTCGTATGTCACGCGCAACCTCGAGGCGAAGATCGATCTGTACCGCGCGTTCGAGACCCCGGTGGTCTGCGGGGGCACCCTCTTCGAGGCGGCCGTCGTGCGAGACAAGCTGGACGAGTACCGCCGGTGGCTCCTCGACAACGGGTTCACGCACGTCGAGGTATCGGACGGCGCGATCGACCTCCCTCACGAGCGGAAGCTCGAGCTGATCGAACGGCTGACGGACGACTTCGTGGTCATGTCAGAAGTGGGCTCCAAGGATCCCGACGTCGTCTATGCCCCTTACCGCTGGGTCGCGTGGATGAGGGAAGAGCTCGAGGCCGGGGCCTGGAAGGTCATCACCGAGGGGCGCGAAGGGGGCACCGCCGGGATCTTCCGACCGACTGGAGAAATGCGGACCGGCCTGATCGAAGAGATCGTCCATGGAATCGACCTCGGCGACATCATCTTCGAGGCGCCGACCAAGGCATCCCAGGCCTGGTTCGTGAGCACGTTCGGACCGGACGTGAACCTCGGGAACATCCCGCCCGAGGAGGTCATCTCGCTCGAGACGCTACGGCTCGGGCTTCGCGCAGACACCCTGAAGGGAATTCTTCTCCATGAGCACCCGGCCGCTGTCACTGACTGAGGCCGAGCTCGATACCCTCCCGGCCGAGGAGGTTCTCCTCTGGGCCTATGAGGAGTTCGGCGATCGCCTCTGCCTCACGTGCTCGTGGCAGAAGCAGTCGTCCGTGCTTGTGCACATGGTCGCCGAGCTCGGTCGCGACGTGGACGTCATCGAGCTCGACACGCATCTTTTCTTCAAAGAGACGTACGAGACGCGCGAGCGCCTCGTCGAGCGCTACGGCCTCAACCTGATGCAGCCCGACATCATCACCGTCGCCGAGCAGCACAAGCGCGAGGGCCCAAACCTGTGGGAGTCGAATCCCGACCGCTGCTGTCACATCCGCAAGGTCGAGCCGCTCATCCGCGCGCTCGAGCCCTACGATGCTTGGGTCTCCGGCATCCGGCGGGACCAGTCACCGTCGCGCGCCGGTGCTCGCAAAGTGGAGCGCTCGGAGCGTTACGGCGTCTGGAAGGTGCAGCCGCTCGCCGACTGGAGCGAGAAGGACGTGTGGGCCTACATCACCGCGAACGACATTCCGTACAACCCTCTGCACGACGCCGGCTACCGGTCGATCGGCTGCATACCGTGCACCCGGCCGACACGGCCCGACGAGGAAGAGCGCGCGGGCCGCTGGGCGGGCTCCGACAAATTGGAGTGCGGCATCCACTTGGAGAATAGGGAGTGAGGAGCGGGTTCACGCTCTGGTTCACGGGGCTCTCGGGCTCGGGCAAGTCGACGATCGCCGAGCTCGTCGGGCGTCGGCTCGAGGACGTCGGGCGGCTCGTCGAATACCTGGACGGCGACGTCGTGCGCACCCACCTCTCCAAAGGACTCGGTTTCTCGAAGGAGGACCGGGACACGAACATCGAGCGCATCGGCTGGGTCGCCTCGCGGCTGACCCGGCACGGCGCCGCCGTCCTCGTCTCCGCGATTTCTCCCTACGAAGCCACGAGGCGCAAGGCGCGGAACATGGTCGAGGAATTCGGGCCGTTCGTCGAGGTCTACGTCGAAGCCTCTGTGGAGACCTGCGCGGCGCGGGATGTGAAAGGGCTGTACGAGAAGGCGTTCGCCGGCGAGATCAAGGAGTTCACCGGCGTCTCCGACCCGTATGAGCCGCCGGCCAGCCCGGAGCTCGTCGTCAATACCGAGACGACCTCGCCCGAGGAGAGCGCGCACCGGGTGCTCGGCAAGCTCGAGGAGCTCGGGCTCCTCTTCGGCGAGGTGCGTGTTTGACGTGACCGCGACGGCCGAGGCCCACCTGATCGCGCCGCACGGCGGGGAGCTCGTGGAGCGGGAGGGCGAGCGACCGGACGGCGTCGAGGGGCTCGAGACGATCCAGCTCACCTCACGCGAGCTCTCGGACCTGGACATGCTCGCCTCGGGCGCCCTCTCGCCGCTCACCGGCTTCATGGGCCGCGAGGACTACGAGCGTGTGGTGGAGGAGATGCGTCTGGCGAACGGGCTTCCGTGGGCGCTTCCGGTGTGTCTTGCCGTGGTGGAGGCTTCGACGGCGGACCGGATCGCGCTTGCGGACGAGTCGGGACGGCCGCTGGCCGTTCTCGAGGTGGAGGACGTCTTCACGTACGACAAGGAGCGCGAGGCCGAGCGCTGCTTTCGGACGACCGACGAGGCGCACCCGGGCGTGGCTCGCCTCTACGCCCAGCACGACTTCTATGCGGCCGGGCAGGTCACCGTCTTCGAGCGCCAGCCGCCGGCGTTTCCCGAGCTACACAAGGACCCGAGCGACACGCGCGCGCTCTTTGCCGAGCGCGGCTGGCGGCGAGTAGTCGGCTTCCAAACGCGCAACCCCATCCACCGGGCGCACGAGTACCTGACCAAATGCGCGCTCGAGACCGTCGACGGCCTTCTCATCCACCCCCTCGTCGGCGAGACGAAGGCGGACGACGTGCCAGCGGCTGCACGCGTGCAGGCGTACGACGCCCTCATCGGCCGCTACTACCCCCAGGAACGCGTCGTCGTCTCGGCCTTCCCCGCCGCGATGCGGTACGCCGGCCCGCGGGAGGCGGTCTGGCATGCGATCTGCCGCAAGAACTACGGCTGCTCGCATTTCATCGTCGGGCGCGACCACGCCGGCGTCGGCGACTATTACGGCACGTACGACGCGCAGCTCGTCTTCGACGAGTTCGAGCCGCACGAGCTCGACGTCGAGCCGATGTTCTTCGAGCACGCCTTCTACTGCCGCGCCTGCGGACAGATGGCGACGGCGAAGACGTGCCCTCATCCCGCTGGCGAACACGTGTTCCTCTCGGGGACGAAGGTGCGCGAGCTTCTCTCGCAGGGCGAGCTCCCCCCGGTCGAGTTCTCGCGTCCCGAGGTGGCCGAGGTTCTGATCCAGACGTACCGAGACCGCGCCTGACGCGCTCGCCCCGTCGCCGGGCCGGTACGATCGGCGAGGTTGCGACGGCGCACCATGACCTTCCTCGTCCTGGCCCTGCTCGTCGGCAGCGCGGCCGCTTTCACTCAAACGGAGCGGCTAAAGCTCACGCACTCGCCCATCCAGGCGGAGCGCTTGACACGCTACTTCTCCCCCGGGTGCGAGTGTCGGCGAGGGACAGCCAGGTTGAGCTTCTTGCTCCGTCGTGCCGATCGCCTCGACGTCGACATCGTCGCCGCCGACGGACACGTCGTCAGGAGCCTCGCGAATGATCTCCCACGGCGGTCGGGCCGCTTCGAGCTCGCCTGGGACGGGACCGATGACGCAGGCCGAATCGCGCCCGACGGGATCTACCGGGTGGGCGTAGACCTCGACCGGGCGGGACGGCGCATCCTGATCCCGGCGGCTTTACACGTCGATACGCAGCCGCCGGACGTGCGCCTGCTGTCGGTGTCCTCGACGACGTTGTCCCTCGGCGCGACCGGCGCTGTCGGGACGATCGCGCTTCGCTACACCACCAGCGAGCGCGCGTCGTCCATCCTGCTCGTGGACGGGAAGGTGGCCCTCCGTGGCGAACCGAATAGGCCAGGAACGGCCATCATCATGTGGCAGGGCGAGGTCCGGTCGAGGACAGTCGGGCCTGGCTCCCACGAGCTCGCTCTGATGGTGAAGGACAGGGCCGGGAACCGTTCCGAACCCACGCCTCCGGTGCGCGTCGACGTCCTGTCAGCGGGCGGGTGACCTCGGCGACTGCGCTGGGACGGGCTTCGCGGCGGGGCTCACGCTCCGCACTCCAGGTCTCGGCGACTCGGTCGCGCGCCGCGGCTCGAAAGCGAGCAGCGCGGCCGCCAGCCCGGTGAGAGCCCACACGATCGGATCCTCGAAGAACGCGCCGTAGAAGAGCGAGTGGACGACGAGCGCCGTCAGGCAGCCGACGAGCGCGAGGTCGACCGCTCGGTTTCGCCGCCATGTGAGCCGAAGCGTCCGCGCGACGCCGAGGAGAAACGCAATGTACGCGAGGAGGCCGAGAGTCCCCAGCTCGGCGGCAATCGTAAGCGGCGTGGTGTGCGAGACGTTCTTGCTCTTCTTCCTCGCGGCGTCGGCCTCGCGGCGGCTCATGAGCGGCTGTGCGCCGATGCCGACGCCGACCACCGGGTTAGCCGTGTACACGGGCAGCGTGACCCTGGCGAGCGGGAGGCGGTCGCTCGTGATCTGACGCGCCGATTCGCCCCCGACGACCGAGGCCACCAGGATCCCTGCGACGAGCACGAACGCGATCGCCGCCGTCGCGAGGATCTGGCGCATGCGCCGGTCGCCCGCGGCAAAGCCGATGGCGAGGACGGCCGCGAAGAGCGCCACCAGGCTCGTCTGCGAATACGAGAAGTACAGGCCCGCGGCGAGCAGAACCAGAAGCGGGATCCCAACCGCTAGTCGGACCCGCTCGAGCCACAGCACGACCAGCAGCACGGCGATCCCCAGCACCACGTGGCGCGCGTAGACATTTGGGTCCTCGAAGAGTGAGGTGACCCGGAAGAACGCGGAGTACTCGTTCCCGAGCTGCACGTTCTCCTTGGCGAGCAGCGGGTTGTGCGTCCACGCCTGGTAGAGACCGATGGCCGCAAGAAGGCCGGTCACCGTGAGGACGACGGCCGTCAGCGGGCGCCAGTGGCCCGGGCGCGTCCGCGCGACGATCGTGAGAAGTGCCGCAAAGGGGAAGTAGAAGAAGACCAGCTCGATCGTGCCCGCCCGGAGGTCGCGGGTCCAGAGCAGCGAGATCCCCGAGAACCCGATGAGGGCCGAAGCAGGCGCGGCGACGATGAGAGGCACGGCCGGGAGCCGGAGGCCGCGTAGGACGCAGTAGAGGAGGGCGACGGCGGCGGCGGCGAGCGCAACGTAGAGCGGTACGAGGAGAGATGCCTCGTCGCTTCCGAGGCTGAGGGAGATGCGAAACGGAGCGGCGGCGAGGATGACGATCGGGGCGGCTCCCGGAT